>NZ_JCBAJP010000006.1:0-188393 GCF_059772285.1 Rubrobacter sp. M3-4
CGCCACCTGCGCCCCGGTCAGGCCGCTCGTACTTCTCTTCTGTGAGTAACGCGCGTAGGAGCTTCTCACCCACAGCGCCGCCGCCCCGGAGATCAGGGCGCCTACGATCAGTACCAGGAAGTAGCCAAAATAGCCACCCACCTCATCTCACCATCCTTTCGGTATAGAACACCACACTTCTTGTACGCATTATTCTACTACGCAGGAGATACGCCGTACCGCCGGCAAGGTTTCACCGCCGGTCCTGGTGGGCGGACAGGCGCTCGAGCCGCTGGCGGAACCGCTCTGCAGAGCGCACGTCGCCGGCCGCTTCGAGCACTTCGACGGCGCGGCGGGAGATCTCCCGCGCCTCCTCGGTCTGCCCCCGGTATTCGTAGAGGGTGGCGAGCCGCTCGTAGCAGAAGGTACCCGCGTGCCCGAGGCGTACGGCCTCCAGACAGTGCTCCACGAAGGCCTCCAGCTCTCCCTCTTCTCTTCGGTTCTGGAAGTGGAGCTGGGCCAGGGCGACGTGGGCGAGCTGACGCTCTTCGTCCGTCTCCGCGAGCTGCAGGGCCGCCTCACCGGTGCGGCGGGCCAGCTCCGTATCCCGGACGAAAGCGGCCTGCGAGCAGACCGAGGAGAGAAACGAGGAAGTACTCACGCCGGGGTTCTCCTCGGCGTAGGCGCGTAGGGTCCTGGCGGCAGCCTCCCGTCCGCCGGTGAGGTCCACGCCCGCGTAGCGGGAGAAGGAGGCCTGCTCCTCCGGAGGGAGCGAGGCCACGTAGCCGGCGAGATCCTCCCAGCCGCTCAAACCGCCCCCCGAGATGGTATGGACGTCTGCATGCCAGGCTCAGCCTCCCCCGCCATCCTCCTCGACCCTGTAGAAAGCCCCGTCGTCGCGCGGTGAGAGCCTCAGGCCGGACTGTTCGAAGTAACTCATGTAGTAGCCGTCGCGGTCGCCGGGCAGGAGCACGTACACGTCCTGGCCCTCCCGGAGATACTTCTCGGAGAGCCTCACCCAGGGTTTCGCCTGCTGGCTCCAGTCCTCTGGGTTCAGGAAAGGGGAGACTATCCTCAAATCGGTCCTGCGGTGGTCGACGAGCTTCATGTACCAGAGGCTGCTGCCGTTGGTTATGACGGTAGCCCCCCGGGGAACGTCCCTCGCGACGAGGTCCATCGTCTTCCTCGCCTGGTAGTAGTCGCTGTGGTCGACCACGCGGTAGGTCTCCTGCACACCGGCGAGGGGGGCGGCGAGCACCAGGAATCCCAGCGCTCCCTTCGCCGCGAGTCGGCGGGTGGAAGAGAGATGCCGTGAAGCCTGCCAGCGTCGGGAGAGGTGGGCGGCCATCTCGAAGAGCGCGACGAGCCCGGAGGCGACGAACACGCAGATGACCAGGTAGGTCGGGATGAAGTAGACCCAGACGTCCGGGATGGCGTACTCGAGCGCGAAGACGAGCCATCCCGCGTACAGGATGCCGAAGAAGACCGCCGCAGCCCGGTCGGTGAAGAGCATGTACCAGAACCCGAAGGCGGCCACCACGAGGAAGACCGGAGGGAACTGATGGAGGAGGTGGGACAGGTAGAACTCCAGCCGCCACGGGATCTGAGCAGGACCGTAGACGAACATCTGCCCCTGAAAGCTGCTCCCCGTGACGAAGGAGAAGAACCCGTCGAGCGAAGCCGGGTGGTAGCCGCTGAGCGGCGGGTGGGTCATGGCCCGGACGGGCAGGTAGATGTACGGCGTAAGCCCGGCGACGAAGAGCGCCGCGGCCTTGAGCGCCAGGCGCCAGTCGAGCAGTTTCCTCCGGTCGGTCAGGCCCACGAAGACGAGCCCCGCCGGGATGAGGAGCCCGCTCGTGAGGTGGTTCGTGAGGGAGAGCCCCATGAGAAACGCGGCGAGCAACAGGTAGCGGTCCTGCCCGCGCTTCCGCCAGAGCAAAAGCGGCAGGCAGACCAGGCAGACGAACATGACGTTGAGCGTGTAGACCTCGGCGATCACCGCCTGGCTCCAGAAGGCTCGCGAGACCCCGAACAGGAGGGCGGCCGCGGCCGCCGGGAGCGTCCTCCCCGTGAGCACCCGCAACAGGAAGAAGAGCAGCAGCACCGCGACCGCGGCGTAGACTGCCGAGGCCAGGTTGACCCGGTAGCCGATATCCCCGACCGGCAGGTAGGTGAAGAGCTTGCCCAGCAGGAGATAGGTCGGGTACCCGGTCGGGTTCGGGATTCCGAGTATGTAGACCCTCACCTGGAACAGTCCGGCGTCGGCGAGCCCCGCGTTCACGTCGCGCGGCAGCGCGGTAGGGGCGAGGGTAGCGAGATAGAGACCGAAAGAGATCAGCGCCACCAGAACACCCGGAAGGACGGCCAGGCTCCCGGCCGGGAAGCTCCCGATCTTCGAGCGCAGCTTCTTCTTCACGGCGACGATTCTAAACTAGATTCATACACGAATGTAACCAAGGCTCCGGAGTACCCCTTTGGCACGCCGGGATGGCATCACATAGACTGTCCCGGTCCGGAGCGTGCGAAGGACGAGAGAGATACACGTCTGGAGGAGGAAGAGAATGGGCGGCATACTGGAGGGCAAGAGGGTGCTCGTGACCGGCGTGCTCGACCGGCGCTCGATAGCCTACACGGTGGCGAGGATCGCCCAGGAGCAGGGTGCCGAGATCGCGCTATCCAGCTTCGGGCGCGCGGCGAGCCTTACCCGCCGCACGGCGCGCAGGATGGACCCGGAGCCCCCGGTGCTGGAGCTGGACGCGAACAAGCCTGAAGACATCGAGAACGTCGCCCGCGAGCTGGGGGAGCGATGGGGCCGGGTGGACGGCGTGGTGCACGCCATCGCCTTCGCCCCGGAGGACGCGCTCGGCGGCAACTTCCTCAACGCCGGCTGGCCCTCGGTCGCGACGGCGCTCCAGACCTCGGCCTACTCGCTCAAGGCGATAGCCGCCGGGCTCGCCGGGATCATGCCCGAAGGCTCCTCGGTCGTCGGGCTCGACTTCGACGCGAGCGTGGCGTGGCCGGCGTACGACTGGATGGGGGTGGCGAAGGCTGCCCTGGAGTCGACCGCGCGCTACCTGGCGCGAGACCTCGGCGAGCGGGGCATCAGGGTGAACCTGGTCTCGGCCGGCCCTCTGAAGACGCTCGCGGCGAGCGGCATAAGCGGCTTCGAAGAGATAGAGGGGGTGTGGGGCAAGAGGGCGCCTTTGGGCTGGAAGGCGAACGACCCCGAGCCGGTGGGCCGGGCGGTGGTGAGCCTGCTCTCCGACTGGTGGCCGGCGACGACGGGCGAGATAGTCCACGTCGACGGCGGCTACCACGCGATGGGTACGGACATAAGGTAGCCCTCAGAGCCCCTTCGCGAGCGAAGCGAACTTGGTGTACTGCTCCATCCAGGCGAGCTGGACCTTGCCGGTGGGCCCGTTGCGGTGCTTGCCGACGATGACCTCGGCGATGCCTTTGTCGTCGGAGTCTGGGTTGTAGTACTCGTCGCGGTAGAGGAACATCACCAGGTCGGCGTCCTGCTCGATGGCCCCCGAGTCGCGCAAATCCGAGAGCAGCGGGCGTTTGTCGTGGCGCTGCTCGACGGCGCGGGAGAGCTGGGCTATCGCCAGGACGGGCACGTCCAGGTCGCGCGCGAGGACCTTGAGACCGCGGCTGATCTCGGCGATCTCCTGCTGGCGGTTCTCGCGGCTCTGCCCGACCATGAGCTGGAGATAGTCCACGACGACGAGCGCGAGCGGGCGTCCTTCCTGGGCCAACAGGCGGCTGGAGAGGCGCCTGACCTTTGCCCGCATCTCCATCAGCGAGATCCCGGCGGTGTCGTCTATCCAGATGGGGGCCTTGGAGACCTCGGCCACCCCCCGCACGAGCTTCGGCCAGTCCTCGGGCTTCACGTTGCCGCTCCTGAGATCCTGCGCCCTTATGCGGGTGGTCTGGGAGATCAGACGCTGGACGAGCTGCTCCTTGCTCATCTCCAGCGAGAAGATCGCGACCGGCTTCTTCTGCACCCCGGCGGCGTGCCAGATGGCGTTCAGCGCGAAGGCGGTGTTGTGCACGAAGATGTCCTGGGCGACGAAGTTGGCCCCTTCGGGCACGGTCAGGTCGTAGACCCGGTGTTCTCCCACGTACTCTATGGAGACGATCTCGTCCCACAAGAGATCCGGGCTGGCTATGCGCGCAAGTCTTTCATCGTTCAGAACCTCTGCATACCGCGCCAGCCGATAGGCGGGCAGGTTCCTGTTGGTGTGCGGGTTGTAGCCGGCGCGCCTGCCATGCCTCTCCGTCTCTCGAGCGCGCCGTCCCAGCTCCGAGAGGCTCAGGCCCCGCCGCGCGGCGGCCTCGCGCACCAGCTCCCAGACCTCCCTTGGGGGGTGGCCGTAGTTGGGACCGCGCTTCGGCAGCTCGCGCTCCGCGAAAGCCCCGCCCGCAAACCGGAGGGCCTTCTCCCCGATCCAGCCGATCTCCGCCTGGTAGCGCAACACGGAGTCGGGGGCGGTGATCTCAACCCTCCAGCACCGCTCCTTCTTTCGCCAGAGCTTGGCGACGATGCCGAAGCGCAGGAGGGCGTGGTGGACGTCGCGGGCGAGCCGTTCGGAGCCGACGCTGAACTCGATGCGCGGATGCTTCCCCAACCCGTAGATGGTCCCGTCGCAACTGAACAGCACGCGCAGGAACTCGGCCAGGTAGCGCCGGCTCCACCGCCAGACGAGCGAAGGGAACGATTTGTCCCCGGCATACTTGCCCATGAGGCCAAGCTCTTTCAGCCAGGCGGTGACGGGATTACTGTTCATCCCTCGCCGCTCTCCATTGCCCACGACCTTGTAGTCGTACGGGCGATGGGGCTCCTTCGTCACGACCGCGTCGGGGAACTGCTCCCCGATGCACCGGCGGAAGTCCTCTACGAGCTGGGGATCCGCGTTCGTCCACTTCGGACATTCGCGGGTCAGTCCACCCTCGGCGATGAAGTAAGCGAGCAACCGGACCCGGCCCAGGGGCCACGTCTCGTCGCTCCCGAACACCGGCAACCCGCGCGGCACGGCGATGCTATCGCCTACCTCGAGGTCGTGCAGCGGCGTCCATCCCTTCACCGTCAGAAACGGGTGGTGACCGGTGACCTCGACGCTGCGACCGGTACGGGTGACGACGCGGTAGCACGGCTTCACGCCGCTGTCTATCCAGTCCGAGATGTCGGTAGTCTGCAGCTCTCCGGCTTCGGAGACGTTCGATACGCGGGGCAGCCGGCGCTTAACGCACTCCTCGATCGTCAACCTCTCGCCGCTCTCCGGGTCTACGACCAGGTTGTCCCACTTCACGCACTTCCCCATCGCGGGCCGGGCGGCGAGGATGATGAGGTCGCTCTTGTGGAAGCCCGTCGTCAGGCGGTCGAGGTCCTCGAAGCCGGTCTCGACCCCGGTCACCTCCCCCTCGGACTCGTAGAGCTGCTGGATCATCTCCAGCGCCCCAGGCGCGAGCTCGGAGACCGGGGAGAGCTGCTCCTTGAGACGCCGGTTGGAGATGCTGTAGATGAGTTGCTCGGCGGCATCGAGCGCCTCCCCCACGTCCTCCGGTTCCCGGAAGGCGTCCTCGGCGATGCGGCTCGAGGCGTCTATCACGGCCCTGAGGATGGCTTTCGAGCGCACTATGTCGGCGTAGCGGGAGACGTTCGCCGTCGTCGGGACGCTCTCGACGATCTCGAAGATGTAGGCTCGTCCGCCGACCTTGTCGAACTCGCCGCTGCCACGCAGCTCGTTGGTGAGCGTGAGCTGGTCTATGGGGTCCCCGCGGGAGTAGAGCCGCATCATCGCCGAGTAGATGATGCGGTGCGTCTCCGAGTAGAAGTCCTCGGCGGCGAGCTTCTCGGCGACGGTGGAGACCGCAGCCTCCGAGACGAGCATCGCCCCGATCACGGCCCGCTCGGCCTCCAGGTCGTGCGGCGGTACGCGGGCCGCCTCCGGCCCGGCACCGACGCTCCTTATCCTCCCCCGCCGTTCCATGCCCCAAGGATGAATCAAAAACGGGCCGCTTACAAGCGGCCCGCCTCATCCTGAGATCGAGGTTGAAGCCCTAGAGCTTCGGAACGACGATGACCTTGACGCTGGCCTCGACGTCCCCGTGCACCTGCACGGGGACCTGGTGCGTCCCGAGCGACCTTATCGGCTCCTCGAGGCGTATCTTGCGGCGGTCGAGGTGGATGCCGCGCGCCTGCTCTATGGCCTCGGCGATGTTCGCCGCGGTGATCGAACCGAAGAGCCGCTCGTCCTCGCCGGTGCGGGCCTCGATCGTGATGACGCTCTTGTTGAGCGTCTCGGCGATCTCGACGGCCCGCTCGGCGAGCCGCCGCTCGCGTTCGGCGGCCTCCTGCATCCTCCTGCGAGCCTCCTCGAGCTTCGCGGGGGTCGCCACCTCCGCGAGCCCGCGCGGCACCAGGAAGTTGCGGACGTAGCCGCGGCTCACGTCGACGATCTCGCCCCGGTTCCCGACCTTCTCGACGTCCTGTGTGAGTATCACCTGCATCTCAGAGAAGCCCCCTCTAGCGTCCGGCGATGTAGGGAAGCAGCGCCATCTCCCGGGCCCGCTTTATCGCCCGGGCGGTCTCCCGCTGGTGCTTGGGGCACAGCCCCGTGACGCGGCGCGCCCGGATCTTGGCCCGGTCGGAGATGAAGCGCCTGAGGGTGTTGTAGTCCTTGTAGTCGACGTAGGTGACGTTCTCCTTGCAGAAGACGCACGGCTTGTTCTTGCCGGAGCGCCCGCCGCCGGATCCCTTGCCCTTGGTGCTCATGTTCTCGTGCTACCTCCTCGCGATCCGCTTCTATCCTGCCGCCTCGACGCTCTCCTCCTCGCGCAGCGACTCCGCGTAGCCGGGAGGGAGCTTCACGATCATGTGCCGCAGAACGTCGTCGGAGACGCGCAGGATGCGCTTGAGTTCGACGAGGGTCCTCTCGCCGACAGTGAAGTGTATCACCGCGTAGTAGGCCTCGGAGCGGTGGTCTATCTCGTAGGCGAGCCGTCTCTTGCCCCACTGATCCACGTTCAGGATCTCCCCACCGGTGCGCTCGATGATCGTGCGGAAGCGGCCGACCGTGCTCTCGACCTGCTCCTCGTCGAGCTCGGGGATCACGATGAGCATGACCTCGTAGGCGTTCTCCAAAATTCTCTACCTCCTGTGGTCTCGCGATGGCGGCTTCCCGCGCCGGGCGGGAAGCAGAAGGTCACGGTCGAAGGGTATTGTAGCAGCGAGGTTACGAAACGTCTCCTCCTCATCTCGGGGTATACTCGGCGTGTGCGGCTGGACTCTGGCATCGCGGTCGAGGTTCTGGACCTGGTCAAGGTCTACGGCGAAGGCCCGACCGCCGTGCGGGCGCTCGACGGCGTCTCGACGGGCTTCCCGACCGGCGAGTTCACGGCGATCATGGGCGCCTCGGGCTCGGGGAAGAGCACCCTGCTGCACATCCTGGGGGGCCTGGACAAACCCACCTCGGGGCGGGTGATCGTCGGCGGGCAGGACCTCTCGGGCCTCTCCGACAGGAAGCTCACCCTGATGCGGCGGGAGCGGATGGGCTTCGTTTTCCAGTTCTTCAACCTCATCCCGACGCTCTCGGCAGAAGAGAACATCCTTCTCCCCGCGCTCATCGCGGGCGAGAGGGCCTCCAAGTACGAGGGCCGTCTCTCGGAGCTGCTGGATCTGGTGGGGCTCGAGGGCCGCAGGACGCACCGCCCCGACGAGCTCTCCGGCGGCGAGCAGCAGCGGGTCGCGATAGCGCGGGCCCTGCTGCGCAACCCGGACATCGTGCTCGCCGACGAGCCGACCGGCAACCTCGACTCCCGGACCGGGGGCGAGATACTCTCGCTCCTGCGGGAGTCCGCGAGCCGCTACCGGCAGACCACGATCATGGTCACCCACGACGCCCGCGCCGCGGGTACGGCGGACCGCGTGATCTTCCTGGCCGACGGACGCATAGTGAGCGAGGCCAGAGGGCTCTCTCCGGACGAGATCCTGGAGCGGATAAAGACGCTGGAGTCGGCGGGTCAGGGGTGAAGCTCAGGCGCTTCTCGCAGCTGAGCGTGCGCAACCTGGGCGCCAGACCCCAGCGCACCACGCTCACCGCGATAGGCATCGTCCTCGGCGTGGGGATAGTCTTCGGCGTGATCACGCTCTCCAACACGATGTCGAAGACGTTCACCGAGCTCTACTCGAAGGCCTACGGTGCGGCGGAGATAACCGTCACCGCGCAGGGCGGCAACGGCACCTTCGACGAATCCAGGCTCGGCGAGATCCGCTCGAACCCCGACGTGGGCTCGGCGGCCCCCCGGCTCTCGGTACCCTCCTCGCTCATCCTCGGCGGCAAGGGAGGAAGCCCGCGGGTGGAGAGCATGCGTCTGTTCGGGGTGGAGCCGAAGAGCGCCGCCTTCGCCACCGGCTTCAGCCTGGCGAAGGGGCGTTACCCGAGGAGCGGGGCCGAGCTGATGCTCGACGCCGGCACCGCGAAGGCCGCGGGGCTCAGGGTGGGACAGAAGGTGCGCGTGGGGACGCCGGGCGGCGTGGTGCGGATGAAGCTGGTGGGTACGCTCAGGACGCCGGGTGGCTCCTTCGGAGGGATCGCCTTCGGCATGGCCCCGCTGCGCTTCGTCCAGAAGGAGTTCGGCTACCCGCACAGGATCTCGGGTGTGGCCGTGCAGGCGGCGAAGGGGGTGCCGGTCGAGCGGCTCAGGAAGGAGCTCGACTCCTCGCTCGGCAGAGGGCTCACGGCCCAGCTCTCCTCGACCCGCACCCGCGAGGCGAACAGCCAGTTCCAGGGTTTCGAGCTCGCGCTCCTGTTCTTCGCCGGGACCTCGCTCTTCGTCGGGGCGTTCCTGGTCTTCAACGCGCTCTCGATGACCGTCCTGGAGCGGACCCGGGAGCTCGGGATGCTCCGGGCGCTCGGGGCGACGCGTTCGATGATCGCCCGCTCGGTCATCACGGAGGCCGCCGCGCTGGGGGTGCTGGGTTCCATCGCGGGGCTCGCGTTCGGTTACCTGATGGCCCGAGGTCTCTCCTACCTCTTCGGCCGGGCATTCCACTTCCAGATAGAGCGGGTGGACGTCTCACCGTTCGCGCTCGTCTCGGCGGTGGTGATAGGCGTGCTGATCACGGTGCTCGCCGCCCTCTACCCGGCGCTGCGCGCGGGCCGGGTGAGCCCGGTGGAGGCGATGCGCTCCCGCAGCGCTTCCAGCGGGGGGAGGCGGCGCGGCCGCGTCGCCAGGCTCTCGCCCATCGCCGGTGTGGTCCTCGCCGGAGGGGGCATCCCCTGGACCTACTACCTGGCGAAGCACCTCTCGGCCCAGCTGCAGGGGCTCGTCTACGCCTCCGGCATAGCCGGGGTCATCGCGATCTTCCTGGGCATCTCTCTCCTGGTCCCTGCGCTCGTCAGGCCGATGGCCGCGGGGTTCTCCCCTCTGCTCAGGCTCCTCTTCGGGGTCGAAGGGCGAATGGCGTCGGCCAACGCCACCCGCAACCCGGGCAGGACGGCGCTCACGGCCTCGGCGCTCATGATCGGCATCGCCCTCGTCATAGCCTTCGCCACCCTGGGAGGGAGCCTGCTCGGTTCGATCCGGGCTTACCTGGACAACTCTCTCGGCAGCGACTACGTCGTCGAGCCCACGGCGCAGAACTCGAACATAGTCTTCTCCTCCAGGATAGCCCACAGGATAGGGAAGATCCCCGGCGTGGAGGAGACGACCGGCATCTCCTCCACCGTACAGGCCCGCGGAGGCCAGGTCTTCTTCATCTTCGGGCTGGACAGAAACTACACGGACATCTTCAGGATCAACTACGCCTCCGGCAAGGGCGTGGGCAGGGGGGCTTTCTCTAAGCTCCAGCACGGTCAGGCGATCATCGGCAAGCAGCTCGCCCGCTCCCAGCACCTCGGGGTCGGCTCCGAGGTATCCGTGCCGAGCCCGAAAGGCACCCGTCACTACCGGGTCGCTGGGATAGTCGACAACGACATCCTCGGCGGGGGCACGGGCGTCTACATCTCCAAGAGAGCGCTCGCGCGGGACTTCAACGTGGGCGGAGACAGATTCCTCGCCATAAAGGTCGCCCCCGGCGCCGATCGCAAGGCCGTGGCGCACAGGATAAAAGAGATCATCAAAGACTACCCACAGCTCACGCTCTACTCGAACGCCGAGTGGAAGGCCTCGATAGAGCGCAGTTTCGAGCAGCAGTACGTGTTCTTCTACGCGATCATGGGCGTCTCGGTGGCGGTCTCGGCGTTCGGGGTGGTCAACACCCTCTCGATGAGCGTCTTCGAGCGCACGCGGGAGATAGGCATCCTCCGGGCCATCGGCTCCACCAGGCTGCAGGTGGGGCGGCTGATCGTGGACGAGGGGGTCGTGATAAGCGTGATCGGCTGCCTGCTGGGGGTGGCGCTGGGCTCTTTCCTGGGGTACCTCTTCGTGCGCGGGACCGGGGCGAACGGCTTCGACATCTCCTTCTACTACCCGACGCTCCCGGCCCTCTACGCGATCCTTGCGGGGCTCGTGATCGGGGTGCTCGCCGGGCTCCTTCCGGCCCGGACGGCCGCGAGAAAGGACATCGTGGAGGCTGTACAGTACGAGTAGCTCGTTGCGTCCTGCTGTCAAACACCGGGGACGACCCTGATGCCGCAGGATAGGGAGAAGGAACACGACGAGGACCTTCGGGAGAACCCCAGAAGGCGGCACCTGATCCTGCTCCTCTCCACCCTCTGGCCGATCGTGCTCGGCGGAGCCTGGCTCTGGAGCGGGGCACGGGATGGAGGGTGGGGCGTGCTCCTGGGATGGCCGCCGGGAGCGCTGCTCTTCGCGGCCGGGCTCTCGGACCTCCTGTGGGCCGGCAACGCCCGCATCCGACACTTCATGGCCTTCGGCTCCCTGCTCGGGACGGTGTTCGCCATCCCCTACTTCGCGGTCGCGGGACCAGCCGCCGCCGTCCTCCTCGTGCTCTCCGCCACGGGCTTCGTCCTGACCGGCTACGCCTCGCTCGTCCGGGAGAAGCTGCCCGAGGGGGTCCCGCAGCCGAAGATCGGCGTGAAGCTGGCCGCTCGCGCCGCCGAGGACGAGGCCTCGATGTGCTACCTCGCTCTCACGACGTGGCCGCTCCTGACCGGGGAGCGGGCCCGACGGGTCTCGGAAGAGGCGGAAGCGGCGCTCGCGCTCTTCGACGAGAAGGGGTGGCTGGCGAGGCCGGCCCTCTACCACCGCACCCCGCCCCCGGTGAACGAGGTCCGCGTAAGGAGGCGTCACGTCCGCAGGACCGCCTTCGAGCAGATAACCTACGAGAGCGGCTACGAGCCGCACCCCGCAGAGCCGGGATACGAGCGCTGGCTCTCCTACGAGAGCAACCGCACCGCCTGCGCCTGGGTCCTGCGGCACGAAGGGGAGCAGCGCCCGTGGCTGGTGTGCATACCCGGCATCCGCATGGGTTCCCCCAGGCTGGACCTCTCGCTCTTCGAGCCGGACTACCTGCACCGCGAGCTGGGCCTCAACGTCTTGATCCCGGTGCTCCCGACCCACGGCCCGCGAAAGATCGGGCTCATAAGCGGAGACCGGGTGCTCTCCGGGGACATAATGGACACGTTGCACGCAGCGTCCCAGGCACTCTGGGACATCCGCAGGATCACCGTCCGGCTGCGCCTGGAGGGAGCCCCGGCCATAGGCGTCCTGGGACACTCCCTCGGAGGCTACGTCGCCGCGCTGCTGTGCGGACTCGAGCGCGACCTCGAGTGCGTCGTGGCCAGCAATCCCCCCTCCGACTACCCGGACATGTTCTGGAACGCCGCCCCGAGCGCCGCGGTGAAGAGCCTCGAGGCTTCCGGCCTCGACGAGCGGAAACTGGCGCTGCTGAGCCGCGTCATCTCACCTCTCGCCCTCGATCCCCTCCTCCCCCCGGAGAGGCTCGCCATCTTCGCCGGCAACGCCGACCGGGTCGTCCCTCCATCCCAGCCCGAGCGGCTGTGGCGCCACTGGGGAAGCCCACGGATCGTCTGGTACGAGGGAAGCCACCAGGGTCTCCTCAGCCACCCGAAGATCCGCGAACAACTCCCGGCCATCCTCTCCACAGCCGGCCTGCTCGAAGAACCCTCCTGAGACCCACATCCCGTCGTGATTGGGCCCGAAGAACGACGCGAGCCCAACCTGCGGTGTGGCGGTTCGCACGAGAGATGCAAACGTCCAGAGCCGCAGTCGACCACGCGGCGATTGCAACGCCACCACGATCGTGGTGTAATTCCCGCGAGCTCATCAAGAGCGGTGGAGGGACGGGCCCTGCGAAGCCGCGGCAACCGGCGGGCGGAAAGTCCCGCGCCAGGTGCCAATTCCCGCGGAGGAGCCTCCGAGAGATGGGCCGCAGAGCTTTCCGCGGCCTCTCCTCCGCGCGAAGATCGACGGAGCGGAGAGAGGCTGGTGGATTTGGATAAGAACCTCAGAGAGTATCTCGATGGTCGGGTCCTCGTCGGCGACGGCGCGATGGGGACCCTTCTGGCGGAACGTGGCGTGGGCTACGGGCATCCCTACGCCCGGGCGAACCTCACACATCCGGATCTCGTCCGAAGGGCGCACGAGGAGTACGTGCGCGCCGGGGCCCGGGCGATAGAGACGAACACGTTCGCCGCGAGCCGCATCAAGCTCGCCGAGCACGCCCTGGAGGACAGGGTGCGCGAGATAAACGCCTCCGGGGCCGCTCTCGCGAAAGAAGCCGCCGAAGGGACCTCCACGGAGGTGCTGGTGCTCGGCGCGATAGGCCCGCTCGGGAGGCCGCTCGCTCCGGTGGGGAGCCTGACTCCGGAGGAGGCCAGGGAGGCGTTCGCCGAGCAGGCCGAGGCGCTCCTCGAAGGGGGGGCGGACGCCCTGATCCTGGAGACCTTCACCGACCTGCGGGAGCTGCGCCTGGCCTACGAGGCGACCCGCGCCTTCGGCGTTCCCGTCATCGCCTCCAAGACCTTCGTCGAGGACGGTGAGACGCTCGCCGAAGGGCTCCCCGAGCGGGTCGCGCGCGAGCTCTCTTCGTGGGGGGTGGACCTCATC
This sequence comes from Rubrobacter sp. M3-4, assembly GCF_059772285.1. Taxonomy (NCBI): domain Bacteria; kingdom Bacillati; phylum Actinomycetota; class Rubrobacteria; order Rubrobacterales; family Rubrobacteraceae; genus Rubrobacter; species Rubrobacter sp. M3-4. Next base: position 13,018 of record NZ_JCBAJP010000006.1, read on the forward strand.
GGGGCCAACTGCACCGTCGGCCCGCAGCGGATGGCCGGGATCGTCGAGCAGATGTCCGCCGTCGCCGGTCCGGTCGCCGCCTACCCCACCCCCGGACTGCCGCAGCTCGTCGACGGCCGGGTGCGCTACACCCAAGACGTCGAGCACTTCGCCGCCCGCGGGCTGACCCTCGCCGCCGCCGGGGCCCGCCTCATCGGTGGCTGCTGCGGCACCACCCCGAAGCACATAGCCGCCCTAGCCCGGGCGCTCGAAGACTTCGTACCGGAGCGGAGGACGACCCGCCCGCAGGCCGTGGCGAAGAGGTCCGACGACGGGACGGTGAGATCGGGGCCAGCCACCCGGCTCGCCGAGAGGCTGGAAGAAGGCTTCGCGATCGCCGTCGAGGTCGACCTCCCGCGCGGGAACGACATCTCCGGCGTCGTCGAGGCCGCTCGCTTCCTGAAGGAGAGGGGGGCGGACGCGATAGACATCTCCGACGGGGCCCGGGCGCGCCTGAGGATGCACCCGGTGGCGGCGGCGAAGGTGGTGCAGGAGGAGGCCGGCATAGAGGTCGTCGCGCACATCTCCTGCCGCGACCGCAACATCCTCGGGCTGCAGGCCGACCTGCTCGGGGCCGCCGCCCTCGGGGTGAAGAACATCCTCGCCGTCACGGGGGACCCGGCCCAGATCGGGGACTACCCCGAAGCCACGAGCGTCTTCGACACGGATTCGATCGGCCTGATCCACATCCTCTCCAGGATGAACGCGGGGGAGGATCTCGCGGGCAACTCGGTCGGACGGGCGCCGGGCTTCCTCATCGGGGCGGCCTTCAACCCGACGGCGGAGGATCTGCGCTCGGAGGTCGAGCGGCTCCGGCGCAAGCTCGAGGCGGGGGCGCACGCCTTCTGGACCCAGCCGGTCTTCGAGGTCGGGGCGCTCGAGCGGGCGCTGGAGGAGATAGGGGACGAGAGGGTGAGGCTCCTCCTCGGGCTCCTGCCGCTGAGGAGCGCCAGGCAGGCGGAGTTCTTGCACCACGAGGTGCCGGGCATCAGCATCCCCGAGCGCATCCGCCGCCGCCTGGCGGACCTCTCCCCCGAGGATGCCCTGCTCTACGGGGTCGAGGTCGCGCAGGAGATCCTCTCCCGGACGCAGCATCTCGTCTCCGGAGCGTACATAATGCCCCCGGCGGGCGCGCCGGAGCTCGCCGCGGCGGTCATGGAGGCCGCACAGAGGCCCCACTCGCGCAGTTAGAAGTTAGAAAAGGGAAGGAGAGGAGATGCCGCAGACGAAAGCCTACGCGCCCGGGATCTACGCCCGCTCCGAGGAGCTGGTGCAGGCCACCCGGGATCTGGAGAGGAAGCGGACGACGGAGAAAGAGGTAGAGAGAAGGAGGGAAGAAGACCTCGGGCGCCTCCTCGAGGCGCAGCGGGAGGCCGGGCTGGACTACGTCTCGGACGGGCTCCTCGTCTGGCAGGACATCTTTCGCCCGTTCGCCGAGGCCTCGGAGGGCATCGAGCCGGGCCCCCTCACCCGTTTCCTGAACACCAACACGTTCTTCCGGGCACCCTCTCCCGCCGGCGGCAGGGTGCGCCTCGCCGAGCCGCTCGGCGAGCCCTACTTCGCGTTCTCCAGGCTCCCCGCCGGGGGATGGGTGGCGACGCTCCCCTCCCCCCACTCCTTCGCCGCCCTCTCCACGGGAGGGATCGAGGCCGAGGAGATCGCGGCGAACGTCATAGGGCCCCAGATCAGGCACCTCGCGCAGAGGGGATGCGCGCTCGTCGTGCTGCAGGAGGCCGCGCTCTTCGGCGGGAACGTCGACGTCTCCCCCCTGAGCCGGGCGCTGGACGCCCTCGAGAGCCCCCTGCCGCTCGCGCTGCAGCTCCCGTTCGGGGACGCGGGGGAGGTTCTCGGCGAGCTGGTGGAGCTCGACGTCGCCGCGATCGGGGTGGATTTCTACGCGACCGACGTCGAGGCGCTGCCGCGCCCGTTCCCGAAGACGCTCTTGGCCGGGGTCATAGACTCCCGCAACTCGCTCCTGGAGAAGCCGCAGGAGATCGCCCGGTTCGCCGCGGAGCTGCTCGGAGAGCTGGAGGAAGGGGCGGAGCTGCACCTGGTCCCAAACGGGGACCTGCAGTTCGTGCCGGAGAAGATCGCCCGCCAGAAGCTGGCCCTCCTCGGAGAGGCCGCGAGGATCACGAAGGAGGAACGTTAGGAAGATGAGCGAGATCCGCTTCACCACCCGCGAGATAGGGAGCCTCGCCAAGCCGGGCTGGCGGGTGAAGTCCGTCTCCGGCCGTCCGGTCGGGAGCGAAGACGTCGAGGAGGCCCGCCGGTGGGGGGAACGCCTCGGCGTCGAGGGGCGGGAGCGCCTGTTCGAACTCCTCGCGAAGGGTGAGGGCTTCACCGAAGAGGAGAGGGCCAAGATACAGGACTTCGCCGCGCTGTACGCGATACGGCTGCTCGAGAGTGCGGGTCTCGACGTCGTCTACGACGGCGAGCAGCGCCGCAGCGAGATGTACGACCACGTCGCGCGCCACGCCCGCGGCTTCGAGAGCCGGGGCACGGTCCGCTCCTTCGACAACAAGTACTACACGAAGGCCGCCGTCGTCGAGCGCCCGAGGGTGGAATCCCCTTACGACCTGGAGGAGTTCCTCTTCGTGCGCGAGCACACCGACAGGGTGGTCAAGGTACCCTTCACCGGGGCTTACACCATCCTGGACTGGTCCTACGACGAGTACTACGCCGCGGGCAGCATGCTCGGGACCTCCGCCAGCCGGCGGGCCGAGGCGCGCCGGGCGTTCGGGCTCGACGTCGCGCGCGAGGTGATACGGCCCAACGTGGAGGGGCTCGTCGAGGCCGGAGCGGGGTGGGTGCAGATAGACGAGCCCGCCGCCACCACCCGCCCGGAGGAGGTCCCGCTCGTCGTGGAGACCTTCAACGCGACCCGCGAGGGGATAGACGCCAGGACGAGCATGCACATCTGCTTCTCGGACTACGCCTGCCTCTTCCCGCATATCGAGGACCTCGTGGACTGCTACGAGCTGCAGCTCGAGTTCGCAAACCGCGACTCGCGCGAGCCGGGCAGGAAACAAGAAGACAGACCCGGCTACGCCATCCTGGAGAAGTTCGCCGAGAGCGCCTGGGATGGCAAGATCGGGCTAGGGGTCCTGGACATCCACACGAACTTCATCGAGCCTGCGGAGCTCGTGCGCGACCGCATCCTCCACGCCGCCGACGTCCTCGGCCCGGAGCGCATCGAGGTCAACCCCGACTGCGGCCTCAGGACCCGCACCTGGGAGGTGGCCTACGAGAAGCTCTCCAACATGGTCGAAGGCGCACGGCTCGCCGAGCGCGCGATAAACGGCTCCTGAGGAGGGAACAAATGTCCGAAAGGGTCATGGAAGGTGCGGAGCCCTTCCGCTTCGAGGGTGGCGATGTCGGCGTCCTCGTCTCGCACGGGTTCACCGGAACGACCCAGAGCGTCCGCCCGCTCGGGGAGGCCCTCGCCCGCGAGGGATTCACGGTCGAGGGACCGCGGCTCGCCGGTCACGGGACGAGCGTCTCGGAGATGGCAGAAAGTACGGCGCAGGATTGGATCTCTTCGCTTGAGGAAGGCCTCGCCTGGCTGGAGGAGCGTACCCGTGCGGTCTTCGTCTGCGGGCTCTCGATGGGCGGGACGCTCTCGCTCTACCTCGGCGCGACGCACCCCGAGGTGGTGCGCGGCGTGATCCCGATAAACGGCTGCGTCTTCCTCGGAAACCCCGAGCTCGCCAGGATCGTCCTCTCCCCCGACGCCCCGCCGACGCTACCGGGCGTGGGCTCGGACATAAAGAAGGCGGGGGTGGAGGAGCTCGTCTACGACGAGATGCCCGTCCCGGCGATGAAGGAGCTCATGGCGCTCATGCGCGCAACCGACGACCTGCTGCCGGAGGTGCGCTGCCCGGCGCTCATCCTGCAGTCGACCGAGGACCACGTCGTCCCACCCGACAACGGCCCCTACTTCCTGGAGAAGGTCGGCAGCGAGCACAAGGAGCTGGTCCGGCTCGAGGACTCCTACCACGTCGCCACCCTGGACAACGACGCACCCCGCATAGCGGAGCTTGCGGTCGGCTTCATCCGGGAGCACGCAGGATAAGGTTTCTATATGCACTCCTTCCCCGCGGACTGCCAGGGATCGCTTCAAGATGTCCTTGCACCTGGTCGAGCAGGCGACCGGGGCGGCACTGAGAGCGATCGGACTCATGCTGTCCCTCATCCGCTCGACCGGTTAGCCGCACGTGAATCCTTAAGAGCTTCCGGCCGCAGCAGCGCTGTTCGCCCGCCTGTCCAGCAAGACTGCAAGCCAGATCAGGAACACCCCGACATCCGGCTGCAAGTCGTCGGGCAGCTCAGCCAGCCACGACCTCTTGAAAGCCCCTTCGGGCCGCAGGCTGCCGGCCACGCCGGTCCCGTCGCGCCGGAGCACGAGGGTGCGCCTCCAGGCCGACTCCTTCCTCAGCTCGTAGCGGCCGCCGCCGTGCTCGAAGGAGAAGCAGTCCTTCCAGGCCGAGGGCTTCTCGGCCACCAGGACCGTGGGGCCGCCCTTGTGCGAGAGCACGAACTCCTTCCTGCCTCCCTTGTGGGTGGCCTCGTAGAGCCTCCCGCCCACCTCCAGCGCGGCGTTCTCGCGCCAGTTCGAGAGGTCCGCTCGTCCCACGGACGCGCCGGTTTGGTCGAACACCTCGAAGTCGTAGGAGAACCACTTCTTCGGCACTGCGCGCCACACTACCACCCGGACCTCCTCTAGCATCGTTTCGCGGACCATTATAAGCTGCGGGTGCACACCCGAGTCCCGGGCGCACTGCCGGGGAGTTTGGGTATAGTTTCCACATAAAGCGCGGGCGCGGCTCACCGGAGAGCATCTTAGAGTGGCTGCTCTGGGGTGCGCGGTTGCTGGTTCTCGTCGCGGTCGCCGCGTGCGTCCTTATGGCGCTGGGTGCGCTGTACCTGGGGCTCGCCCAGGTGTACAGGTTCGCGAGCCTCCTGGTACGTCCGGAGCCCCGAGCCGCAGCGAGGCGCTGGCTATGATCGTCAAGGCGGTCGATGTCTCCTGGTAGGTGCCGTCCTGATCGTGATCGCCTTCGGGCTCTACGAGCTCTTCGTGAGCAGGATAAACGTGACCGAGTGCTCCGAGGTGGCCTCACGGCTGTTCAAGATCGAAACACTAGAGGAGCTGAAGAAGCGCATAGCGAAGCTGCTCGTCCTCATCCTCGCCGTCGAGTTCTTCCGGCTCGCGCTCGGCCTGCGCTACGATAGCATGCGGGACATCCTCTACCTGGCCGGAGCGATACTCCTGGTTGCCGGGGCGCTCTCCCTGATAGGCCGCAAGAGCTGGTAGGGCCTTCTCAGGCCTGGATGTTCGTCGAGCGCCAGAGCGTGTGGCGGCCCATACCCTCCGCCTCCGGGAACTCCTCCCCGCGGGAGAGCTGCACGTAGACCGGGGGACGCATCGTGCCCCGATCGCAGACGAAGGTGCCCGAGAAGGGAGCTTTCTCCCCGGGGCGGTAGGTGGGGGCTGGGGGCCTGTAGCGCTTCAGTATCTCCTCTACGACCTCAGACATGAAAACCTCACCAGAGCGTCACCGGACGGGCCTCCTTGAAGCCCGGGATCTTGAGCAGATCCTCTATCACCTCCTGAGGCACCGGGTCGTCCACGGTCACCGCCATGACCGCCCGCGAGCCCGGCTCCCCGCGCCCGACGGCCATGTTGCCGATGTTGATGCCGTGGCCGCCGAGGGCGGTCCCGACCTTGCCGATCATGCCGGGCACGTCCTCGTTGCGGATGAAGAGCATGTACCGCTCGGGCTCTATGTCCACGTCGAAGCCCAAAACCCCGACCAGGCGCGGCCGCATGCGCGGGCCGACGAGCGTCCCGCTCACCACGCTCTCCCTCTCGTTCGAGAGACGGAGCACCACCAGGCTCGTGTAGTCCGCGCTCTCCGGCGATCGCGAGGTCTCCACCTTGAACCCCTTCTCGCGGGCGATGATCGGGGTGTTCACGAAGTTCAGCGGCTCGTGGACCATCGGCTCCAGGAGCCCCTTCTGCGCCGAGACGTCCAGAAGCCGGGTGTCGTAGCGGGCGACCTCGCCGTGGTACTCGATCCTGAGCAGGTTGCCCGGATGGTCTGTGAGCTGATACAGGAGCCTGCCGAGCGTCTCGCACAGCCCGGAGAACTGGGAGACGAACTCCGCACCCTCGCCGGAGGGCACCGGCGCGTTGATCGCGTGCACCGGGACCTCGCCCTTGAGCGCCGCCGCCACCTGCTCGGCGGCGGTGAGGCCGGCCCGGTCCTGCGCCTCGGCGGTGCTCGCCCCCAGGTGAGGGGTGAGCACCGTGTTCGGCAGCTCGAGAAGAGGAGACCCCGCGGGCGGCTCCTCGGCGAACACGTCGAGCGCGGCCCCGGCTATCCTTCCCTCCTTGAGGGCCTGGTAGAGTGCCTGCTCGTCCACGATCCCGCCGCGGGCGACGTTTATCAGGTAGGCGCTCCTCTTCATCCGACCGAGCGCCTCTGCGTCTATCATGCCGGTCGTCTGCGGGGTACGGGGGACGTGCAGCGAGACGAAGTCCGCCTTCTCGAGCACCTCCCCCACGCTCTCCGCCCGCCCGACGCCCATGTCCCGCATCCTCTCCCCGGAGACGTAGGGGTCGTAGGCGAGGACCTCCATCCCCATCCCCAAAGCGCCGCGCGCGACGATCGAACCGACGTGCCCGAGCCCGATGAGCCCGAGCGTCTTCCTGGCGACCTCGACCCCCTTGAACGCACCCCGGTTCCACTCCCCCCGCCTCAGCGAGGCGTCGGCGGCCGGGATGCGCCGTGCGACCGCGAGCATCATCCCTAAAGTGTGCTCGGCGGCGGCGACGGTGTTGCTCTCCGGGGCGTTGGCGACCAGGATGCCGCGCTTGGTCGCGGCCTCGACGTCTATGTTGTCCACCCCGATCCCGGCGCGCCCTATCGCCTTGAGGTTCCCCGCGGCCTCGATGACCTCCGCTGTAACCTTCGTCGCGCTGCGCACGATGAGGCCGTCGTAGCCACCTATCTTCTCCAAGAGCTCCTGCGGGGAGAGCCCGAGCGCCACGTCGACGTCGAACTCCCGCTTCAGGAGCTCGACGCCGCTCTCGGAGATCTTCTCGGTTACCAGTACCCTCAAGCGGCCACCCCGCTCTTCGAGAACACCCGCTGGGCCGCCGCGACGCCCTTCCCGAGCTCGACGGGATACCCGAGGGACTCGAGCGTGAGCTCGGCCGCGGCGATCGTCGCGATGATGTCGTAGGCGTCGAAGTAGCCGCAGTGCCCGATGCGGAAGATCTTGCCGCTCATCTTGCCCTGCCCCCCGGCGACCTGCACGCCGTGCTCCTGGAAGAGGGTGTTGACGAACTGCTTCCCGTCGATGCCTTCCGGCACCCACGCGGCGGTCACCGCGGTGTTCATATCCTCGTCGGGGCCGAAGAGCCTGAGCCCCATCCCCTTGACGCCGGCGCGGGCCGCCCGGCCGAGCAACACGTGGCGTTCGAGGACGTTCTCGAGGCCCTCATCCAGGATCTGCCCGAGCGCCACGTCGAGCTGCATCACCAGGCTCACCGGGGGAGTCCAGGGGGTCTGCGGCGGGTTCTTCTGGTAGGCCTTCTTCGCCTGGGTCCAGTCGAAGTAGAAGCGCGGCATCGCAGCCTCCTCGTGGGCCTTCCACGCCCGCTCGGAGACGCTCACGAACCCGAGCCCCGGCGGGGTCATGAGCGCCTTCTGGCTCCCCGCGACGACCACGTCGACGCCCCACTCGTCGGTCCTGAGCTCGCACGCCCCGAGCCCCGAAACGGCGTCGACGATCGTGATGACGTCCTCGGTGACCTTCGCGAAGCCCTCGATGTCGTTGACGGTCCCGGTCGAGGTCTCGGAGAGGACGCAGACGGCGGCCTTTATCCCCGGGTCCGCGGAGAGGGCGTCGGCCACCTCGGCGTTGTCCGCCTTCTGCCCCCACTCGTAGGCGAGCTCGGTCACCTCCAGCCCGAAGGCCCGGCTCATCTTGGCCCAGCGCTCACCGAAGTTGCCGTTGTTGACGACGAGAACCTTGTCGCCGGGAGAAAACAGGTTCTGCAGCGCCCCCTCGAACGCCCCGGTGCCGCTCGCGGCGTAGACGAAGATGTCGTTCTCGGTCATGAACACCCGCTTGAGGTTCTCGCCGACGCGGGTGAAGACCTCACCGAACTCCGGGGTGCGGTGGTGGATGATCGGCAGCGCACCCGTCGCCGAGACCTCCGGCGGGATCGGGGTGGGACCGGGCGACATCAGACGGTACTTGCTCATCATGGTCTTCTCAAGGCTCCTCTCTGCCGCGACTTCCTCGACGGCTATTTTAGACACAACCTCCCCCGAAAGCTACATATTGGAGCAGGCTCTCTACAAGCTGTTTCCTTCTCCTCCGGTGAAGCGGTAGCGGAGGTAGAGCTCGCTGCCCTGCAGGTAGACCGAGAGGAGCCGAAGGCGGGCGACCTCATCCTCAGGCAACTCCTCCCCCGCGACGATGGTGGGAACCGAGGATCCCCCTATCACCTTCGGCGCGAGAGTGAGGAAGAGCTCGTCGGCGAGCCCCGCCGCGACGAGCGAGTGGTTGAGGCGCGGGCCGCCTTCGACGGCGAGCCGCCGGACACCGAACTCGCGGCGGAGAAGCCCCACCACCTCCTGAACCTCGGGCTCGGGATCCCCCGCCACGCGGCGGACGGTCGTCCGGCGTGCGATCTCCCTGACCTTCCCCTCAGGGGTCGCCTCCGAGACGATGACGAGGAGGTCGTCTCCGGCCTCCCGAAAAATCCTGCGCTCGAGCGGCAGCTCGCCGCTGCCCGTGACGATCACCTGCAGCGGCTGCTCGCGGAGCCCCGAGGAAACCCTCTTCCGGGCCATCTCCTCCGGCACGCCGAGGTCCACGCCCTCGGCACGCAGCGTCCCGGCCCCGCTCATCACCGCGTCCACCGCCGAGCGGATACGCCGCATGAGCAGATGGTCCAGGTCGGACCCGATCGGGTTGGCCCTCCCTCCCTGGGCGGCCTTGCCGTCGACGGTGCTGACCATCGTGAGGACCAGGTAGGGGTCTCCAGCGGGGAGATCGAGGTCCGCGTAGATGCTCCCGGGGTCCACCTCTCCGCCGGGCGCCGGGTAAAGCCGCAGGGCGGGTTCCCTCACCGATCGTCCCCCGCTCCCACTATAGCCTCGGCCATGCGCGCCACCTGACGCATGAAGCCCACGTCGTGCACCCGTACGATGTCAGCCCCCGCAGCGACCGAGAGCGCGGTCACGGCGGCCGTCCCCGCGAGCCGCTCCTCGACCGGCACCTCGAGCACCTCCCCGATGAAGTCCTTGCGGCTCACGGCGAGGAGCACCGGGTATCCCAGCGCCTTTATCTCCGGCAACCGGCGCAGGAGCTCGAGCGAGTGGTGGGCGCTCTTGTCGAAGTCCAGCCCGGGGTCGACGATGATGTTCTCCCGGGCGATGCCGCCGGCGAGCGCCACCTCGATCCGGCCGCGCAGGAACTCGACGACCTCCCGAACCACGTCGCCGTAGCGCGGCAGCGGCACCTTGACCCGCGGTGGGCTCGCCCGGTGCATGATGACGACCCTCGCCCCGGCCTCCGCCACCACCTCCACCAGGCGCGGATCTGCGAGCCCCGAGGTGTCGTTGATGATGTCCGCCCCGCGCTCGAGCGCCTCGCGCGCGACCTCCGGCGTGAAGGTGTCGATGGAGATGGGAACCGGGCTGATCTCGCGCACCCGCTCGACGAGCGGGACGACCCGTCGCAGCTCCTCCTCGACCGGGAGCGGGGGTCCCGCCGCGGCCTTAACCCCGCCGATGTCCAGGATGTCCGCCCCTTCGTCGATGAGCTGACGTGCCCGCTCGACCCCTTTTTCGAGCCCGTAGTAGCGGCCCCTGTCGTAGAACGAATCCGGGGTGGCGTTGAGGATGCCCATGATCGCCGTGCGACCCGCCTCTCCGTGCACCCTCTCCTCGGGCGCGGGCCCTGCTTTCCCGTCAACCCCGGCTCCCCCCTCCTGGAACCGCCGGCTAATCAAATCCTGCCCCTTCGAGCGGCGGGAGCGCCGAGCGGGAGTAGCGCGCGGCGTAACCGCTGCCGGACATCCAGGACTCGACCGGGCTGGTGCGCAGCTCGAGGTCGTGAGCCTTCACCCCGACACGGATGCGCTCCTCGCGCAGGTCGAAGCGTATGTAGTCACCGTCCTGCAAATGGCCGATCATGCCCTCCTCGGAAGCCTCCGGCGTGGTGAGTGAGAACCAGAGCGGACCGGCCCCCTCGGGCGGCAGCCCGTCGGTGAAGACCGGCACCTCCTCCCCGCTCTCCTCTATAGCCCGCCCCAGCTCGTCCAGCCGCAGGAGCCCGGGCCCTCCGTGCGGTCCGCACCCCTGCACGACCAGGATGTCTCCCTCCTCGAGCTCCCCCTCGCGCACCGCCGCGGCCGCCGCCTCCTCGGAGGTGAAGGTCCTGCACCAGCCGAGCACCTCGTCTCTCTCCCTCGGCACCAGCGCGACGGTCTCGGTCCCCGAACCGCGGGCGGAGACGAACAGTATACGCGGCGAGGTGCGCTCCGGCGGGGTGGGTGGGGGAGGATCGGGCAGGAGCGTCTTCAGGTCGCCCCCAAGGGTGCTCACGTCGTGGATGTCGTCGAGCAGGGCGAGCACTCCTCCGAGGCCGTGCTCGCGAAACCAGCTCGACCTCGTGTCGGCGATGGCGGGTCTCTCCGGGGCGAGCACGCGCGCCATCTGGGAGAAGCCGTAGGAGTCTGTCTCGTTGGCGAACGCGGCGAGGTGCACCAGCATCTCCGGCCCGCCCCCGAGGGCTAGCCCGGCGTGCAGCGCGTTGGAGAGCGAGAAGCTGTCGACGAGCCCGCGCGAGCGCGGAGGCTCCGAGAGCAACGCCCCGACCGGCTCGCCCCCGAAAGTCCAGAACCCGAGCGCGGCGAGCGCCGCCGAGAGCGGGGTCGAGGGGGACGAGGCGAGCACGGCCGGGATGTCCAGGCGCAGCGCAGCGAGCAGAAGACCCGCCAGGTCCTCGTTCCTGTCTGCTTCCAGCAAAAGAGACTCCACCCGGAGAGCCTCGCAGGCGGCCTCGACCCAGTCGGCCACCCACTCGCGCCGGAGCGCGACGCCCCCCCGGGGAGAGAAAGAGGGCAGCGATACGGGGACGGGCTCCCCGCCGGCCTCCGCGACCGCCTCGGAGAGCCCGGAATCCTCCGGACCCGGCACGCCGATGCGCATCTTCGGGCTCAGGATCCGAGCTTCTCCATCAGGATCTCGCGCACCTTCCCACCGTCGGCGTTGCCGCGGGTCTCGCGCATGACCTGTCCGATCAGGAACCCCACGACCTTCCTGTCCCCCTCGCGCACCCTCCGCGCCTCCTCGGGGTTCGAGGAGATGACCCGCTCGACGATCCCGGAGAGCTCGTCGCCGCCGACGGTTCCGAGCCCCTCGCGCTCGACTATCTCCTGTGGTCGCTCGCCGGTCTCGAAGCTCCTTTCGAGCACCTCCTTGGCCGCCGAGCGCGAGAGATCACCGCTCTGGACGAGCCCGATCAGCTCGGCCATGTGCCCGGGGAGGATTTTGCACTCCGAGATCGAAAGTCCCGATTCGTTCAGCAGCGCCCTCAGGTCACCCGAGATCCAGTTGGCCGCCTGCCTCGGGTCGACCTGCGATGCGACCTCCTCGTAGTAGGCGGCGAGCTCCCTCTCGGCGGTGAGCACGCCCGCGGCCTCTTCGGAGAGCCCGTACTGCTCGATGAACCGGGCGCGCATCGCCTCTGGCAGCTCGGGCAGCCGGGCGCGCAGCCCCTCGACCCATTCCTCGCTCAACTGCAGCGGGAGCAGGTCCGGCTCGGGGAAGTAGCGGTAGTCCTCGGCGTACTCCTTGCTGCGGGTCTCGTAGACCTCGTCGTCTTCAGGGTCGTAGTGGATGGTGGTCTGGCGTACCGTCCCGCCGGAGGCGACGATCTCGCGCTGGCGCCGGAGCTCGCGCTCTATCGCCCGCTCCATGAAGCGGAACGAGTTTATGTTCTTCAGCTCGGTGCGCGTACCGAGAGAACCGTCGGGGTTGCGGATCGAGACGTTCGCCTCGCAGCGGAGCTGCCCCTTCTCCATGTCCGCCTCGGAGGCGCCGACGGCCCGCAGGATGTCCCTCAGGCGCAGCGCGGTCTCGCGCGCGGCCTCGGCCGAGGGGATGTCGGGCTCGGTGACGATCTCCATCAGCGGGGTGCCGCTGCGGTTGAAGTCTATGAGCGAGGCTGTGGAGCCGTGCATCCGCCCGCTGGTGCCGACGTGGACGTTCTTGGCGGTGTCCTCCTCGAGGTGCAGCCGGCGGATGCGCACCCGCACGGTGCCCGAGGAGGTCGGCACGTCTATGTGCCCGCCGGTGCAGATCGGCTCCTCGTACTGAGAGATCTGGTACCCTTTGGGAAGGTCCGGGTAGAAGTAGTTCTTGCGGGCGAAGACGGCCCGCGGGGCCACCTCGCACCCCATCGCGAGCCCCGCCATCACCCCGAGTTCGACCGCCCGCTCGTTCGCCACCGGAAGGGCCCCCGGGTGTCCCAGACACACCGGGCAGGTGTGGGTGTTCGGCGGATCTCCGTAGGAGACCCGACAACCGCAGAACATCTTCGTGCGGGTGGCGATGTGGGCGTGGAACTCGAGCCCGATGACCGCCTGGTAAGCCTCTCTCTCCTTTACCTCCAAAGCACCAGAACCTCGAACTTTCCTGCCAGCAACCTCACTTCGGGCCATTCTAGCACCGGTCCTACGGCCTCATCTCGAACCGGAAACCAGACGCCTCCTCGACGGTGCGTGCGGCCCGCAGCAGCGTCGCCTCGGCGAAGTGGTTCCCCATGAGCTGCACCCCGACCGGGAGCCCCTCCGAGAGCCCCCCCGGGACGCTGATGGCGGGGATGCCGGCCAGATTCGCCGGGATCGAGCAGATGTCCTGCGCGTACATCGCGAGCGGGTCCTCCACCTTCTCGCCGAGCCCGAAGGCGACCGTCGGCGAGGTCGGGGAGAGCAGGACGTCGAAGCGGGAGAAGGCCGCCCGGAAGTCCTCGATGATCCTGGTCCTCACCTTCTGCGCCTGGGCGTAGTACGCCTCGTAGTAGCCGGAGGAGAGCGCGTAGGTGCCGAGCATGATGCGCCGCTTGGCCTCGTCCCCGAAGCCCCGCCCGCGGGTCCTGCGGAACATCTCGTGCACACCCTCGGCCTCGACCCGCATCCCGTAGCGCACCCCGTCGAAGCGGGCCAGGTTCGAGGAGACCTCCGCCGGGGCGATGATGTAGTAGGCCGCGAGCGCGTACTCCTGGTGCGGCAGGTGCGCCTCGCCGACCTCGGCCCCCGCCTCCTCGAGGCTCCTCGCCGCCCGCTCGACGACCTCGCGCACCCCGGGCTCTATCCCCTCCCCCATCATCTCGCTGATGATACCGACCCGAAGGCCCTCCACCCCGCGATCGAGCTCCGCCAGGTAGTCGGGAACCTCCGCGCTCGCGCTCGTCGAGTCGCGCGGGTCGTGGCCGGCGATCGCCGAGAGGAGCAGCGCAGCGTCGCGCACGTCGCGGGTCATCGGTCCGATCTGATCCAGCGAGGAGGCGAAGGCGATGAGCCCGTAGCGCGAGACGCGCCCGTAGGTCGGCTTGAGCCCGACGATCCCGCAGAGGGCGGCGGGCTGGCGCACCGAACCCCCGGTGTCGGTCCCCAGGGCCCACCAGCCCTCGCCGGCGGCGACCGCCGCGGCCGAGCCGCCCGAGGACCCCCCCGGGACCCGCGAGAGATCCCACGGGTTGCGGGTCGGGCCGAAGGCCGAGTTCTCGGTCGAGGAGCCCATCGCGAACTCGTCCATGTTCGCCTTGCCAACCACTACCGGCTCCCCCAGGCGTGCGAGCGCCGTCGCTTCGTAGACCGGCTCGAAGTTCTCCAGGATCCGCGAGCCGCAGGTCGTGCGCACCCCGCGGGTGGAGAGCACGTCCTTCACCGCGATCGGAACGCCCTCCCAGGGCGCGAGCTCCTCGCCCCGCGCCCTCCTCTCGTCCACCCGCCCCGCCCGCTCCAGAGCGAGCTCCGGCGTCGGCGTGATCATGGCGTGCACCTCGGGTTCTGCGGCCTCGACGCGCTCGCTGGCGGCCTCGGCCGCCTCCCGGGCCGAGACTTCTCCCGACGCTATCTTCCCGGCCAGCTCGAAGGCCGAGAGCTCGAGCAGCCCCCCCACCTCAGTCTATCCTCGGGACGACGAAGAGGTTGCCCTCGGCCTCCGGCGCGTTGGCGAGCGCCTGCTCCACGGAGAGCTCCTCCTGCGGCTCGTCGGGCCTGAGCACGTTGGTCAGGTTGAGCGGGTTCGCCGTGGGAGGAACCCCCGAGAGGTCGAGCTCTCCGATCTTCTCTATGCTCTGCAGGATCGCACCGAGCTGGCCGCCGATCCTCTCCAGCTCCTCGTCGGTCAGCTCGAGCCGCGCCAGCTCCGCGACGTGGCGCACCTCTTCCTCGGATATCATGCAAAACCTCCGTTGGCTCGTTCTAGAAAGCCGCCAGCAGCTTCGGGGCGACCTGCTTCTTGCGGCTCATCACGCCCGGCAGGTCGATCACGCCGTCCTCGGCCTTCCGGTCGAAGGCCCGCTCGACGATCGAACGCTCCCCGACGCACAGAAGTTCCGTCCCGCCCCGGGTTATGTCGGTGACCATGAGCGCCGAGAGCAGGTAGCCGTTGTCTTCCCGCTTCTTCTCGAGCTCGGCCACGAGTTCGTCCTTGCGCGAGAGCAGCCCCGGACCGACGGTCTCTATCTGGGAGATGCTCATCTTCTCTCCGTTTTTGAGCGTGTACTCCTTGGCGTCGCGCTCGACGATCTGCTTCGCCGAGAGGCCAGAGACGTCCGAAGAAGACTCGAACATCTCCATCCCGAACTTCTCTGCGTCGAGGCCGAGCAGCTCCTCCAGGTACTTCACGACCTCCCTGTCGCGGTCGGTCGTCGTCGGAGAGTTGAGGATGACCGTATCCGAGAGAACCGCGGCGAGGAGCATCATCGCCGTGGGCCTCTCCGGCTCGAGCCCGCTCCTTCTGTAGCGCTCGACGACCAGGGTAGCCGTCGATCCCACCGGGTCGAAGGTCGCCGCGATCGGGGTGTTCGTCTCGATGTCTCCGATGTGGTGGTGGTCGAGGATCTCGACGATCTGCGCGTTCTCGACGCCGGGTACGCTCTGGCCGACCTCGGCGTGGTCCACGAGCAGCACCCTGCGGGGCTCGGGGTTCAAGAGATCGGTGCGGGTGACGATCCCGAGCGGCCTCCTCTCCTCGTCCACCGCGACGGCCGCCCGGTAGTGGACCTCCATCACCTGCTGGGTGATGTCGGAGAGGAGGTCGTCCGGCGAGACCGTGAGCGGGTCGGGGTTCATCACCTCCCAGCAGGGGACGGAGAGCTGGATCATGCGGCTCGTGACGTAGGAGTCGAGCGGGGAGAGGATGACCGTGACCCCCTTCTCCTCGGCGAGCCGGAGAACCTCGTCGTCGGGCCGGCGGCCGTTCGAGACGACCATGACCCCGGCCCCGAGCTCTATAGCCTTCTCCTGCGCCTTCCTGCGGTCGCCGACGACGACGATGTCCCCGGGCTCCATCGAGGCCCCCATGGAATCGACGCTCATCGAGATGACCCACAGTTTGCCCGAGGTCTCCTTGTCCTCCCCGGCGAGCAGTTCTCCTTCCAGGACCTCGACCATCGAGCCGACCGAGACGGGGGTGCCGGCGAAGGTGGAGGCCTCCCGCGACTCCCTTATGTACATCCTCGCAAGGTTACGTTCGGTCACGATCCCGATCAGCGTTCCCTTCTCGTCTACTATCGGGATCTGACTGACGTCGTTTTTCGCCATCGCGAGCCCGACGTTGCGTAAAGGATCGTCTCGGCTGGCGACCACGATGTCGGTCTTCATCACGTCCTTGACCCGGAGCATGATGTGTTTGAGGAGCTTCGGCGGCTCCGCCCCGCTCTTCTCAAGCGCCCAGCGGGTCTGCGCGTTGGGCTCCCCCAGCCTGGCCGCGGCGTAGGTGTTGTCGGGATCCACGAGGTTCTTGTACTCCGCGTAACCTATGGCGGAGGCTATCGTGTCGGTGTCCGGGTTGCGGTGTCCCGTCACGTAGACGTATGCCATCTTGCCCCTCTCCTCCTCATGCCTTGCTCAGCGGTGCGATCTCCGGGACGAAGGTCCGCTCCTCGGTCCCGAACCTGACGACCACCCTGCCCCCTCGGGCCTCGACGACCTCGCCGAGCCCGAACTTCGCGTGCCGGACCTTCTCCCCGGCCCGGTAGCCGGGGGTGACGACTGCCGGCTCGGGCTCGCTCCTCCCGCGGCGGGCCACGAAACCAGGGGTTCCTCCGGCCCTGAACTCTTCCGGGATCTCCGAGATGAAGCGCGAGGGCATCCTGTACTCCCTCTCCCCCCAGCTCGTGCGCGACCTGGCGTAGGAGAGCGTGAGCGTCCGCTTCGCCCGAGTGATCCCGACGTAGCAGAGCCTCCTCTCCTCCTCGAGGTTCTGCTCGTCCATCGAGCGGGCGTGCGGGAAGGTATCCTCCTCCATCCCGACGATGAACACGTGATCGAACTCGAGCCCTTTGGCGTTGTGCAGCGTCATCAGCGTGACGCGTCCTTCAGACCCGACCTCGTCGACCTCCGAGTAAAGCGCCTGCTCCTGCAGAAAGCCCTCCAGGGTGGCCTCCGGCTCTGCAGCCTCGTAGGCGCGCGCGGCACCGACCAGCTCCTCCAGGTTCTCCAGCCGGGACTCGGCCTCGACGGTGCCTTCGGCCTCGAGCTCCCCGCGGTAGCCGGACTCCTCCAGGACGGCCTCCACGATCTGAGAGGGGGAGAGTTCCCGGGCGGCCGTCCGCCAGCCCTCGAAGAGGGCCCGAAGCTCCGTGCAGCTCTTCTGAGCCTTGCCGGAGAGCCCGGCCCGTTCTGCCTCACCGAGGGACTCGTAGAGCGTGATCCCCTCCCGCGCGGCGTGCTCCTGCAACTTCGCCACCGAGGTCTGCCCGATACCCCTCTTGGGGGTGTTTATGATCCTCTCGAGCGAGACCGAGTCGTCCGGGTTGGCGATGACCGCGAGGTAGGCCATCGCATCCTTCACCTCAGCCCGCTCGTAGAAGCGCACCCCGCCCACGATCTGGTAGGGGATCCCCTCGCGCACCAGCACGTCCTCGAGCGCCCGACTCTGGGCGTTGGTGCGGTAGAAGACGGCCACCTCCGATGGGGGGATACCGGAGGCGAGCATCCGGTCCACCTCCGAGGCGACGAAGCGGGCCTCGGCGTGTTCGTCGGGTGCGGCGAAGACCCTTATCCTCTCCCCGGCTTCACCGTCGGTCCACAGCCGCTTGGGCTTGCGCGAGGCGTTGTTGGCGATGACCGCGTTAGCCGCGTCGAGGATCGTCTGCGTCGAGCGGTAGTTCTGCTCGAGCTTTATCACCCGCGCGTCCGGGTAGTCGCGCTCGAAGTCCAGGATGTTGCGGATGTCCGCCCCGCGCCAGGAGTAGACCGACTGGTCGTCGTCCCCCACGACGCACAGGTTGCGGTGCCCGGCGGCGAGGAGGTTCACCAGCCGGTACTGGGCGTGGTTCGTGTCTTGGTACTCGTCGACGCTTATGTACCTGAAGCGGCTCTGGTAGCGCTCCCGGACGTCCGGGAAGAGTTCCATGAGCGCCACCGTCTGCATGATGAGGTCGTCGAAGTCCATCGCGTCGTTCTCGTAGAGCCGGTTCTGATAGAGGTCGTAGACCTCGGCGACGTTCTCGGCGATGTACCCCTCGGCGCTCTTGAGGAAGTCGTCGGGGCTCACGAGCTGGTTCTTGGCCGCGGAGATCTGGGCGGCGAACGCACGCGGGTTGAACCGCTTGGGGTCCTTGCCTAGCTCGACGATGCACCGCTTCACGAGCCTCACGCTGTCCGCCTGGTCGTAGATGGTGAACTCGCGCTTGTACCCGAGCTTCTCGGCGTGGGCCCGCAGGATCCTGGCGCAGAAGGCGTGGAACGTCGAGACCCACATCCTGCGTGATTCCGGCCCGACGAGGAGAGCGACCCTCTCCTTCATCTCCCTGGCGGCCTTGTTGGTGAAGGTTATGGCCAGGATCTCCTCAGGACCGGCCAGCCCGCGCTCGAGTATGTAGGCTATGCGGTGGGTGAGCACCCGGGTCTTCCCGCTCCCGGCCCCGGCCAGGATCAGAAGCGGTCCCTCCGTGTGCGTCGCTGCTTCGCGCTGCGTCGGGTTTAGCGAGTCCAAAAGCACCGCCGTGAAGTATATCAGGATGGATATCCGGCTCCTCGCGGGGGCACGGGCTTAGGGGGCCGCCGGAAGTGGTGCAGCAGGATCTCGGCTCCTTCGGCTTCCAGTGGATGCGTCTCGCGCTCGAACCCCGCCCGCTCCATCTCCTCCAGGAAGTACGCCGAGTTCTTGCGCCCGGGGTCGGAGACGATGGCTTCTCCACCGGACGCGACGAGCCGGGGGACGAGCCCGGCCAAAAGCCGGGCGTTCTCGCGCTCGTAGAGAACGTCGGCTGCGACGACCAGCTCGAAGCGCGGCAGATCCCGCGGGGGCCGCCTCCAGTCGAGCAGCATGGTCCGCGGGGAGCTCCCGGTGTTCCTCAGCGCGTTCTCCCGGGTGAAGGCAAGGGCGGCCTCGTAGTAGTCGGTGGCGAGCACATCCGCCCCGCCCGCGAGCGCGGCGACCGTCGCAAGCCCGACACCGCACCCGAGCTCGACGAGCCTCCTGCCAGCGAGCTGCATCCTGCCGAGGCACCCGGCCAGCGCGATCGCACTCGGCCACAGCTCGGCCCAATAGGGGATCCTCTCGTCCTGGTCGAACTCGGCATCATCGAGCAGTGCCTCCGCCGAGGCAGGACGCAACACACGATACAACCCGCTCCCGGTCTCGACGACGGTCTCCTCTATCCCGGTTCTGCCCCCGAGGTAAGAGAGTAGCTCCTCCAAGCCCGGTGGCCAGCCCTCCTAGACGCCCACGGAGGCCGGCTGGTTGCCGGCCCGGATATCACGCTCCGCCTCAGCGAGCTGCGCGATGGTGTACTTACCGAATACCCCTTCGAGCGCGACGCGCGCCTCGTCCCACACCCGGCTGGTGGCGCACAGCGGGGCGTCCTTTATGTAGCAGGAGCCCCCGGCCGAGCAGCGGGCGGGCCTGACCTCGCCGTCGAGGATCTCCACGATGTCCAGGACGGTTATCTCCTCGGGTGGGACGGCGAAGCAGAAACCGCCATGGGCACCCCGGTGGCTCTCGAGGACGTTCGCGCGCCGGAGTTCCCCGAAGATCTGCTCCAGGAAGCGCTCCGGGATGTGCTGGGCGCGGGCCACTTCGGAGACGCCCTGGGGCCTACCGGGCCCGTTCATGGCAAGCTCGACGAGCGCCCGGACTGCATATTTACTCTTCTTGGTGAGCCTGATGCTGCTCAAGGGACCATCACCTGCTCGAAAAATGTTCTGTTTCGCAAATGATATCAGATGTACGCAGACGACACCGGAGGAGGTGGGAAAATCCGGGGCCGCGCGCCTATTCTGGCGCGCGGCCCCCAAGGGAGCGTCGTGCTCAAGCCCGGCTCGGGGCTCCTTCCTCGCCGCCCGCGCGCGGAGCGGCGGTCTGTTCGACCTCGATATCCACTCCGGTACGGTCCTTCATCATGGAGGTAGCGACGATCGTCACGACCGCCGTGAAGGCTATGTAGGCCGCTATGGCGTAGCCGCTCCCGGTCGCCGCCAAAAGTGCTCCGGCGATGAGAGGAGCCGGACCCCCGGCGATTATCGAGGCGAGCTGATAGCCCAGCGAAGCGCCGCTGTAGCGCAGCCGGGTCGAGAAGCTCTCCGCGATGAAGGCGGCCTGCGGACCGTAGAGCATGTCGTGAGGCTGGATCGAGATCACTATCGCCAACCCCACCAGGGCGGGCACGGCGGTATTGAGCAGCGCGATGTAGATGAACGAGTAGATCAGGATACCGAAAGCCCCGATCATGTACATCCTCTTGCGCCCGATCTTGTCCGAGAGCCAGCCGTAGAGCGGCACCGTGAAACAGGAGACGAGCGCGGCGAACGTGACCGAGTTGGTCAGGAACTGTTCGTCCAGCTTCAGGTGCTGCGTACCGTAGGCGAGCACGAACGAGGTGAAGATGTAGAACGGCGCTTGCTCGGCCATCCGGATCAGGGCTGAGAGGATGACCTCCCGCCAGTTGCTCTTGAGGACCTCCGCAACCGGCATCCGCGCCGTCTGCCTGCTCTCGAGCACCCGGGAGAAGGCGGGCGTCTCGACGATCTTGAGCCGAACGAAGAGCCCGACTCCGATGAGCACGACGGAGAGCAAAAACGGTATGCGCCAGCCCCAGCTCTGGAAATTGTCCCCGGTGAGGGCCAGCGTGATGCTGAAGACGACCGTGGAGAGGAAGAGCCCGACCGGAACGCCCATCTGCGCCCAGCTACCCATCAGACCGCGCCGCCTGCGCGAGCCCCACTCCATCGCGAGCAGGACCGATCCCCCCCACTCGCCTCCCACGCCGATGCCCTGGAAGACCCGCAGGATCGTCAAGATCACCGCACCCCAGACCCCGATCGTTCCGTAGGTGGGCGTGAGCCCGATCAAGAACGTCGCGATCCCCATGACGAGCAGCGTCGCTATGAGCGTCGCCTTGCGCCCGATGCGGTCCCCGAAGTGCCCGAAGATGGCCGCCCCTATCGGACGGGCTATGAACCCGACGAAGAAGGTCGCAAAGGCCGCCAGGGTTCCTACCGTCGGGTTGCGCTCCGGGAAGAAGGCATGCCCGAAGACAAGCGCCGCCGTGGTCCCGTACAGGAAGAAGTCGTACCACTCGATCGTAGTCCCGATGACGCTCGCGAGCGCCGCCCTTCTTACCTGTACCTGGGGTCTTGCGTCGTCCACACTCTGCGCATCCATAACGTCTCCTCCTTTCCCGTCTCTACCTCACCTCTACACCGAAGACCGAAAGCCTAGAGAGAGCTTCTCCGCCTCCACCCCCCTGGACCTGCGTCACCTTTCCTCGGGAACACCACCTTACCCTCGATCCCGGACTCATTCGCGCGACGAACCCCACCCGAGGCGACTTCCACGAGATCCGTGAGAACCAGAGCATGCATCTCTTCGCCGCCCAAGATCTGAAAAACCTCCCCCAAAACGACTCTCGCCCTACGACGGATTAAGCTTCTCCCTCACCACCCCACCGAAAGCTGCCGATTGTCGACAAACCCTGTTGCATTCTTACACTGGAGGCACCCGCGAGTCAATACCTCTTTTCGGTGTGCACCCCATCCCGACCGCGGGGTTCGCGTGAGGAGAGGTGCGCGATGGCACGCTCCATACCCCGGGCATCGTGCTCGCGCAGTATGGCGGAGGCGCGCTCGACGTCGGACGCTTCGATCGCCCCGACGAGCTCGGCGTGATCGCGCAGGGAGGCTGCCACGACCTCGGGATCGAGGAAGGAGAGGCGCAGAAACACGCGCAGCGGCCCCTCTATCTGCCGGTAGAGTCGATCGAGAAGCTCGCTGCCGGAGGCCTGTATGAGGGCCTTGTGGAAGGCGAAGTTTAGGTCGTGATAGCGGCGGGGATCGTCCTGCGCCCCGCGCATCCGCTCGAGGATCCCGGAGAGCACCTCGACCGCACCCCTCCGCCCCGGTTCGGAACCGCAGATCCTCTCCAGCGCAAACTCCTCGAGCGCGAAACGTACCCGGTAGATCTCCCGAACCTCCTCTTCGTCGTGGTCCCGGACGATCGTCCCCTTCCTCGGCACCCGCTCGACGAGCCCCGCCTGCTCGAGCAGGTAGATCGCCTCGCGCACCGGCGCCCTACTCGTCCCAAACCGTTCGGCAAGCATCGTCTCCGGCAGCCGGCTGCCCGGCTCGAGCTCCCCTTCCACGATCCAATCGGAGACCGCATCCGCAACCTGCTCCGGTAGCGAGGCGCCGAAGCCACCCCCCGACCCAAAGATGCCCCTCGACTCGAATCGACCCGTCCTCTTCCTCAATGTAACACCATACTACGCCATCTCTCATCCCCGGCAAAGCCAGAGCCCTTGATGCTGGCAAGCCGACGTGCAATAATTATTATATGTTGTCGACAATCGACACACAAGGAGTCCGTGATGGGAGAAGCGGTGAAGGCACCTGAAGGGACGAGGGACAGGGAGGAAGAGCTGCGGTTGCGAGGTTCTCCGGGGAGGAGGATACGCAGGAGGGGCAAGTCTGGGGCGTTACGTCGGAGCGCTGGCGTCGTGGGGTATGTACCGCGGGGAGCGCGGGCGCTGGTTTCGGTGATCCGTGGAGGCAAGGACCAGCGAGAGGAGAGCGGGAAGGAACGACCGGGCTCGGTCGGGCTGCACATCGGAGGTGGGGTGGCGGCGATCACGCTGCGCCGTCCGGAGAAGCGCAACGCGATAAGCCAGGAGATGTGGGACTCTCTGCTCGAGAAGGTACGGCGGGTATCGACCGACGGTTCGGTGAGGGTGCTCGTGATCCGGGGTGCGGGCGAGGACTTCTCGGCCGGGGCCGACCTCAGGGAGATGGGTTCCGTCGAGCTCTCCGAGGCGGAAAAAATTTTCCACAAAATGGAAGAGTGCGTATCCTCCATCGAGGAGTGTCCCTTCCCGACGATAGCCAGCCTGAAGGGGTACGCGCTCGGCACCGGACTCGAGGTCGCTCTGGCGTGTGACCTGCGGATCGCGCAGGAGGGGGCGAGGCTAGGGATGCCGGTAGCACGCCTCGGGATAACGCTGAGCCGGGCCTTCGTAGAGCGACTCACCTCGCTCATCGGACCCTCGCGGACCAAGGAGCTCGTCTACACCGGGCGGATGCTCGACGCGCGGGAGGCCCTCGAGTGGGGGCTCGTCAACCGGGTGGTGCCGGAAGAGGAGTCCGCGTTGCACGAGGCGTTCGAGCTGGCCCGGACCATCCGTGCGCAGTCTCCGGCCTCGCTCCTGGCGGTCAAGGCCCGTGCAGGGTCGGCGTCCGGCAGGGAGCCCGCCGCTTACGGCTACGTCGACCCGGAGGACTTCCCGGAGGGCGTGAAGGCCTTCCTCGAGAAGAGGGCGCCCCGCTTTGGCTGAGGAGGGCCCGCTCGCCGGGATAAAGGTCGTAGACCTCACCCGGGCGCTCGCCGGGCCCTACGCCACCCTGATGCTCGCCGACGCCGGGGCCGAGGTCATAAAGGTCGAGCGCCCGGGGGTCGGAGACGACACCCGCGGGTGGGGACCACCGTTCGTCGAGGGGGAGTCGACCTACTTCCTCTCGGTCAACCGCAACAAGCGCTCGGTGGAGCTGGACCTCAAGGATCCCGGGGACCTCGAGAGGCTCAAGAAGCTCATCCGGGGCGCGGACGTGCTCGTCGAGAACTTCCGGCCCGGGGTCATGCAGAAGCTCGGGCTCTCGCAGGGAGAGCTCGAGAAGCTCAACCCCCGTCTCGTGGTGCTCTCGATCACCGGCTTCGGGGAGGGAGGTCCTGAGGGGCACCGGCCCGGCTTCGACCAGATCGTGCAGGGAGAGGGCGGGCTCATGAGCTTCACCGGTCCCGTCGGCGGACCACCGACGAAGGTCGGCACGCCCATCGCGGACATCCTCGCCGGGATGTTCGGGGCCTACGGGGTCGTCTCGGCGCTCCTCGAGCGCGAGAGGAGCGGCAGGGGGCAGCGGGTCGAGACCTCGCTTTTGGCGGGCATCATCGCGGTCCACGCCTTCCAGGGGACGCGCTGGCTCATCGCCGGGGAGGTCCCCGGTCCCGAGGGCAACCGCCACCCCACGATAGCCCCCTACGGCACGTACGAGTGCGCGGACGGTCTCATCAACGTCGCCGTGGGCTCAGAAGGGCTGTGGCGACGCTTCGCCCCCCTCGTCGGGCTCGACCCGGAGGACGAGCGCTTCGCCAGGAACGAGGACCGGGTGAGGAGGGTGGAAGAGCTGGAGAAGGAGATGGCCCCCGCCTTCGCCTCGGCGGGCGTCGAGGAGTGGATGGAGAGGCTGGACGAGGCGGGCATCCCGGCCGGGCGCATCAGGACGCTCGACGAGGTCTACGCCTCACCGCAGGTAGAGCACCTGGGTCTGGTAGACACCGTGGAACATCCGAAACTCGGCAAGATAAGGCTCCCCGGCACCCCCGTCTCCTACGGGCGGTCCGGCAGGAGGGCCCCCTCTCCCCCGCCGCTTCTCGGGGAGGACAACGCATTGCTAGACGAGGAGGAGGACTGATGCTCCGGGTGTGGGGCAGGAACAACTCGATCAACGTGCAGAAGGTCCTGTGGTGCTGCGAGGAACTCTCCCTCGAGTACGAGCGGGTGGACGCGGGAGGGCCCTTCGGCCGGACCGACACCCCCGAGTACCGCCGGATCAACCCGACCGGCCTCGTCCCCGCGATCGAGGAGGACGGCTTCACCCTCTGGGAGTCGAACGCGATCGTACGCTACCTCGCCCGTCGCTACGGCTCCGGCATCCTCTGGCCCTGGGACCCGCAGGAGGCCGCCGACGCCGACCGCTGGATGGACTGGCAGCAGACCACCGTGTGGGCACACCTCAGGCCCGTCTTCCTCGGGCTCGTGCGTACCCCCGAAGCTGAGCGGGACGAGGCCCTGATCGAGGAATCCGCCCGGCAGGTCGCAGAGGACTGGCGCCTGCTGGACGAGCATCTCCGGGAGAGGGAGTACGTCTGTGGAGATTCGTTCACGGCGGCGGACATCCCGCTCGGTGTGAGCGCGCACCGGTGGTTCAACCTCCCCATCGAGCGCCCGGAGGTTCCCGGGGTGGAGGAGTGGTACGGGCGGCTGCTCGACCGGGGGGCATTCCGCAAGGTGGTCTCGGACGTCCCGATCACCTGAAGCGAAAGACAAAGAAGAAGCGAGACACTACCATGTAGGCAGGACATGGTAGTGGACGTCTTCATGCAGGTTCTGCTCCCCATCCTGGTGGTGGTGGGAGCCGGGTACGTCCTGCGCAAGCTGGTGCGCCTGGAGCTCCAGTCGGTCAACCGCGTCAGCATCTACCTCCTCAGCCCGGCGCTCATCTTCTCCTCGCTGGCGAAGATGCGCACCGGTTCCTCGCAGGCGTTCAAGATCGTGACCTTCATGGTGCTTCTGGTGGCCGTGCTCGGCGCGGCGAGCTGGCTCGGCGGGAGGCTCACGGGCCAGGAGAGGAACACGACCGCAGCGCTCATGCTCTGCACGATGTTCATGAACACGGGCAATTACGGTCTGCCGCTCGCCCGGTTCGCCTTCGGGGAGCGCGGCTTCGAGCAGGCCGTGGTCTTCTTCGTCGCCCAGTCGGTGCTGGCGCAGACGCTCGCGGTGTACATCGCGGGGTCCGGAGGAGGAGGCTGGCGCGAGGGGTTCAGGAGGCTGATCCGGATACCCCAGATCTACGCGGTCTCCGGAGGGCTCGCGCTCAGGGAGGTGGGGGTGCCCACCGCCGGGGCGGGGGCCGACCTCATGCGCGGGGTGAACCTGCTCGCAGAAGCCACGATACCGCTTTTGCTCGTCATCCTCGGGATGCAGCTCGCCGAGACACGGGCCATCACGGGCGGGGCACAGGTCGCCCTCGCGACGTTCATGCGGCTCGTGCTCTCCGTGCCGCTCGCCCTGCTGCTGGCACATCTGCTGGCCATGCCCCCCCTCACCACACGTCTCGCGGTCATACTCGCGAGCATGCCGACCGCGGTGAACATGACGATCATCTCGATAGAGTTCGGGGTACGTCCCAAGCTCGTGAGCAGCGCCGTCGTAGTCTCGACGGTCGCGAGCTTCGTGACGCTGACCGCCCTGCTCGCCTTCCTCGGCGTCGGCTAGCCGTCGTTGCGGTGGAGGTAGCGGTCCATGGCGTCCTCTATCCGCTCTCCGGTGGCGAGGAAGATGGCCTCCGTCCCGATATCCACACCGTGGTCGGCGATGCGCTCCAGATAGTGGGTCATCAGCGCGGCCCGCATCCGCCACTCGGGGGTGCCGGAGGGACCCGAGGAAGGGTTGGCGATGAGCCCCAGTGCCTCCGAGTAGAGGAGGTCGACCCGGTCGTCGATAGCCTGCAGGCCACGGGCACGTTCGATGTCCTGCTCCCGGAAGACAGAGATACCATCCCTGAACAGATCTCGTGCGAGCCCCGCCATCTCGATCAGGGTGGCGTCCAGCTCATCGTCGCGCTCGTGCCCCTCGGTCTCCACGAGCGCCGCGCAGATGTGCTCGCAGAGGGTTCCGGAACGCACCACGTGGTTGGTCACCCCCTGCAGGGTGTGCAGGAACCGCAGGTCGCGGGCCACCGGGGCCTGGCGTGCCTGCAACATCATGCATTCGACGTCTATCTCGGCACCCCGGCTCTTGAAGCGGGCGTCGGACCCGACCACCCGGCGCGCCAGATCCGCGTCGCGCTCCCTCATCGAGGAGGTCATCAGCTCCAGCGCCTCGCTGACGCCGTCGCCGAGCTCCATGACCTCCTCGAACATCCGGTTCAGCTCTCGCTGGAAGACCTCTCTGGGCATGGCGTTATCCGAATCTCCCGGTTACGTAGTCCTCGGTCTCCTGCCGCTCGGGGTTGGAGAAGATCTTCTCGGTCTCACCGAACTCCCAGAGCTGCCCCGGAGCCCCCATCCTCTCGATGAAGAAGAAGCCCGTGTAGTCCGAGGCGCGTGCGGCCTGCTGCATGTTGTGGGTTACGATCACCACCGTGTAGTCCTTCTTGAGCTGCTGCATCGCGTCCTCTATCTTCTGGGTGGAGACCGGGTCCAGGGCGCTCGCCGGCTCGTCCATGAGGATGACCTCCGGCTCAACGGCGAGCGCGCGGGCGATGCACAGCCTCTGCTGCTGGCCACCCGAGAGCGAGGTGCCGCTGTCCTTGAGCTTGTCCTTCACCTCGTCCCACAGGGCCGCCTGCCGCAGCGTACGCTCCACGACCTCGTCCAGATCGGCCTTCTTGCGCCGGCCGCCGAGCTTGAGGCCGGCGATCACGTTCTCGTAGATGGACATCGTGGGGAAGGGGTTGGGCTTCTGGAAGACCATCCCCACCCTGCGCCGGACGCGCACGGGGTCGACCCCTTCGGCGTAGATGTCCTCCCCATCCAGGAGGACCCGTCCCTCGACCCGGGCCCCCGGCACTATCTCGTGCATCCTGTTGAGGCCGCGCAGGAAGGTGCTCTTGCCGCACCCGGAGGGGCCGATGAGGGCCGTGATGCGGTGGCGCGCCACCTTCATGTTCACGTTCGCGAGCGCCTGGAAAGGTCCGTAGTACATCGAGAGGTCGTGCACCTCCATCACGGGCGCAATCTCAGAGCCTCTCATCACGTCCCCGCCATCGGGACGCCCGGCAGTCCTGGGCTCGCTCCCGAAAACTCTTCTGCTCTCCAACCGTTCTGCCTCCCGTCTCTCTCCTTGCTGACCATGAGCAAAGGGTACCCTCTATCTTCCCCCGCCGGGGCTTCTGAAAGCGAGCCGCGCGAGCAGGTTGGCCACCAGCACCATCAGCACCAGCAGGAGAGCCGCACCCCAACCTACCTGTATCACCCCCTGGTAGGCCGAGCGGGCGGCGTTGTAGACCTGCAGCGGCAGCTCCGGCATCGGCCCCTTGAAGGGGTTGAGGTTGAAGTAATCGCTGCCGAAGGCGGTGAACAGCAGCGGCGCCGTCTCCCCGGCGACCCTGGCCACCGAGAGCAAGACCCCGGTGACGATACCGTTCAAAGCCGAAGGCACTACCACCCGCACTATGGTCTTCCAGCGCGGAATACCGAGCCCCAGGGAGGCCTCCCGGATCGAGTCCGGCACCAGCCTCACCACCCCCTCGGTCGAGCGGGCGATCACGGGGATCATCAGGATGGCCAGCGAGAGGGCCCCGGCGAACCCGCTGTAGCCGCCGGTGTTGAGCACGACCAGACCGTAGATGAAGATCCCCGCGACTATCGAGGGGATACCGGTCATCGTGTCGGCGACGAACCGGATCAGGCTCCCCAGACGCCCCGTGCCGTACTCGGAGAGGTAGATCCCGGCCATTACCCCGATGGGTATTCCGATGATGCTCGCGAGAGCGACGGTGATCAGGGTACCTACGATGCCGTTCGCGACCCCCCCGCCACTGCCGAAGAGCGTTGGGAGCCCGGTGAAGAACTCTTTGTTCCAGGCCGCGGCCCCCTTGAAGGCCACGTAGAAGAGGACCGCCGCGAGCGGCACGAGCGCGACGACGACGCTCGCGGCGGCGAGCGCGGTCATGATCCGGTCGGTCCTGTGCCGCCGCCGGTCGCGGGGATCGGAAGAAGAGAGTACGCTCAAACCCTCACACCTCCCCTCGGGTCACGGAAGAAGACCCATACGAGAAGCCTGGCACCGACGTTTATGAGGAACGTGATCGCGAACAGGATGAGCCCTATCTCGAGGAGCGCCGAGAGGAACAGGCCGTGCGCTTCGCCGAAGTCGTTGGCGATCACGCTCGCCATGGTTGCCCCCTGCTGGAAGAGCGAGGTGAAGAGCTGGGTGTTGTTGCCGATGATGAGCGTGACCGCCATCGTCTCCCCCGCGGCCCGGCCCATCCCCAGGATCAGGGCACCGAGCACCCCGTTCTTGGCATACGGCAGGACCGCCCGGCTGAACATCTCCCAGCGGGTCGCCCCCAGAGCGAGCATGCCCTCGCGCTGGGAATCCGGTACGGCTTCTATCACGTCGCGCGAGATCGCCGCCACCGTCGGGAGGATCATTATCGCCAGCACTATCGAGGCCGTGAACACGCTGGCGTTCACGTAGGGGCCGGCGAAGATGGGCAGCCAACCCAGAGCGGATTTTATGGCGGGCACCACGTGCTCCCCGAGCCACGGGGCGAGCGCGAAGATGCCCCAGAACCCGTAGACTATCGATGGGATGGCCGCCAGAAGCTCGACCAGGAACCCCACGACGCGGTTCACCCTCCTCGGCGCTATCTCGACGAGAAAGGCGGCTATGCCGATCCCGACGAGCCCGGAGAGGATTATCGCGATGACCGCGGTCACCACGGTCCCGTAGATGACCGTGAGCGCGCCGATCTCTCCCTTGTTGATGTTGAAGTCGGTGCTCCACAGGAAGCCCAGCCCGAACTTCTCCCGCGAGAGGGAGGTGTTGATCCACAGCTCGAAGATTATCCCGAAGGTGATCGCGAGTATCGAGAGCCCGAACAGTAGCGCGAGGACGCGGAAGAGAAGATCTCCCGCGTTCTCCCTCTTGAACCGTCTACCCATGTAACCCATCATGTGACGTCTCCCCAGAAGACGCGAGAAACGGGGAGCCGACGATCGGCTCCCCATCCTCCCGGAGGATACGCTCTCATCCGGTGTAGCACTTCTTCCCGCCGGCCTCCATGCTCTTTATCTTCTGCTCGTCTATCTTCTGGACCTTGGGCGGGATCTGGACGTACTGCAGGCTCGGGGCGAGCTTCTGACCCTGGTGGGTGACGTACCAGGCGGTCTCGGCGATCGCCTTGCACTTGGCGAGGTTCTGCTCCTGCTGCCTGACGAGCATCCAGGTGAGCCCGACTATCGGGTAGGCGTTCTTGCCCTGAGGGTTGGTCCCGGAGATGATCACCCGCAGGTCGGACGGGATCTTCGCCCCCGCGATCGCCGCCTTCGCGCTATCGAGGCTGGGCTTGACGAAATTGCCGGAGGCGTTCTTGACCGAGGCGTAGGTGATCTTGTTGGTGAGGGCGTAGGCGAGCTCGACGTATCCTATGGCCCCCTGGGTGCGGGTGATCTGCCCGGCGACACCGTCGTTGCCCTTTGCTCCCACCCCAGTCGGCCAGTTCGGGGTGGTGCTGGCTCCCACCTTGCTCTTCCACTCCGGGCTCACCGACGAGAGGTAGGTGGTGAAGATGGCCGAGGTCCCCGAGGAATCAGAACGGTGCACGACGACTATGTTCTCGTTCGGGAGGTTGA
The DNA here is from genome assembly GCF_059772285.1 of Rubrobacter sp. M3-4. Lineage (NCBI taxonomy): Bacteria > Bacillati > Actinomycetota > Rubrobacteria > Rubrobacterales > Rubrobacteraceae > Rubrobacter > Rubrobacter sp. M3-4. Next base: position 42,954 of record NZ_JCBAJP010000006.1, read on the forward strand.
CGCCGGGGTTGAGCTTCTTTATCGCCGGGTCGTTCCACTTCTTGATCTTGCCGAGGAAGATGTTCGCTATCGTCGGTCCGTCGAGCTTGAGCCCTCCCTTCACCCCCTTGACGTTGTACGCCAGGGTGACGCCGCCGCCGACGACGGCGATGTGCTGCGGGTTGCCACCGGCCTGCTTCATCTCCTGGTCGGTCATCGGGGCGTCGGAGTCAGCGAAGTCGACGGTCTTGTTGATGAGGGCCTGTATCCCTGCCCCGGAACCGACGAGCTGATAGTTGACCTGTATCCCTTTGTCCTGCGCGAGCTGCTTGAAGGCCTTGCTGAAGTAGGGCCCGACGAAGGTCGATCCGGCCCCGCTCAGGCTCGTCGCAGCCTGCACGTTACCGCTGCCGGAGGCTTTCCCGGACCCTCCACCGGAAGCACCGGCTTTCCCGGATCCACCACCGGAGCTGCCGCTGCTGCTCCCGACGGTGTTGCCGCACCCGGCGACCGCCAGGGATAGGGCGACTCCCACCGCCACCGCAGTAGTCCACCCGCTGCGTCTCAAAACCCGGATCCTCCCTTCGTGCATCGGCCCGCCCGGGGCCCTCGAACTTTTCCGGTCCATGCGGGCCAAATGATATGGGAGCAGCCGGCAGGATTGGTTTCACGACCGTAAAACGCCCGTTAAAGCCTTGTTAAAGGCCTGATGGCTCAAGCTTTGGGCTTTAAGCCCCCTGCTCCTCCAGCGCAAGCATCTCGACCGCTCGAACGAAGTCCTCCTTGCCGTCAATGTACCCGGCCCGGTCGTGGCGGAACCGGCGGGCGAAGGTGACGGCGGTAGAGCCGATGTGCACCACCTCCAGGGCGCGAGGGCCGAGCGCGCCCAGTATCCGCTGCCGCTCCTCCTCGAACATCCGCGGCCAGCGCGGGTCGTAGGGGACGACCTCCACCGGGTCTGTACCGAGTGGGGTATTCCCGCTCACTCCCACTCTATCGTGCCGGGCGGCTTGCTGGTTATGTCGAGCGCCACCCGGTTCACCCCGGCCACTTCGTTTATGATGCGGTTCGAGATGCGCTCCAGGAGGTCGTAGGGCAGACGGGCCCAGTCGGCGGTCATCGCATCGTCGGAGGTGACGGCCCGGATCACGATCGGGTAGGCGTAGGTGCGGGCATCGCCCATCACCCCGACCGACTGCACCGCCGGCAGAACAGCGAAGCTTTGCCAGAGTTTGCGGTAGTAGCCGGCCGCGCGGATCTCATCCTGCAAAACGGCGTCGGCCCGGCGCAGGATCTCGAGCCTCTCGGCGGTGACCTCGCCTATTATCCGGATCGCGAGCCCCGGTCCCGGGAAGGGCTGGCGCCACACCAGCCGCTCGGGCATCCCGAGCTCCTCGGCGATCACCCGGACCTCGTCCTTGAAGAGGTTGCGCAAAGGCTCGACGAGCTTGAGGTCCATCACCTCCGGCAGCCCCCCTACGTTGTGGTGGCTCTTTATCCGGGCGGCGTCGCGGGTCCCGCTCTCGATCACGTCCGAGTAGAGCGTCCCCTGCACCAGAAACCGGGCGTCCTCTATCCTCCGGGCCTCCTCCTCGAAGGTGCGGATGAACTCCTCGCCGACGATCTTGCGCTTCTTCTCCGGGTCGGTGACGCCGGCGAGCCTGTCCAGAAAGCGCCGGGTGGCGTCCACGTGGATCAGAGGTATCTCGTAGTTCTCCGTGAACGCCTCCACGACCTGTTCGGCCTCGTTCTCGCGCAACAGCCCGTGGTCGACGAAGACGCAGGTCAGGTTGTCGCCGATGGCCCGGTAGACGAGCATCGCCGCGGTCGCCGAGTCGACCCCGCCGGAGAGGGCGGCTATGACCCTCGCGTCACCGACCTGCTCCCTTATCCTCTCCGTGGCCTCGGTGATGATGTTGACCGGTGTCCACTCGGCCCGGCACTCGCACGCCTCGAAGAGGAAGTTCTTGAGGATCTCCATCCCGTACTCGGTGTGCCGCACCTCGGGGTGGAACTGCACCCCGTAACGCCCCTTCGAGGTCTCCTCGAAGGCGACCACGGGCGTGGAGGAGGTCCCGGCCGTGACCTCGAAGCCCTCCGGAGCGCTCAAGACCGCGTCCCCGTGGCTCATCCAGACCCGCTGTCTCTCCGGGGTGTCGGCGAAGAGGACCCGGTGATCTCTCACTTCGATCTCAGAGGGACCGTACTCCCGGATCTGGACGGCCCCCACCTTCCCGCCCATCTCGAGCGCCATGAGCTGCATCCCGTAGCAGATCCCGAGTATCGGGACACCGAGCTCGAAGAGCGCCGGGTCCACCCGCGGGGCCCCCTCTTCGTAGACGCTGCTCGGCCCCCCGGAGAGGATTATGCCCTCCGGATCCTTGCGCTTTATCTCCTCGATCGAGGTGTCGTAGGGGACGAGCTCGGAGAAGACCCGGCACTCGCGCACCCGGCGCGCGATGAGCTGGGCGTACTGACCACCGAAGTCGAGGACGAGGATCAAGGGAAGACCCTACCTCCCCATCCCGACCCGCTGGGTACGCTGCTCGAGCTTGCCTTCGGTGGCTAGCGACGGAGCGACCATCACCTCGGCCTTCTGGAACTCCTTGATGTTCTGGTAGCCGGTGGTGGCCATGCTGGTCCTCAGAGCGCCCATGAGGTTCAGGGTGCCGTCGTTCTCGTGGGCGGGCCCGACCAGTATCTCCTTGAGGGTCCCGACGGTCTCGGTCTTTATCCGGGTGCCGCGCGGCAGGGTGGGATGGAAGGTCGCCATGCCCCACGAATAGCCTCTCCCGGGCGCCTCCTCGGCCTTGGCGAAGGCGCTCCCGAGCATCACCGCGTCGGCCCCGCAGGCTATCGCCTTGGCGATCTCGCCGCCGGTGCGCATCCCGCCGTCGGCGATGACGTTGACGTACTCGCCGGTCTCCAGGTAGTGCCGCATCCGGGCCGAGGCGGCGTCGGCTATCGCGGTGGCCTGCGGCACCCCCACCCCGAGCACGCCGCGGGTGGTGCAGATGCGCCCGGGCCCGACGCCAACGAGCACGCCGACGGCCCCGGTACGCATCAGGTGCAAAGCGGTCGAGTAGCTCGCACACCCGCCGACGATCACGGGCACACCCACCGAGGGGATGAACTCCATCAGGTTCAGCGGCTCGACCCGGCTCGAGACGTGCTCGGCCGAGACGACCGTGCCCTGTATGACGAGCACGTCGAGCCCGGCCTCGATCGCCGCCCGGTGGTACTTCTCGACCCGCTGCGGGGTGAGCGAAGCCGCGGCGATCACGCCCTGCTCCTTTATCTCCTGCACCCGCCGGAAGATGAGCTCCTCCTTTATCGGCTCCGAGTAGAGCTCCTGCATGACGCGGGTGGCCTTGGTATCGGGGAGGCTCGCTATCTCCTCGAAGACCGGGCCCGGATCCTCGTAGCGGGTCTGGATGCCCTCCAGGTTCAAAACGGCGAGCCCGCCGAGCGAACCTATGATCCCGGCGGTCTTCGGGTCGACCGCCGCGTCTAGCGCGGCGGCGAGACACGGCAGATCGAGCCGCAGGTCGCCGAGCGTCCAGGAGATGTCTACGTCCTCGGGGTCGCGCGTCCTGCGGCTGGGTACTATCGCGATCTCGTCCAGCCCGTAGGCCCTGCGCGCGGTCTTTCCTTTCCCGATCTCAATGTCCATCGGCACAACCTTTCGCTCGGGGATACACTAAAGCCCACGGGCGGGGCAGTTCCGTGGGCCTCCTGCTCTTCTCTCCGTTGGATACCGCAAGTCCCCGCCATGCTATCCCGACACCTGCGGAGGGTCAAGGGAGACTATATATACCAGTATAGAACAGCCACCGGGCTCCATTACCGCCACATGATATATTACCGACGTGAGCGGAGATGTCGAAGGGGTGAACCAGACTACCGCACCCGCCAAGCGCCGCAAGCTCTACATAGAGATAGCCGCCAGGATCCGTGACTCGATCCTGAGCGGGGAGCTGAAGCCGGGCCAGCCGCTCCCTCCGGAGCGGAAGCTCGCGGAGCAGTTCGATGTCGGGCGGGCGGTGATCCGGGAGGCCATCCGGCAGCTGGAGGCCGCTGGGCTGGTGGAGAGCCGTCACGGCGGCGGCAACTTCGTGCGCGAGATCACCACCGAACACCTGGTCGCTCCGATAGCCCGGATACTGCGCAGCAGGGCTCAACTGCGTGAGGAGCTGATGGACGCCCGGCTCTTCTTCGAGCCGCAGATAGCGAGAAAGGCCGCCGACCGGGCGACAGAGGAAGACCTGAGATCCCTCGAGGAGATCCTCGCCCGCCAGGAGGAGAAGGTCCGGAAGGGTGAGCCCACGGCCGACGAGGACGCCGAGTTCCACAGCCTCCTGGCCCAGGCGACCCACAACACGGTGATAGAGCAGATACTCGAGATCATAAACGACCTGCTGGAGAAGGCCTACGAACGCCCCTTCTCCGACGGCGAGCGCTCGAAGCACTCCCTGCAGGGCAACCGGGAGGTCTTCGAGGCGGTCAGGCGGCGCGACCGGGACGAGGCCCAGCGCGCGATGGCACGCCACATAGAGGACGTGGCGAGGAGCTTCAGGCCGAAACTGGACCCCGGGGAGCGAACGTGAATCAGATCCGTCACGGGAGGTGCGGCGGTGAAGGTTGACGGGGCACTGCTGAAGGAGGCGCGAAAGAGGGCCTCCCTCTCCAGGGAGGAGCTGGCCGACGCCATATGCCTGAACCCCGGCGTGGTTGTCGGGCTGGAGGCCACCCCCCGCACGGAGGTGAAGGACAGCGTCACGCAGAGCCTGGCGGAGGCCCTCGGCATCGAGGCCCAGACCCTCACCACCCACCCCTCTCCCCCACCACCGGTGGACCCGGACCTGAGACCAGAGGACCTGGGCTACGAGATCTGAGCCATGCTCGAGGGACGCAGGGTGTCGCTCGGAGAGATGGACGACGAGACCCTGGAAGAGCTCCGCTCCCGGATAACCGAGTACTTCGAGACCTTCTACGCCGAACTGCGCCGCCGTCTCCACGACCACGAGCTCGACCTCCCACACCCCCTCCCGGAACACCTGCGGGGGTACAGGAGGGTCGTGAGCGTCCTCGGGAAAGACGGCATCGTCATAACCCACTGGCCCGCGCCCCGCGACTCCTTCGATTTCCACATCTCCCCAGATAAAACCGCCGCGGAGCTCGTCGCCGAGGAGTGCGCGGGGGAACGCATACTCGAATACCCACCGGGTAGCGACTTCGGCACCTGCGAACTCGACGAACCCCTAAGGCTCACCGTCGGAGACCAGGTGGTGTGGACCTCCCCCTGGATGCGCCTGGAGGTCTCCAGCCGCCTCGACGCCTGGAGCGACCCGGATCGCGCCCGCAAAACGGCAGAGGCAGTCATCGCCTCCATAAAACGTTGAAAAAGGCGGGGCAAGGCGCCCCGCCAGCGATCACCCGAGAGAAAAAGGGGGTTACCCCTTCTTCAACTGACGGACCAGCTCCCTGAACTCCTGCTCGTAGTACGCCTTCTCCGAGCTCTCCTCGTCGGGAACGTCCGCGAGCCGCGCCCCCCGCCCCCTCCCGAGCCCACGGCTCGTGCCACGGAACATCTGCGCGCTCGGGGAGAACCTCTCGAAAAAGCGAACCAGGCGCGAACCGGTCTTGTTCATCTTTACCTCCTTTTCTCCTGATTGGTCTTACCAGTACTGGATTGTAACAGCGTGCAACCATACTGCCGTTAATTGCTTCACAAATAACAGTTTGAAGCGCGATAGATCCTGGGGATAGGTCATCTGGCACGCTTGAAGAAGTGTGGTTCCGGTGATGAATTTCCCCGAGTGGGATGGGAGGAAAGCACCGGGAAGCGACCGGCATGGTTCATCGGGAGAAGGAGGTTCTGTGAGCACGAAGGAGGCGCGTGCCGTGGGCATCACGGCGCCCGGTGGTCCCGAGGTACTCGAGGTCGTACGGCGGGAGGTACGCGATCCCGGCCCCGGAGAGGTTCGGATCGCGGTCCGGGCGGCGGCGGTGAACCCGACGGACATCGGGCTCCGGCAGAGGGGCGTTGAAGATGTCCCTCCGCCCTGGACGCCGGGGATGGACGCGGCCGGGACGGTCGAGGCGGTAGGAGAGGGGGTCGAGCGACTCGAGGTCGGGGAGGAGGTGATGGCCGCGGTCAACCCGCGAAGACCCGAGGGTGGGGCGCAGGCGGAGTTCATCGTGGTTCCGGCGGCCTCCGTGGTGCCGATCCCGGAGGGTACCACGCTGCAGCAGGCCTCGACCCTGCCGATGAACGGGCTCACGGCCAGGCTGGGGCTCGAGACCCTCGCGCTCGAGCCCAGGCAGACGCTCGCGGTGACGGGCGGGGCGGGGCTCCTCGCCTCCTACGTCATCGGGCTCGCAAAGGAGGCGGGCCTGCGGGTCATCGCAGACGCCAGGCCGGAAGACGAAGATCTGGTCAAATCATACGGGGCGGACGTGGTCGTCCCGCGCGGGGAGGACTTCGCCGCAGCGGTACGGGAGGTGGCGCCCGAAGGGGCCGACGGCCTCTTCGACACCGCGCTGCTGCACGAGCGGGCGATTGGGGCCGTCCGCGATAGTGGAGGCATGATCACGGTTCGCGGCTGGCGTCCGGAGCAGCCGGAGCGAGGGATCCGGGTGGAGCCGGTGATGGTCTTCAGGGTACTCGAGCGGACGGACTGGCTGGAGGAGCTGCGTCGTCTCGCCTCGAAGGGCAGGCTGAGCCTGCGCGTCGCCGGCGAGTACCCGCCGGAGGAGGCGGCCGAAGCCCAGCGCGTGATGGACGCCGGTGGCCTGCGGGGCCGGGTGGTCATCGTCTTCTGAGGAGATCACGCACTCCCCCTCCCGCGTCGCGCGAACCAGCTGGAGGCGACGAAGAACGCGGCGGCGGCCAGCCCGATGGCGTCCTCGAGGCGTGCGGGAACATCGACGAGGGCCCGGATCGCGCCGTCGTCCAGGAACATCCCGGCGGCGACCCAGACCAGAAGGCCCGTCCCGGCGTAGACCAGCCAGGTCCACCGCTCCAGCAGAGAGGTAAGGAAGGAGCTGCCCCAGACCACGAGCGGCACGGTCATCGCCACCCCGACCCCGAGCAGCCACAGGTTGCCCCCGGAGACCCCGATCAGGGCCAGAACGTTGTCGAGGGACATCACCGCATCGGCGAGGATTATGATCTTCACGGCCCCGAGAACGCTGCTTCCGGCCCTCACCTCGCTTACACCGGGGTCGTCGCCGGAGAGGTTCCAGGCGATCCAGAGCAGAAGCAGCGCGCCCACCGCCTGCAGGAAGGGGAGCTCGAGAAGCAGGGAGATGAAGCCGGCGAACAGGATCCTCAGGCCTACGGCGCCGGCGGAACCGTACACGATGGCCCGGCGCCGCTGCCGGGCCTTGAGGGTTCGCGCTGCGAGAGCGATGACCACCGCGTTGTCTCCCGAGAGGATCAGGTTGACCAGGAGTATGCCCGGCAGCCGGGCCAGCACCCCCCAATCCGCGAGGAGCTCGGAGGCGTCGAGGAGGTCTTCTACTGCAACCCGCGGGCCAGCCATCACGGCTCCCGACGGTCGTCGTCCCGCTGCAGTGGATATCGCCTGCTTCTGGCCCACAGCCAGCAGAAGAGCACGAAGGCGGCGGTGATCGCCGCCTCTATCGGGTCCTCGAAGCCGCGCACCGAGGCGGCGAACCTCTGCACAGAGTCGTCGCTGAAGATCATACCGATCGCCACCCACCCGAGCAGCGCGGCCCCGGCGTAGACGAGCCAGCCCCAGCGCTCCAGCACCCGGATGAGGAGCCGGCTCCCCCAGAAGACCACCGGCACGGTGGAGGCCAGCCCCACCCCGAGCAGCCAGAGGTTGCCTCCGGAGACCCCGATCAGAGCCAGAACGTTGTCGAGGGACATCAAGACGTCGGCCACCACTATTATCCTTATGGCCTGCCAGATACTCTCTCCGCCCTGGACCTTCGGGTTTTCGGCTTCCCCATCCCCCTGGACGAGTTTCCAGGCTATGTAGAAGAGCAAAAAGCCCCCCGCGACGCGGAAGTAGGGTATCTGCAGCAGCAGGGTGACAACCGAGGCGAACACGAGCAGCAAGAAGACAGCCCCGGCCGCCCCCAAAAAGATGGCTCTCTTGCGTTCTCGTCTTTTCAGCCTCCCCGCTGCCAGAGCGATCACCACCGCATTGTCTCCGGAGAGCATAACAGCGGTGAAGATTACGCCCAAAAGCCTAGCCAGAAGCGGTACGAAAGCCGTTATCTAGACCACCCTCCTTTTCCCTGCGTCCCGTGCAGAAAGACACAAAACGCCGGCTCATCCAGCATATCTCGATCGTGGAGGTTCCCGGGCGCTGCTGGAAGATCTCCCTAAGGAGACCTTTCCTTAAGTCTTGTTTCGCCTTCGACCTCTAGAATGCCGCCTGATGTCCCCGGAAGATCCGGCAGCACTTCCCACAAGCTGCCGCACGTATCTCATGGCCACGGGGTTGTGCTCCGCTATCCTCGGCCACCACCACAAGGCCAGGATCTCGTGTATCCACAGGAAGCCTATCCCGTAGCCCGCACCGAGCAGGGCCTGGTAGCCGAGAAAGGGCAAGAACCCGTCCGGGAAGACCCTTCCCCCGCCGAAGCCGGTCCCCCCCCAGAGGACGAGCTGCTGCACCAGCCGGGCCGCCGGGAAGCCGAGCGTCCAGAACAGCATCGCGGGGGCGACCCCGGCAAGGCGTATCCGTCCCGCCGCCAGGAGCCGGTCGTAGAGGGCGCCGAGCAGCACCAGCGGCACGCAGAGACCGAGCGTGTCGAGGGCAACGAGAGCGGGGGACAGGCCGCCGTAGACGGCCAGTCCCCCCACCATGAGTCCCGTAACCAGTCCGACCACCATGCCGGGGAGGGCGAGTTCCCACGCCCTGCGCGTCGGCAGACGCATCGCGATCAACCCACCACCACCCCGAAACGGAACAGGCTGTAGAACAGCATGCCCAGGTAGAAGATCGCCCCGGCCGCCAGGACGACGTTGACGATCATGTTCGGGCGGATCCTCTTCGGAAGCAGCAGGTTGTTGGTGAACAGCAGCAGGATGCAGTAGGCACCCATCGCGAACGTCGAGAGGAACGCCAGGATGTCGAGCACGGAGGCCGGGCCATCCGCGGGGCCGAACAGCAGGACCAGTATGCCGAAGGCCATCACCCCGTAGAGGAAGCCGAAGTACAGCTTGTTCATGCTGAAGCGGCGCGCTCCCGGGATGAAGTAGTAGGTCATGTCCGACTGGCCGCGGGCGAAGGCGTCGAAGATCCCGAAGGTCCCCTTCCAGCCGACGATCGCGATGAAGCCCAGGTAGACGAGCTTGAGCACCGTGCCGCCGGCGCTCTTGTACGCCGCCGCGATGGCCGAGATCGCCGCCGTCTCGTCACCGCCCTTGATCACGCCGATCACGTGGGGGTTGATCTGCCCGGCGGCCTGAGCCAGGATCGTGAAGACGATGGTCACGAGCATCGTTATGCCCCAGAAAAGCAGGATGGCGTCGAAGCTCACCCACCGCCTCCAGTTGCGCCACTTGCGCATCTCGTCCCGATCCTCGGTGTCGAACATGAACCCCCGCGAGGGCATGGTCTCCTCTTCCTCGTCCAGGTGGATGAGGCCCTTGATCCTGGGGATGTGCGCCCCCATACCCGCGCCCTTGTCGCGCAGCCAGAGCGTGTACCACATCTGCTGCATGCCCGAAGGACCGGCGAACGCTATGGAGCCGACTATCACCGGGAACCACGCCGCGCTCATCGCCGCCTTGGGCATGTACCCGAAGGAGACCAGCCCGTAGAGCGTGGCCCACAGCTGGTGCCAGGTCCCCACGATCCCGGCGACTATAACCGAACCTATCACCAGAAGCCCGATCAGGACGGAGAGCACGGCCTCGAGGATGCTGTAGACGTATTTGGCCACCGTGTAGATGACCCCCATGATGATTATCCCCACTATGGCCGTGCCGAGCCATCCTATCCCGGTCATGTACTCGAAGGCCTGGGCGCCCAGCGAGACGTGCCCCGGCCAGATGTACACCAGGATCGCCACCGCGAAGAAGAACCACATGAACGGCTTGGCTATCCGCGCCGCCCCGAAGAAGATACTCTCGCCAGTCGCCATCGCGTACCGGGCCATCTCGAGCATCACCACGGCCTGCAGCGAAACCCCGATCAAAAACAGCCACCGGATCTGCGGCCCGAAGATCAAAACCAGCCGTGGCCACATGAAGGTCTCGCCGAGCCCTACACCGAGCGCCACCAGGACCATCGCCGGTCCGAGGAGGTGCAACGCCACCGGTGCCTCCGGGAGCCTCCGGATCGGCATCGGCTCTCCGCGTCCGGGGTCCCAGTACCTTTCCTCTGTTCCTCGCACCTCCCCCGCTGGCGCCTCGGGTGTCCCCTCCACGCGATGAGCCTGGCTGTGAAGCCGCCCCTCCCTGTAGTTGGCGGCAGAAGCGCCCTCGTCGCTGTCAGCCGGCATCGCTTCTCACTCCTCCTTTGCCTCGACGGGGAGAGCCTCCACCCTCCCCGTGGTTTTTTCACCGCTCCCGGTTACCAACCCCGCTACCCAGACATCACCTCCTCTCCCGTAGAATCTCTCCACCCTAGTGCCCGGTGGACGGCAGGGCGTTCGGGTATTCGTCTAGCCGGTTGTCGTCACGCCAGGGCTCGCTCGGGGCGTCGGGGACGCCCTCATACTCCTCGTGGGCGTGTCCCGGCTCCCCGGTCCACGAGGCGTTCACCCGCTCGACGTTTTTGTTTCTCACCTTCGGCTCAGCGCTGGTTATGTTTATGGGCCCGCCGTAGCTGAAGGCGACGACGCACGGGATGATCCACTGCTCCCACATCTCGTCGACCTTCTTCTGGAAGTAGGCGTAGTCCTGGTTCTTGAAGTGGGCGAAGCGCCCCTGCTTCTCCAGGTACTCGCGCACCGGCTTGCGGCGCCGCCGGCCCGTGGCGATCTGTTTGGTTATCCCGGTGAACTCCAGCACCCCGTCCTTGATCTCGTAGAGCGGGTAGATGCCGGTCTCGAGCGCGAGCTTGCCGAGCTCGACGGAGTGCTCGGGGTCGTAGTGCCAGCCCTTAGGGCACGGGTCGAGCACGTGGATGTAGGTCGGCCCCCCCGCGCGCAGGGCCGCCCGCACCTTGTCCATCATGTCGACCGGCATCGCCGGGGTCCCGGAGGCTATGTACCTGGTGTCGGGGTGCCCGGCGGCGAGCATGCCGGGGACGTTCTTCTTCCACCGACGCTGCATGATGCGGTGCTTCTTTCCGGGCGGGCTGAAGGTGGTCACCGCCCCCCAAGGCGTCTGCCCCGAGGTCTGGATGTCGGTGTTGGCGTAGGACTCGTTGTCGTAGAGGAAGATCAGGAGGTTGTACTCGATGTCGGTGAGCGCGGCGCTTATGGCCGAGAGCCCCATGTCGGCCCCGCCGCCGTCGCCGCAGAACGCGATCACGTTTATGGGCTCGTCCTTGATCTTGCCCTTGCGCATCAGCGCCTTGAGCCCGGCCGCGGTCCCGACCGCCGCGGAGCCGGCGGCCCCGAGCTGGGTGTGCATCCAGGGCACGACCCAGGGGGTGGTCATGTAGGTGGTGTTGGCCACGTACATGCATCCGGTCGAGCCGAGCACGATCGTGCGCGGGCCGGCCGCCTTGGCCATCAGCCGCATCGGCAGCGAGGAGAGACACCCCTGGCACGTCCTGTGCCCGGACTCGAAGTACTCCTCCACCGGTGCTTTCTTTATCGACCTTATCGGGTCGAGCTTGAGAACCCGTCCCGGTGCCTCCACGGTCAAGGGAAGACCTCCTTCCTGTGTTGCCTCTACTCGCGTACCCCGATCCAGCTTACGGTGGGGACATCCTCTCCCCGCGCGGCGCGTCGGGTGATCTCGGCCATCTCGTCCATCATCTCGGGGGTGAGCTCACGCCCGCCCAGACCACCGATGAAGTTGACCAGCCGGGGTCTCCTCTCGGCGTCGTAGAGCGCGGCCCGCAGATCGGTGAAGAGCACCCCGCCCTGCTGCGGGGAGCCGTAGGAGTAGTCGCGGTCTATGACGCCCACCGCCCGGAAACGGCCGAGCGACTCGGCGAGCTCCTCGTCGGGGAAGGGCCTGAACCACTTCAGCCGGATGAAGCCGACCTTCTCGCCGCGCCCGCGCAGCCTGCGCACCATGACCTTGGCCGGAAGGCCCAGGGATCCCATCCCGAGGAGCACGTACTCCGCATCCTCGGTCATGTACTCCTCGAAGAACGGGTTGTCCCCACCCCGCCCGAAGAGCCGCCTGAAGTCGTCGTGCGCCTCCCGGATCACACCCTTCACCCTCCTCGCGGCCTCGTCGGTCTGTTTGCGGATCTCCATGACCCAGTCCTCGTTGGCCTGCGGGGCTATCGTGATCGGGTTGTCCGGGTGCAGCAGCCGGTCCCCCAGGTCGTAGGGCGGCAGAAACTCGTTGACGGTCTCCTGGTCGGGGATCTTGATCAGGGTCTGGGAGTGGGTGATGAACGCCCCGTCGACGCAGATCCCGACCGGGAACGAGACCCTCCTGTCCTCCCCGACCCGATAGGCCATGAGCGTCGCGTCGAAGCACTCCTGCGCATCCTCGACCCAGAAAAGCAGCCACCCCAGGTCCCGCACGACCATCGCGTCGTTGTGCTCGACCCCGAACGCCCCGGGGTCGTCGAGCGCCCGGTTGCCGATCATCGCCACCACCGGGAGCCGGAGCGACGGGGTGACCGCGAGTGACTCCATCGCGTACATCCATCCGACCCCGGAAGACCCCACGAACACCCGGCTGCCGACGGCGGAGGCGTGCTTGCAGATCTCGAACTGCGAGTGCTCCCCCTCGGCCACGATGTACTCGCACTCGAGCTCGCCGTCGGCGATGAGCTTGGCCACCGCCTGCATCACGCCGTCGTAGGGCCGTATCGGGTAGGCCGCGGTCACGTCCACGTCGGCCAGCTTGACGGCCTGCGCCACCGCCTGAGTCCCCGTGGTCAGCTTCTCGATCTGCCGCCCCCTGGGCCGCGCAACGGTCATCCTCTCTCCTCCTCTCTCGCTAACGCTCCGCAGTTCCGCCGTCCACCGGAGCCCAAACGTCGGTGTTGAAGTAACCGCTGTGCCTGACCCTCCCCCTGGCTATCTTCTCCTCCCTCCACTCGCGGTAGCCCTCCGGATCCTCCTTCCACCTCGGGAAGACGTCCCGATTGCCCTCCTCGATGAACTCCAGGTCGTTGACCATCACGATGCAGTCCTCCACAGGACAGACCTGCGAGCACAGCCCGCACCCGGTGCAGTAGTCGTAGTTGACCGGGAAATATCCCTCCTCGGTCACGTCGAACGCCTCATCCGGACAATCGAGCCAGCACTGCCGGCACTTGATGCACGCGTCGAAATCGACCAGCGGACGCATGGTCCTGTCCGAAGAGGTCTTGTAGTCGGGGTTGCGCTCGCCGGGCTTGCGCGCCTCGACGATTATCGCCTCGCGCATCTCGCGGTAGCCGGGCAGCCTCACCGGCTCGTAGTCGTCCTCCTTGCCTTCTCCCGCAGCGACCTCGTAGACCCTCACCTCCTCGTAACCGCTGCGCAGAGCCTCCAGATGCTCATCCCCGAGCTTCTCGTCCTCCTCGACCACCTCCTCGACGGCCTCGAGCTCGAAGATGTCCGGCCTCACCTTCGCTATAGCCCCGAGCACCCGCATGTCCGTCCCGTCGTCCCGGTAGACCCAGAGCCCGCCCATGCTGGGCGTGCCCGGCAGGATCGCCAGCGTCCAGGGCCAGGGCTTGCGCGGGATCACCCGGAGCAACTCCTCCGCCGACCGATGCGATACGACGAGCAGCGTCCCCCCGCGCCGCAGCCGCAGGTTTATCGGCTGCCGCCCGTAGAACGCCCACGACTCCACCCCGTCGCACAGCGTGTCGTCGAGCACCGTGATCACGTCGAGCTCACCCGGCTCGTACTTCGCCAGATGCTCCTGCAACCGCTCCTCGTCCGGCGCGATCACCGCGAACTGCTTCGCCGGAACCCCATTGCGCTCCGGAGAGTCGCTGTAACGCTGGATCGTGGACCCCAGCCACTCACGCCTGCGGTTGGCCATCACCACGTGCTTGCACAAGTTCGCCGCGAGCGTCTTCTGGAAGATCCCGCGATACGTGAACTCCACGCTCTTGGCTTCCTCGAGTACCTCCGTCGAAGCCCTCCCCTCCACAGCCTCCGCGGCAGCACCGGGTTCCCTTCCAGCCACCTCAGTCATCCTCTCTCCTTCCCTTTTTGGCAATACCATTTGGTATGACCAAATTTCGGAGCGAATGTTATCATCGTTTCCGGTCGAGGTCAACATCTTTTGGGGGTTTAGTTCCGAGGGGGGCGGAGCAGGGAGTCGGGTGAGAACAGGGTCGCACCGGTGGGCTCCTCTGCGAGGAGGACATCCTCGGGTGGGTCGGGGTAGGCGGTGAGCTCAGAGAGCCCAACGCCGAGCGCCGCGGCAATCCTGCGGCCTATGGTTTCGAGGACGTGCACCCTGGGCTGGCGTTCGAGTTCCTCTATGAGCCGGACGCCGTCCGGGTTGTAAGGGCCGGTGGCGCGGGAGAGATCCTCACGCGAGAGCCCCCTCTCCTCGCGCAGTCTACGCAACCTCGCACCATCGATGAGATAAAGGTTCACCGCTGATCACCCCGTTTCTCGGATCCCGGGTTCACACCCTCTCTCCGACGCCCTCCTTCCGGTCCATCCCGATCGTCTTCTCATCCATGCAGGGCAGAACCAGGACCGGACAGGGAGCGCAGGCGAGTACCCTGTGGGTCGTGGAGCCGGGGCGGAAACGGTGTCTGATCCCCCTGCCGTGGCGGCCCAGGACTACGAGATCGAACCCCCCTTCCTCGAGGAGGTGCAATATGACGCCGGCCGGGCTCCCACCGCAGACTTCCAGGCTCTCCACGTGCACCCCGCACCCCTCCAGAGCCTCGCGGATCCGCGACCGGACCTCCTCCAGGTGCTCCTCGAAGACCTCGCGCGGGGTCTCGCCCAGGATCTGCGTCTGCAGAGCCGGCGGCGGTTCCTGCACGCACACCACGTGAACCTCCGCCCCCAGCAGCTCCGCGAGCTCGTCCCCCCGCTCCAGAACCCCGTGGGTCAGCTCACACCCATCCAACGCCACGAGCACCCTGCGGTACGGGAGGTCGTTCCCACCCCTCGAAACGCCCGCCGAGCTTGCCGGAGAACTGCCCGAGAAGGCGCTCACCTCTCCCTCCTTCACCCAAAGGTATGACCAATATCAATGATAAAAGCCCGACCTGAGAATGTCAAGAGAAGCACAAACAAAGAGGGCGGCCCCGAACGGGGCCGCCCTGCAGAGGGTAAGTTCTAAGCAGCGGGTCTTACATCATCCCGCCGCCGGGCATGGCGGGCTGCTGCTCCTCCTCGGGCTCGGCGACGACCACGTCGGTGGTGACGATGAGGCTACCGATGGAGGCTGCGTTCTGCAGCGCCGAGCGGGTGACCATGGCAGGGTCGATGATCCCGGCCTTCACCAGGTCCTCGTACTCGCCGGTGAGGGCGTTGAACCCGATGGAGTCGCTCTGGGCACGCACCTTGTCCACCACGATCGAGCCGTCGGCGCCGGCGTTCTCCGCGATCTGACGGATGGGCTCCTCGAGCGCCCGGTAGACGATCCTCGCGCCGGTCCGCTCGTCACCCTCGAGCTCATCGAGGAGCTTCGCGACCTTCTCCTGAGCCTTCAGGAGCGCCACCCCGCCGCCGGGGACGATGCCCTCCTCAAGAGCAGCCCGGGTAGCCGAGAGCGCGTCCTCGACCCGGTGCTTCTTCTCCTTGAGCTCGGTCTCGGTCGCCGCACCGACCTTGATGACCGCCACGCCGCCGGCCAGCTTGGCCAGCCGCTCCTGCAGCTTCTCGCGGTCGAAGTCGGAGTCGGTCGTCTCGATCTCGCTCTTTATCTGGTTGATGCGGCCCTTGATCTGCTCGGGGTCACCCGCGCCGTCGACGATGGTGGTGTCGTCCTTGGTGATGACGACCCTGCGGGCACGGCCGAGCTGGCTGAGCTGGGTGTTCTCCAGCTTGAGCCCCAGCTCCTCGGTGATGACCTCGCCGCCGGTGAGGATCGCGATGTCCTCCAGCATCCTCTTGCGCCTGTCGCCGAAGCCCGGGGCCTTGACCGCAGCCGCGTTGAACGTCCCGCGCAGCTTGTTGACGATCAGGGTCGCGAGCGCCTCACCCTCGACGTCCTCGGCGATGATCAAAAGCGGCTTGCTCGCCTGCATCACCTGGTTGAGGATCGGCAAGAGATCCTGCACGTTGCTGATCTTCTGGTTGGCGATCAGGATGTAGGGGTCGTCCAGAACCGCCTCCATCCGGTCCTGGTCGGTGACGAAGTACGGCGAGAGGTAGCCCTTGTCAAACTGCATCCCCTCGGTGAACTCCAGCTCCATCCCGAGGGTCTGCCCCTCCTCGACGTTGACCACCCCGTCCTTGCCGACCTTGTCGATCGCCTCGGCGATGACGTTGCCGACTTCCTCGCTGCGCGCGGAGATCGCGCCGACACGCGAGATCTCGTCCTTGCCCGAGATCTCCACGGCCTGCTCCTTTATCGCCTCCACCGCAGCGTCGACGGCCTTCTCGATCCCGCTCCGGAGGATCACCGGGTTCGCACCCGCCGCCACGTTCTTCAGGCCCTCGCGCACGATGACCTGCGCCAGAACCGTCGCCGTGGTCGTCCCGTCACCGGCGACGTCGTTGGTCTTGGTCGCGACCTCCTTGACCAGCTGGGCCGCCTGGTTCTCGAAGATGTCCTCGAGCTCGATCTCGCGCGCAATCGTTACACCGTCGTTGGTGATCGTCGGCGAGCCGAACTTCTTGTCCAGAACTACGTACTGCCCCTTCGGACCGAGCGTCACCCTGACCGCGTCGGCCAGCTTGTTCACCCCGGCCTCGAGCGCCCTCCTCGCCTCGGTGTCGAACTTTAGCTCTTTGTGCGCCACTCCAGATACCTCCTCTGATAAACTCACGTTCCGGAGCCTACATGTTTTGGCACTCTACCCGGTAGAGTGCCGACGCCCGAAGTATATTCCGCAGAAGGTTGGAATTCAAACCATGAACAACGCGAGCATCTTCCGTCCGGAGCGCATCCCGAGCCTCAGCCGGCTGCCGAAGGAGATAGGCAGGGAACGGCGTTCCTGCGAGCGCTGCTCGAGGGAGACGGAGCACATAATCTATGTGGTACCCAGGAAGGTTGCCGTCTTCCTGTACACGAGGGATCATCCGGAGAGCGTGCACGCCACCTGTGTGGAGTGCGCGCGAAGCGTGATCCTGCGGGGAGAGGAGCGGGAGAAGGCGCTGGGCAGGACCGGGTGAGAGGGGGGCGAGGGGCCCCTGCCCCCCCTCTCTCTCTGCCGGCATCCTAGCGCCGGGCGCCCTGGTGTGAGAGGTTGCGGATCAGGGCGGAGACCTTCGGCGTACCGAGGCCGGTCGGCAGGTCGTAGCCCTTCTTCGCCCGGTAACCGCCGCCGTAGAAGACGTTGCCGCCGCGGGTCACGTCGTGGAAGCTCGCCCGGTAGGCGGCTCCGTTCTTCGCGAGGGCGTAGAGCCTGGGGTTCAAAAACCCGAGCGGCCTTCCGGCGGCCTGGTTCGCGAGCGCCCCGATACCAGCCCACTGCGGAGCCCCGGAGCTGGTGCCGCCGAAGAAGTAGAAGCCTTCGGGGATGCCGGGGATGCTCAGGTACACCAGCACGCTGGTGTACACGGAGGCGTCGTAGCTCACGTCCGAGGTCGTGCGATGACGCGTGGGCTGGAATCCTCTCTGGTAGGCAGGTTTCTTGAACACCCGGCTCGGGGCACCACCGGTAGCTCCGAAGATCCCCTGGGTGCACCCGAACGGGCACAGCGCCGGGTTCGAGTCGTTCCAGACCGTCTCCCGCCGGTAAACCCCGCGGTCGCTCGCGAACAGGTTGGTCCCGCCGACGGCCGTCACCAACGGGTCGGAGGCCGGGTAGAGCGCGTTGGGTCTTCTGAAACCGTTGCCCGCCCCCGAATCACCCGCGGAGGCGAAGACGCTTATGCGCTGCGCCCGGGCGTTCACGTAACCGTTGTGCGAGAGCCTGAGCTGGACGTTGCTCTCCACGCTCTTGATCGCGGCCTCCGGCGTACCGTAGCTCTGCGACCAGACGTGTCCCAGACCACGCCCCAGCGCCCAGGTCTGGGCGTAGTTGAACGCCAGATCCGAGTTGTCGCGGGCTATCACCAGGTTGATCCTGGCCTTCGGCGCTATGGCGTGCGCCCACTGGGTGTCGAGCGCTATCTCCTGCGCCCACCCCTGCTGGTTGGAGTTTCTGGGGTCGAACTTCGGCCTGCCCTGCGGATAGTAGATGTGCAGATCGGGCTTGGGGAGACCGAAAGTCTCGCTGAAGGTCTCGAGATCCCGTCTTACGGAGGGACTCCCATACGCGTCGAAGATGACGATCGACTGCCCCTCGCCTTCGAGCGAGGACGGGATGTCGTACGCCCGTCTGATCTGCTGCGGTGAGTAGCAGGCCACCCCGTAGCGGGCCACACACTCGGACGGGGTGTACGGGAAAGCCCGGGCGTTCGCCGCGAAAGCGTACCTCTTCGGTGGATGCGCCTGATACCTCCACGGCTCGTTGACCAGCCTGCGTGCTGCGGCGTCCCTGCTCCCGACGACGCCGACGGACAACACGGCCGCCAGAAACGCTAGCATGAGGCAGGCGAAAACCCGCCTCGGGAAGCATCTACCCCTCATGTGTTGCATTCTCCTTCTTGAGCGTGGACCGGCAGGTACTCGATCTGCCACAAAGCCGCCTGCATCCCCCTCCCTCTGTTCGGATCTCCGTACCAACCGCCCGTTCCCCCTCCCCGCTCCGCAAAGAAGGGAACGCGCAAAAGGCAGCCGCGCTGGCCACCGGCCAGCAGTATAGAGCAGGGAAGAACCCCCTCGCAACGCCCGCGGCCTCAGATGCTGCGGGCGTTGAGGCCGAGGTAACCGGGGAAGGGTATCTTCCGGGAGTGGGGCGCGGCGGCCCCGATCATGGCGGCGTTGTCCGTACAGAGCGCCGGGGCCGGGATGACGATCCCGATGTCCCTCTTCTCGCACTCGGTCCTGAGACGACCGCGCAGCCGGGCGTTCGCCGCGACGCCCCCCGCGACCACGAGGGAGCGGGAATCCGTCATCTCCGCGGCCCGCAGCAGCTTCCGGGAGAGAGCCTCCACCACCGCCGCCTCGTAGCTCGCCGCCAGGTGGGGCAGCTCCTCTTCTACCCTCTCCTCCCCCAGGCGCTGCAGCGTGTAGAGCAGGCTCGTCTTGAGGCCGGAGAAGCTGAAGTCGAGATCGTCTTTACCCTTGAGGGCCACCGGAAACTCGTAGCGTCCCGGGTCACCCCCCTCGGCCGCCCGCGAGAGCGCGGGGCCTCCGGGGAACCCCAGCCCGAGCATCCTCGCCCCCTTGTCGAGGGCCTCCCCGGCGGCGTCGTCCAGCGTCTCGCCGAGCAGCGACATGCTCCGGTCGCTCCCGACCGAGTAGAGCGCGGTGTGCCCTCCGGAGGCGACGAGCGCGACGAACGGCGGCTCGAGCGCCGGGTCCTCCAGGTACGCCGCGGCGACGTGCCCCTCGAGGTGGTTCACCGGGATGAGAGGCAGCCTGCGGGCATAGGCCACGCTCTTGGCGGAGGCCAGCCCGACGAGGAGCGCCCCGATGAGCCCCGGACGCACCGTAACCGCGACGGCGGTCAACTCTTCGAGGGTCGCCCCCGCATCGGCGAGCGCCTTCTCCACCACGCCGTCGATGCGTTCTAGGTGGGCCCTCGAGGCGACCTCCGGCACGACCCCGCCGTAGCGGGCGTGCTCGGTCTGAGTGTGGACGACGTTCGAGAGGGCCCTGTGCCCGTCGTCCTCCACCACGGCCGCGCAGGTGTCGTCGCAGGATGTCTCTATCGCCAGTATCACGCTCGAGGGGTTATTTTATCTCCGGCACGCGAGGATATACTCCTCCCATGAGAGCATTCTCGCTCATGTTCGCCTTCATCGCGCTCGTGCTGCTGCTCGAGCTCGCCCTCTACCTGGCCCGCGGCCCGGGGGACCTGCGCGTCGCGGCCTTCATCTTCGCCGGGTTTCTGGTCTGCCTCGCCCCGGCCGTCTACCTGCTCAGGCCCTTCGAGGGTAGAGAGGATCTCGAGCGCCGTCGGGAGGAGCGGCGTCGGGAGCGTGAGCAACGGGCTAAGAAGAAAGGTCGAGGGTCATGAGCATGGCATCCTCGTCCCCGTAGTAGCGGGGCCGCCGCCCGACCTCCCTGAAGCCGAGCGAGCGGTAGAGTGAACGGGCCGGGGAGTTGCTGGGACGCACCTCGAGGTGGACCCTGCGGACTTCGGGGAAGGCATCCATCGCCGCCCGGACCAGAGCCCGGGCGTAACCTCTGCGCCGGCACTCCGGGCGCACGGCGAGCGTGGTCACGTGCAGCTCCTCCGAGGTGCGCTTGACCCCGATCTGGGCAACGATGCGCCCTTCCTCTTCCAGCGCCAGGTAGAGCCCGAAGGGGCTCTCCAGCTCTTCCCGCCAGACGGCGGCGCTCCAGGGGCGCGAAAGACACTCCGCGTCGACCTCCACCGCCTCCGGAAGATCGTCCCGCGTCATCCGCCTTATCCTGTGGTCGCTCAAGGCCGGCTCCAGGGGTTCCGCTCCCTGCGCACCTCGGCGTCCGGCTCGCGCACGTAGAGCGGCACAACTTTCTCCGGAGGGACCGGTTCGAGATCGCCGGCCCCGAGGTGCCCCGCGGCAGAGACCCTGTTCAGGGGAGAGGAATCTTCGGGTATGTGCCCGAGCGAGGAGAGCTCCTCCCGGTAGCGCACGGCCCCGTCTCCCACGAGGAGAAGATCGCCCTCACGCGGCAGATGCCGTGAGAGCTCGCCCGGTCTCACGCAGAGCACGCCCGTGCTCTCCCTGCCGGCCGCGAAGAGCTCGGCGAAGACCTGGCGGCGCCGGGCGTCGATCACCGCCACCACCCTCTCCCGGCCCGAGGAGAGCGCCGGGTGGGCGAGAGCATCCAGGGTGGATGACGCGCAGATCTCGGCCCCGAGCGTCCCCGCGAGAGCTCGGGCGGTGGCCACCGCGATGCGGATGCCGGTGAAAGTCCCCGGCCCCACACCAACCACGATCCTCCCCACATCCCCGAGATCCTCTCCCGCCAGCTCGAGCACCTCGTGCACCGAGGGGAGAAGTGTCTCCGAAGCCCCCCGCGCCGAGCAGGAGACCTCGGCCAGAACCTCCCTGTCGTGTCCCTCGAGACGGGCGAGCGCCACGCTCACCTCCGCCGTCGAGGCGTCCAGAGCGAGCGTCAGCATCCTCCGAGCCGCTCCTCCAGCGGGCCCGTGATCCGTACGCCCCGCAGCCCCTCTCCCTGGTGTGAGAGCTCGACGAGAGAGGGGGCCTCGAGCGAGCCGAGCGCGGGGTCCGCCCACTCGATGAACGTTATCGCCCCAGGCTCCAGGTAGTCCTCGAGCTCCAGCACGTCCGCGCTCCCTATCTCCTCCAGCCGGTAGAGGTCGAGGTGGTTGAGGGTCACACTGGATCCCGCCATCTCACCCTCGTAGCTGCGGGCGAGCTGGTAGGTCGGGCTCGTCACCCGCTCGCGTACGCCGAGGGCGTGCATGGCGGCGCGCACGAAGGTGGTCTTGCCCGAGCCGACCTCCCCGGAGAGCACCACGACGTCCCCGGGTTCGAGCAGCGCGGCGACCCTGGCCGCCAGCCTCTTCAACTCCCCCTCATCGAGCTTCTCCCACTCCATCGAAAGGCGGACCTCGTCTGTCACCACAGGCCCGGTTGCACGGGCTCCCTGCCGTCATCCGGCTGGTGCGGGACGTTCAGGGTCTCGTAGGTGGCCGGGCGCTCGGCGGCGAGCAGCTCCGGCAGACGCCCGAAGTCGGAGATGAGAAGAGCGCGGTCGGCCGGGGTGTAGAGCGCCTTGCGCAGCGAGAGCGTCGGGAAGACGTATCTCCCGTCGAGCGGCACGGCCCGGCCGCGGATGCGCGAGAGAGGATCCTTGCGCCCGGTCAGGACCCTGGTGGCCAGCTCGCCCAGAGCGACGATCACCCGGGGGTCGACGGCCGCGATCTGGACCATCAGATAGGGCCGGCAGCTGCTGACCTCCGAGGGGCGCGGGGAGCGGGGAGGGGTACCGGGCGGCCGGCACTTGACCAGCGTGGTGAGGTATACCTGATCCCGCCTCATCCCGACCGAGGCGAGCAACCGATCGAGTAGCATCCCGGAGGCACCCTGGAAGGGACTGCCCTCGCCATCCTCGTTGAACCCCGGGGCCTCCCCGACAATGAAGAGCTCGGCGTTGAGCGGCCCCTCACCGAAGACGACCCGGGTGCGCGAGTGGGAGAGCGCACACCTGGTACAGCCCAGTGCCTCCTTCTGCGCCTCGGCGAAATCCATCTGAGCCCGGGCTAGTACTCGGTGCTCTCCGGAAGCAGATAGCCGAGGATCACGTAGACGATGGCGACCGGGATGACGCTGAACCCCGGGATGAAGATCGCGAGCAGGACCGTCGCGAGCCTCACGACGAGCGAGTTCCATCCGAACCTGTGGGCGATGCCGCCACAAACCCCGAAGATCCAACGATCCCTACTCGAACGCTCTATACCCATCTCCGACCCCGCTTCCTCGTTTCGCTCTCCTGCACGACGAACCACACCCCGATGATATCTTCACCGATCCTCTTTGTGAAGCACCCCGGCGGCCGACCATACGCGTCCGAAGGCCTCTTCCTCCTCCATCCCCCCGGCCCGGAGGATGCGAAGCCTGCTCGCGGCGGCACCGACCACGGCCCCCGGAGGATGGGCGAGCTTCGAGGAGAGCCCCTCGTAGTCGGGCTCGCGGCAGGGCCCGAGGGTACGGCCCACCTCGATGAACCGGGCGCACAGCCTGCGGTGGCGCTCTATGTGCTCCTTCCGGAGACGTGGTCCACGCGCGGCGAGCCTGTCGGCCCACGAGAGCACCGCCAGCTCCTCGCAGAACGGCCCGGCGGCGCGGACGATCCTCTCCGGCGGGTAGTCGGTGCGCGGGTTCTCCATGAACCCTATCTTCAGGTGCAGGTGGGTGAGCGTCCGGGCGAGATCCGAGAGCATCGCCGGAGTTCCGAGCCGGAGGCATACCCTCTCGACCATCCTGGCCCCCAGGGTATCGTGGGCGACGAAGACGACCCTCCCCTCCACCTCACCGCGGGTCAGGGGCTTGGCGACATCATGCACGAGCGCGGCGAAGAGCAACGCCTCCTCCCGACCGGGAGGCACCCGCGCCCCGAGGCTGCCATCCTCCAGCTCCCGCCGCACGCAGCGTACCGTCTCCAGAACGTGACCCAGGGTGTCCAGGTGGTGGTAGGGGCTCTGCGTGAGCCCCCTGGCAAGACCGAGCTCCGGCACCAGCCGGATGAGCAACTCCAGATCCAGAGTCCCTCGGAGGACCTCCACGACCTCCCGGACGGGAACCACCTCAGCGCCGCCGCCGGGCCTTCCTGCGGCTGGTGTTGGGGTTGAACCGGCCCTTGAGCGAGCCGTTCGTACCCTCCTCACCCTCCTTCCGGTCCTTCTTGTTCCTCTTGCGCGTCTGCTCCCTGCGCCGCCTCTCGGAGAAGGCGAAGAGCACCGCGTACAACAGGAAGAAGAGCACGGCGTAGACGGCGAGGATGAGGATCTGGCCGGCACCGTGCAGGCTGAAGGACTTCGGGAAGACGCGGCTCAAAACGTAGACCAGGACCACCCACAGCGCGGTGAACCACAGGGACCGCCTGAACGCCGGCCCCCACCTTAGATCCCTGAAGAAGCCTCTAAACACCTGAAACGTATCTCCTCTCGACCCGCCTGGGATTCAACCCCGTCGTCACCTCGTAGTTTATCGTGCCGCCGAGCCTCCCGAGCTCTTCGGCCCCAACCCTCTCCTCCCCCTGCTCGCCGAGGAGCACCACCTCGTCGCCCACCTCGACCTCTCCATCGGCCTCGAAGACGCACGCGTCCATCGTCACCCGTCCGAGCAGACGCCGCCTGCGGCCACGGATCAGAGCCACCCCCCTGCCCGAGAGCGCCCTCCGGTAACCGTCGGCGTACCCGACCGGCACGGTCGCAACCCACATCGTACGCTCCGCCCTGAAGGTGGCCCCGTAGGAGACGCACTCTCCGGCCCGGAGGCGTCTGATCCCGGCCACGTAGCTCTTGAGGGTCAGCGCCGGACGCAGGCCCTCGTCGGCGGGGTCGCCCGCGTCCCCGCGCGGGTGCAGCCCGTAGAGCGCCACCCCGGGCCGGACGCGATCGTAGCGCGCCTGCGGATACCAGAGGGTGCCGGCGGAGTTGGCGGCGTGCACGAGCACGCCGCCGAACGGATGGGCCCCAAGCACCCGATCGAAGCGCCGGAGCTGCTCCCTGGTGAACTCCGGGTCCGAGTCGGCGCAGGAGAGGTGTGTGTAGACGCCCACCAGCCGCTCCCCGAGCACCCTGCGCGCCTCGCCCGCCTCCTCCGGACCAACGCCCCACCGGTTCATGCCGGTATCGACCTCAAGATGCGCCCGCAAGCCGGGCAGGGAGGCGGCGAGGCGTGCACCAGCGAGCGAGTGCACCGTCACTTCCAGCCGCAGCCTCCCGGCCTCCTTCAGCTCCCCGGGGAGGAGGTTCCCGAAGACGAGCACCGGGGCTCTTACCCCTCCCCCGCGCAGCTCGGCCCCCTCGGCGAGCGTCGCGACCGCGAGTGAATCCGCCCCGGCCTCGAGCGCCGCCCGCGCCACCGGCAGCGCCCCGTGGCCGTAGGCGTCGGCCTTGACGACCGCCATCAGACGGGCACCCGCCGCCCGGCGCCGCAGCGTGCGGACGTTTCGCCTGATGGCTTCGAGGTCTATCTCGGCCCAGAGGCGGCCCGGGACTCCCTCTCTCTCCATCGGTCCTCCATACTACAAAAGGAAGCTCGGCAGGACGCACGGAGTCTACTGTGCGTCCTCCCACACCTCAAGCCGGCCGGAGAGGGCGTCCCCGGACCGAGCGGCTAGAATAACCCCTCGTGGAACGAAGCGATCGGAGAATACCCCCGCAGCCTCTCGCAGGAGGGGCAGCCCCTTCATGGAGGGATGGGCATGAGAGTACACCGTTCGGGAGCCGCTCCCGGAAAGATGACGCTTCTGCTCCTCGGGCTCTGCACGCTCGCCTTGAGCGTCGCGGGATGCTCTTCAGGAAACTCCTCCAGTAGCCGGACATCCAGCACCGCCCCGTCGACCCATGTCTCTCCCGGCACCGGCCAGAAGACCCGGCCCGCGGCGCCACCTCTGGCCCTGAGGGCCTACCGGGCCACCACGCGGGAAGAGAGCGCCAGGGTCAGAATCGAGGAGGTCGAGCACGGGTTGCCGCTCCATCCCGGCCAGAAAGCGTCCCCGTCCACCATAAGGATATCCGGCTCCGGCGCGGTCAGCTTCGCCGAAAGCCGGGCGAAGGTGAGCATAGGCACCTCCGGGGCCGGGCGCGCCGAGATCCGACAGATCGGCTACACCATCTACGAGAAGCTACCGGCGAACGGTTCGTCCGGCCAGCGGGGACGGTGGGTGCGGCTGGACCTCCTCGAGCTCGCCGGAGGCCGCGGGGAGTACCTGGCCCAGCTCGCGAGCTCTCAACTCAACGACCCCGTCCACCAGCTCGCCTATCTGGAGGGTGTGATCCCCGCAAAGACCCGCAAGCTGGGGCGGGGGGAGGTGCGCGGGGTGACCACGACCCGCTACCGCATGGTCGTGGACCTCGACAGGGTGGCGAGGCAAAACCCCGCAGGACGAAAACTCTACGAAGATCTCAAGAAGGACCTCGGCTCTTCGACGCTGCCGATCACGGTCTGGCTGGACGGTAAGGATCGTGTGCGCCGCTTCGAGGTCACCGTCCCGATAGAGATCCCGCGCACGAAGCCCGGGAAGGGCGTCGGGAGCGAACGGGGGAGGATCAGGATCTCCAACGAGTACTACGGCTTCGGAGCCCCGGTGAGCGTAAAAGCGCCCCCGAAAGATGAGACGACGAACGTGAAGATACCGACCTCCGGCTGAGATGCCCGGCGCCGGGGCCCTCCGGAGATCCTGCACCTGGATCGCCCTGCTCGCGAGCGCCGCCTGCGCCGGGTTCCTCGGGGAACACGCCGGCGTTCCGGCGGCCTGGCTGGTCGGCCCGATGCTCGTCGCGATAGCATTCGCGCTGGCGAGCAGGAAGCGCCTCGAGATGCCCCGGAGCACGAGAACGTTCTCCCAGGCCATCATAGGCACGCTGCTGGCCTCCACCTTCCGTCCATCGTCCCTTCCCGTGCTCGCCGACGACTGGCTGCCGGTCTCGCTGGTGCTCGCCGGCACTCTGCTCGCGAGCCTGGCCTCGGGTCTGGTGCTCGCCCGGCTCACCTCGCTCGACGGGCAGACGGCCTCCCTGGGGACGCTCCCGGGAGCCGCCTCCGGCATGCTGGCGATGAGCCCCTCGCTCGGAGCCGACAGCCGGCTGGTGGCCCTGATGCAGTATGTCCGGGTCGTGGTGGTCGTGCTCTCGGCCACGCTCATCGCCCACTTCGGCCTGATGCCAGGAGGCTCGGGCGGCCCTTCGAGC
The DNA here is from genome assembly GCF_059772285.1 of Rubrobacter sp. M3-4. Classification (NCBI taxonomy): domain Bacteria; kingdom Bacillati; phylum Actinomycetota; class Rubrobacteria; order Rubrobacterales; family Rubrobacteraceae; genus Rubrobacter; species Rubrobacter sp. M3-4. The sequence continues at coordinate 69,560 of NZ_JCBAJP010000006.1, forward strand.
GGGGGCCTCCCGACCGGCCTCTCCCCCCACACCACGCCCGCAGACTACGCCCTGAGCGCCCTGGCGGCCGTGGGGGGCACCTGGATCGGTCGCAGGCTGCACCTCCCGGCGGGCGCCCTCGTAGGCCCGCTGATCCTCGGGGCGCTGGCGAGCGAGTTCGGGCTCTTCCATCCCGTCCTTCCCCCCGGCGTCCCGCAGACCGCCTACGTCGCGCTCGGGCTCTACGTCGGGCTCCTCTTCGATCGGGGCTCGCTCGAGCACGCGGCGCACGTGCTGCCGGCCGTCCTCGCCTCGATGGTCCTGCTCATGGTCGTCTGCGCCGGGCTCGGGCTCGTCCTCTCCGCTTTCACCCCGGCCGACCCCTTCACCGCCTACCTCGCGACCACCCCCGGCGGGATAGATTCCGTCTCGATCATCGCGCTCGGAGGTGGAGCGGACGTCTCGCTGGTCCTCGCGGTGCAGATGCTCCGCGTCTTCGCCGTGGTGTTGCTCGGGCCACCGCTCGCCCGCAGGATGGCGCGCCTCGCGAACCGCGGCTGACGAATCAGAGTCCGAAGAGTCCTTCGGCGTTCCGGTGCGCGATCTTCGCGTACTCCTGCGGACCGAACCCGAGCCCTTCCAGGAAGCGTCGTCCCTCCGCGCTCGACGCGAACGGGTAGTCGACGGAGAAGAGGATTCTTTCGGCGCCGAACTCTTCCATCGCGGTCCGGAAGGGGGCCTCGAAGAAGAACCCGCTGATCGAGAGCCAGAGGTTGCGCCTCAAGTACCATGAGGGTTGCCTCTTCAATCCCGTCACCTCCGGGGAGAGCCGGGCGTCGACCCGCCGCAGCATGAAGGGCAGCGCCTCCCCGAGATGCCCCACGACCACCCTGAGATCCGGCAGCCGCTCGAAGACCCCCGAGAGGACGAGCCGCAGCGCGTGCAGCCCGGTCTCCACGTGCCAGCCCCAGGCCGATGTCGCGAGCGCACCGTCCACCTCCGGCGAGATCCCCGAGTAGTACGCCTGCTTGACCGCAGACGGAGGCGGGGTCGGATGCAGGTAGATCGGAACCCCCAGGTGGGCCGCGAGCTCGAGCAGCGGCCGGAACTCCGGCGCGTCGAGGAAGCGCCCGCGGGTGTGCCCGTTGACGACCGCCCCCCTGAAGCCGAGCTCGCGCACCGCCCGCTCCAGCTCCGCACAGGCCGCCTCCGGGTCCGGGGTGGGAAGGGCGGCGAGGCCGGCGAAGCGGTCCGGGTGGCGAAAGACCGCCTCAGCGAGCACCTCGTTCGCCCGGCGCACGAGCGGGACGGCCCTTTTCGCCTCCAGCTGCTGCCCACCGGGGGCGGCGAGCGAGATGACCTGCAAGTCGACGCCCCCCGCGTCCATGTCCTCGATCCGCTTCTCGCCGAGGTCGAGGAGCCTCTCCGATGGATAGCCGGGTCCTCCGATGCCGTCCGCCTCCAGCAGCTCCCCGGTGGCAAAGTGCTCCTCCACCGCGATGACCCTCATCGCCCCATCTCCTCCGCCGCCCGCAGGGCCGCCCTCCGGATGCCTTCGTAGCCGGTACACCGGCACAGGTTCGAGGTGAGAAGCTCCCGCAGACGCTCCTCGTCGCGGAAGACGCCGGGATCCCTCTCGAGCGCCGCGGCGAGCAGCATCAGGAACCCCGGCGTGCAGAAGCCGCACTGCAAGGCGTGCTCGGCTCGGAAGGCCCGCTGCAGCGGGTGCTCGGCCCCGTTTCCAGAGGCGAGCCCCTCGACGGTCCTCACCCGGCCCCCGTCCGCCTGCGCGGCGAACATCAGGCACGACCGTACGGCATCGCCGTCGAAGATCACGGTGCAAGCCCCACAGACCCCGTGCTCGCACCCGAGGTGGGTCCCGGTGAGACCGAGCTCCTCCCGCAGGACGTCGGCGAGCGTGCGGCGCGGCTCGACCTCCAGGGCCCGCCTCTCCCCGTTCACCTCCATCTCGATCCTCACGAGTTCACCTCCAGGTCCTCCACCGCCCGTTCGAGCGCCCGGCGCACCAGCACCCCGGCGGCGTGGCGTCTGTACTCCACCCCCGCGTGCGGCTCCGGGACCGGGTCGGCTTCGAGGGCGGCGCGCCTCTCCGCCTCGGCGAACGTCTCGTCCGACGGTGGGTTCCCGGCGATCGCCTCCTCCGCCCCTCTCGCCCTCAGCGGGCGGTCCGCGGCCCCGGCGAGGGCGATGCGGGAGGAGGTGATGACGCCTCCCTCGACGGTGATCGCGGCGAGCGCCGCCACGAGCGCGAAGCTCGCCCCGGTCCGACGCAGCTCGACGAAGCCCACGCCGCTGCCCTCCCCGAGAAGCGGCAGGCGCACACCCGTGATCATCTCCCTCGGCCGGCGGGCGGTCGCGAACGGCCCCCGGAAGAACTCCCCGGCGCGAACCGTCCGCACGCCCTCCGGGCCGGCCAGCTCCAGGCGGGCGTCCAGGGCGACGGCCACGGCGGGCCACTCGGCGGCCGGATGGGCGTAGGCCAGGCTCCCGACCATCGTCCCCCGCGCCCGGATCGGGGGGTGGGCGATGTGGCGGCTCACCCGCTCGAGCAGCCGGCCCAGGGGGTCACGCGCGACCGGTTCCTCGAAATCGCGGTGGCGGGCGAGCGCACCGACCCGTAGCTCACCGCCCTCGACCTCTATCCCATCGAGGTCGGGGACGTGGTTTATGTCCACGAGCAGCGCCGGACGTTCGCGCCGGTAGTTCATCTCCAGCACCAGGCTCTGTCCGCCGGCGAGTACGCGCGCCCGGGAGGGGCGCTCCGCGAGCGCGGATACGGCCTCCCGCACGCTGCGTGCGACCAGGTAGTCGAAAGGTGCGGGCTTCACTTCTCTACCTCCTCCCGGACCCCCGTCTTCATCCAGCAGGCCTGCGGCGTCAGCGGCATCTGGAGCCCGTCGGGGTGGCCGAGGGCGTCCGCGACGGCGTTCACCACCGCCGGGGGCGCACCGATGGACCCGGACTCTCCAACTCCCTTCGCGCCGAGAGGGGTGTTCGGGTTCGGGGTCTCCATCTCGACCGTGCGGACTGATGGAAGCTCGGAGAAGGTCGGAAGCAGGTAGTCGAGGAGGCCGTGGTCCACGAGCGGCCGCCCCCGTGCGTCGTAGGGCACCTCCTCGTAGAGCGCCTGCCCGAGACCCTGCATCAGGGAGCCGTAGATCTGACCATCCACCACGAGCGGGTTGACGACGACCCCGCAGTCGTCGGCGGCGACGAGCCGCAGGACGCGCACGACGCCGAGCTCGGGATCGACCTCGACCACGGCGACGTAGCAGCCGTAGGGGAAGGACTGCGGCGGCTCGAAGTCCTCCTCCACCCGCAGCGTACCCGTCCTGGAGGCGAGACGGACGAGGTCCATCTCCTCCTCCCCGGCACGCAGGATACCCTCCTGGTAGGAGACCTCCTCGACGGAGACGCCGCAGAGGTCGGCCATCCTGCGCCGGGCCTCCTCGACGAGCCGGAGCGAGGCGCGGTGGAGCGCCGCCCCTCCGACCTGCATCGAACGGCTCGCGTAGGAGCCCACGCCGCGGGGAACGGCGGCGGTGTCGGCTTCGACGACCCTGATCCTCCCCACCTCCACCCCGAGGACCGAGGCGACGACCTGGGCGAAGGTCGTCTCGTGTCCCTGCCCGGTCGAAGAGGCGCCGGAGAGGGCCAGGATCTCCCCGTCGGGACGGACCTCGACCGCGCCGTACTCACCCATCACCCCGGCGCTCTCCACGTAGCAGCAGATCCCGATGCCGAGCGGAGGCCCGCCCTCCCTCCGGCGGCGCGCCTGCTCGGCGCGCCAGCCCCCGTAGTCCGCGGCCTCGAGCGCCTTCTCGAGCGCCGCCGGGTAGTCGCCGCTGTCGTAGCGGGCCCCGACCGGCGTCTCGTGAGGAAGCTCTCCGGGGCGGATCATGTTCAGTCGCCTCACCTCCGCCGGGTCCTCCCCGAGCCTGGCGGCGAGGAGATCGACCGTGCGCTCGACGGCGTAGGCGGCCTCGGGCCGGCCCGCGCCGCGGTAGGGGGCGGTCGGGGTGGTGTTGGTCACGACGGCGCGCGCCCTGGCATGGATGCGGGGAATGCGGTAGACGCCGGAGAGGAGCCTGAGCATGTTGAAGATGGGCGCCACCCCGTAGTGCGGGTAGGCCCCGGTGCTCGCGTCGGCCTCGACCTCCAGCGCGAGCATCCTGCCATCGCGGTCGGCGGCGAGCCGGACCCTCTGGTTCTGCCCCCGCCCGTGCACGGCGGCGGTCAGCGCCTCCGTCCGGTCCTCGATCCAGCGCACCGGACGCCCGAGCCGCAGCGCCAGGTGGACCACGGCGAGGTACTCCGGGAAGGTCTCGCTCTTCCCGCCGAACGCCCCCCCGACGTCCGGGACGACGACCCGAACCTTCTCCTGCGGGATACCGAACAGCTCGGAGAGGTCCCTTCTCAGCCGGTGGGGGGCCTGGTGCGAGACCCACACCGTGAGGGTGCCGCCCTCCCCGGGCTCGGCCAGGATCACGCGCGCCTCGATCGAGGCGTGTGAGAGCGGCGGTACGCGGTAGGATGCCTCGACGACCACCGGGGCTTCGCTCCAGAGATCCTCCCCGACAGGCTCCCCTGCCTCCCATTCACCCACGACGTTGGAGAGCCCCTCGAAGAGCTCCGGCGCCGAGGTGGAGGCCGCCTCCGTCGGGTCGATGACGCAGGGAAGCTCTTCGATCGCGACCCCGGCGGCCTCCACCCCGTCCTCGGCCGCGTACCGGTCCCCGGCGAGGACGACGGCGATGGTCTGACCGAAGAATCGCACCCTTTCCCGCGCGAGCGCCGGCCACTCCCTGCCTTCGAGCACGTCGGACTGAAAGAGCGGCCGTGCCGCCGGGAGGTCGGGCAGATCCTCCGCCGAGTATGCCCCGACGACCCCCGGCACCGCCCGCGCGGCGTCGAGGTCCACCCCCTCGAGCCGCCCGTGCGCGACGTGGCTGCGGACGAAGGCCGCCTCCAGGCAACCTTCGGGCCTCATGTCCGCGACATAGGTTCCCTCACCGCGCACCAGCCGCCCGTCCTCGATCCGGACGACCCGGCGTCCGACGTAACTCCCTCCATCCCGCTCCGGACCCAAAACGAACCCCCGTTCTGCAAAATCACCTTCGCAAACCGCCCGCGGGGAGCCAGACCCCGTGCGGGCATACCCCTTTTTGTATACCCGTATCTCCCACCCGATCCACCCTTTCGGCGGGGCCGGAGATGGTCTAGAATCCGGCCAAGTATCGCGGCGAACAAGGGGAGGATGGCACGCGATGTTGAGAGAAGGAGACCGCGTCGTGGTGGTCTACCGCGAGGACGCGCCGCTGACGTGGAGGTACGCCGGCCGCGAGGGTAGGGTCGTGAGGGTCATCCCCACGACGCTCCACGAGGAAGCGTTCTACGTCGAGATAGACGGCAACACCTCGATACACACGGCCTTCAGGGAGAGGGAGGTGCAGCCGGCCGAGGAGCTTCGGACCGCATCCCGGCTCGGAGCGTAGCGGGTCAGGGTCGGGGGACACCCGCTCTCAGCACGACCTCGACGGCGACGCTAAGGGCCTCTTGCATCATCTCGAAGGGCAGGCTCGGCAGCAGAGGGTTCTCCAGCGCCAGCTCCGTCGAGGCCGGGAAGTGTATGAAACCGGCCAGGGTGGGGAGGTCCTCGCTCCTTACGTGATCGAGCAGCGCGTAGAGCGTGTTGTTGCAGATGTAGGTTCCGGCGGTGTTCGAGACGTAGGAGGGGATCCCTCGGGAGAGCAACGCCTCCGAGATCCTGCGGCAGGGTAGCGTCGAGAAGAGGGCATCGGGACCGTCGGGGGTTACGGGTTCGTCCCGCGGCGCCCGCCCGCGGTTGTCCGGCAGGGAGCGTCCCGGAGCGGTATCCTTGACGTTCAAGCCGACGCGCTCCGGGGTTATGGCGGTTCTGCCGGGGGCGAGCCCGCAGGCGATCACCGCGTCGGGACGGAGGCGGTCCACCTCCCCGATCAGGATCTCCGCGCACCGGTCGTACTCGACCGGGAGCACGATGGAGGACACCTCCACGCCTTCGAGCCCGAGTCCCGGCGCCTGCTCGGCGAGATCCCGGGTGGGGTTGTGCCCGAGGTCGCCGTACGGCTCGAAACCGGATACGAGTATCTTCCGTGCCACTATCCTTTCCTCCCGTCTCCAGGATCGCCGTCTGCGGGTGTGATCCGGGCGTCGCGCGCCGCCCCGAGACCTGCGAAGAACAGGGCGACGATCACCAGGAGCAAAAGCATGAGGGGGACCGTCCAGCCTCCGGTCGCCTCGTAGAGGTATCCGAAGAGAACCGGACCGATCGCAGCGAGCAGGTACCCGAAGGACTGCGCCATACCGGAGAGAGCGGAGACGCTCTGGGCGTCCGGGGCGCGCAGCGAGAAGAAGGTGTACGAGAGGCTTATGAAAGACCCCCCTCCGATACCCATCAACACCACCCACAGCGCGGGGGCGACACCGCCGGCCAGGAGCAGGCCCACTAACCCGAGCCCGGAGAGCGTGACGGTGAGCACCACGGGACCGCGCTGGCTCGGGCGGCGGCCGGCGAGCGCAGGGACGAGGAAGGTCGCCGGGAGCCCGACGAGCTGGAAGATCGAGAGCATCCACCCGGCGCTCGCTGCATCCATCCCCTCGGAGCGGAGTATCTCCGGGAGCCAGGTCACCATCACGTAGAAGATCACCGACTGCAATCCCATGAACATCGTCACCTGCCAGGCGAGCGGCGAGCGCAGCAGGCTGCGGAGGCTGCGCGAGGAGCCCTCGGGTGCGCGGCGTCCGTCCCTCAGCCGCACCAGCCACACCACCGCCGCAGCCGCCGCCAGAACCACCCAGCAGCCGAGCGCCCCCCGCCACCCGAGCCCGGCCCGCTGGGCGAGCGGTACGCTGATGCCGGAGGAGACCGCCCCCATGAAGCTCATCGTCGTCGTGTAGGAGCCGGTCATGACGCCGACGCTGCGGGGGAAATCCTGCTTGATCAGGCCGGGTAGCAGAACGTTTATGACGGCTATGGCGGTCCCCACGACCGCCGTGCCGAGGAAGAGAGCCGGGACGGTGGGCAGGGAGCGGATCACGAGCCCCGCGGCCAGGAGAACCACCGCGACGAAGAGCGAACGCTCCAGACCGAGCCTGCGGGCGAGCCCCGGAGAAGCCAGCGAGAGCACCGAGAAGGCCAGGAGCGGGATCGTGGTCAGCCACCCCGCCGCCCCGCTGGAGAGCCCGGTATCCCGCCGGATCTCGCCGAGCAAAGGGCCGACCCCGGTTATGGGGGCGCGCATGTTCGCGGCGATCAAGAAGACACCAACGACGACGAGCACCCCGGTGGTCTTCGGGCGGGGGATCCCTCTCCTCGGGCCGTCCGGCTCCTTCAAACGCCCGCCCGTCCCCTCAGCCCCCCTCTTCGGCCGAGAGATCGGGCCTGAGCACGTGAAGGAGCAGGATGTCTCGCCTGGTGATCACACCGCGCAAGACATCGCCCTCGACGACCGGCAGGAGCTTTATCCTGCGCTCGGCCATCGCCGTCGCCGCCTCCGAGAGCGTCGCGTCCGGGGAGACGACCACCGGGTCGCGGGTCATAACCTCGTCCATGGTGACGCCGGCGCTCTTCAGGGCCTCCCGGCGGTACTCTGCCCAGCTCCCCAGCGGGACCATCCCCCCGAGGATATCGAGGAAACCCGGGGCCCTCACATCCGCGTCCTGAAAGATGAGGTCCCCCTCCGTCACAACCCCGACGAGCCTTCCATCTTCCTCTACAGGCGCCCCGGAGATACCGCGCCGGGCGAAGAGCTTTATGGCATCCTCGACCGTATCGTCCGGCTTCAGCATCGGCCAGTCCTCGTGCATGACCTCGCCGACCTTCATGCCCCTGATATCACGCTCTTCCATGCTCGCCCCCGCTCTCTGGATGAACCTTCGTCCTCCGGCACCAAGAGATACTACACGAGCTCGCGTAGGGCACGCGGGAGGAGGGGTACGAGATCGGTGGCGACCATGCTCTCGGCGGGCCATCCGGTCTCCTCGAGCCAAAGGTGCGCGGCCCGGCCGTGCGCCCAGGCCCCCACCCGGGCCGCATCGTAGACGCCCATCCCGCGCGAGAGCAGGGCCCCTATCACCCCGGAGAGCACGTCCCCGGTCCCGGCGGTGGCGAGCGCGACGCTGCCCGTGGGATTCACCGAGACCCTCTCCCCTTCGGCGACTATCGTGTCGTTCCCTTTCAGGAGGACGCAGCAGCCGAACCTCCTCGCCGCCTCCCGCGCGTGGTGGAGGCGGCGGGCGGAGATCTCCCCCGCCCCCACATCGAGAATCCGCCCGAGTTCGCCGGCGTGCGGCGTGATCACGGTCGGAGCCTCACGGCGGGCGAGAGCGTCGGAGCCGGCCAGGCTCGTCACCCCGTCGGCGTCGAGGAGCACCGGCACCTCCACCTCGCGCAGAATGCCCTCGACCAGGCGGCGGCTCTCCTCGGTTCGTCCGATCGCCGGCCCCACGACGACCGCCGAGGCCCTCTCAGCCCTCTCGAGCACCTCCCCGAGCGCCTCCGGGGTCAGGTGTCCCTCCCCGTCCTCGGGCGCGCCGGAGACTATCGTCTCGGTGAGGCGCGCGTCCACCGCCGACGCGGCGCTCCCGGGCACCACCAGGAAGATGATCCCGCACCCCGCCCGCTGCGCTCCGAGGACGCTCATCACCGCGGCACCGGTCATCTGACGGGAGCCGGCGACGACAAGCAACGTCCCCGCCGAGTACTTGTGCGCCGGCTGCGCAGTGCGGGGGACGAGCCCGCGCAGCTCCTCGCGGTCGCCCAGGACGACGGAGGACTCTACCTCCGCTTCGGACGGGACGCCGATGTCCACCGCCACGACCTCCCCGGCGTGATCACAGCCCGGCGCGACCACGCACCCCACCTTCACCGCGTGCGCGCAGGCCGTCATCTCGGCCCGCACCGCCTCGCCGCCCACCTCCCCCGTCGAGCCGTCGACCCCAGAGGGCACGTCCACCGAGAACACGCGCGTTCCGGAGGCGTTGATCTCCCGGATGATCCGCGCTGCGTCCTCGCGCACCTCCCCGGAGAATCCGGTGCCCAAAAGCGCGTCGACCACGAGGTCCGCCGCGGCCAGCTCGTCGGCGAGCTCCTCCCTCCCGCAGAAACGCACCCCGAGGTTTTGCAGCGTCCGGAGGTTCGTCTCGGGGTCGCCCCGGTATTCCTCTCTCGTCGCGCAGACCACGACCTCGACCCCGGCGCGGTGCAGCTCCCGCGCCACGACGAACCCGTCCCCGCCGTTGTTGCCTCCCCCGGCCACGACGAGGGCCCTCTCGGGCGAGAACCTCTCGAGCGCGAGGCGGGCCATCGCCGAGCCCGCCCGTTCCATCAGCACGATGCCGGGGATGCCGAGGGATTGCGCGTTCGCGTCCGCCCGCGACATCTCGGATGCGGTGTAGAGCCTCAAGACGGTCCCCTCCCGTGCACGATGCACACCGCCACCGCCGAGAGCTCGGAGTGGGTTATCGAGATGGAGAGGTCCTCCTCCCTGACCCCGACCCGATCGGCGAACTCCTTTATCTTGCCCGAGAGCCTGACGGACGGGGGACGGCGCGGACGCCGGACGACCTCGACGCCGTTCCACTGGATCAGACCGCATCCCAGCGCCTTGGTCACCGCCTCCTTGGCCGCCCACCTGCCGGCGTAGTGGCGCACGGCGAAGCGGTACTTCTCGCAGTAGGCTATCTCCGCCTCGGTGAACAGGCGGCGTCGGATCTTGGGGGTGCGCCGGAGCGCGAGCTCCATGCGCCCCACGTCCACGACGTCCACCCCGATCCCCGGCACGACGAAATTCTCCGTAGGTGCTCCTTTCTCGCTCACGAAACGTATCTTAAGTCAGATGGGCATCCGACAAAAGGTCTATAGTTAGCCGCATGAGCCCACCAGTGGTCGTGATCGGCAACCCAACCTCCGGGCAGAAGGGCTCTCACGCGCTCCTCGAGTCCTGCGCGGAACACCTGCGCCGGCGGCTGGGCGACGTAGAGCTGCTGATGACCGAACGGCCCGGTCACGCGCGGGAGCTGGCCGCGGCCGCGGGGGACACCCTCGTCGTCGCCGCCGGGGGCGACGGCACCGTGAACGAGGTCGTCAACGGGCTCTCGTCCGGCGCCACGCTCGGCATCATCCCGCTGGGCACGGCGAACGTGCTCGCCCAGGAGCTCGGCATCCCCCTCGACCCGGAGGCGGCCTGCGAGCGTATAGCCGGACGCCGGGGCACGGTCATGGACCTCGGGGTGGCCACGGATGCGCGCGGCGCAAGCCGGCTGTTCGCGTGCATGGCCGGCATAGGTTTCGACGCCCGGGTGGTGCAGGCGGTGGACCCGGCCCTGAAACACCGCCTCGGCAAATCGGCCTTCGTCCTCACCGCCGTGCGGCTCTACCTCACCGGTCACTTCCCCCCTTGCAGGCTGCACATAGAACACGAGGACGGCTACGAGAAGGTCATAGAGAAGGTCCGGCTCGCCGTTCTCGCCAACGTCACCCACTACGGCGGTCCGTTCCTGGTCTCCTCCCGCGCCGACCTGATGCACAGCGGCGAGCTGGACCTGGTCGTGGTGGAGCGCATATCCTCGCTCCTGCGCCCGGACATCCTGCTCCCCTTCATGGCCCGCATGCCCCTCGATCACTCCATACGATCCTTCGACGTCACCCGGGCCCGGGCCTCCTCCATGGACGGCAGGAGCATCCCGGTGCAGCTCGACGGTGAACCCTGGGGCACCCTGCCGATGACCTTCGGCGTCCGACCAGGGGCACTGCGCGTGATCTGCTAGGGCTCACTCCACGGTGACGCTCTTGGCGAGGTTGCGCGGTTTGTCCACGTCGAGGCCCCTGTCCGTCGCGACCTCATGGGCCAGCATCTGCAGCGGCACGGTGAGGACGAGCGGGACGATCGTCTCGGGAACCCGGGGGACCGGCAGGACGACGGAAGCCACCCCAGAGGCCTCCTCGTCGTCCGGGAAAGCCACGGCGACGACCCGCGCCCCGCGCGCCACGGTCTCCTGCACGTTGGAGAGGGTCTTCTCGCGGTGGATGCCGCTCCCGAAGAGGGCCACCACCGGGCATCTCTCGTCGATGAGGGCGATCGGTCCGTGCTTCATCTCTCCCGCGGGGTACCCCTCTGCAGGCAGGTAGGAGATCTCCTTGAGCTTGAGCGCTCCTTCGAGGGCGACCGGATAAGCGACCCCCCGCCCGAGGAACAGCGAACAGCGGGCCTCCTCGAAGAGCGCGCTCGCCTCGTCGAGGCGCCCGGAGACCGACTCGATCGCCTCCTGCACCCGCTCCGGAGCGAGGCGCAGTTCTCCGACCAGCTCCCTCAGCCGCTCCTCTGCGAGGGTTTCGCGGCTCCGGCCGAGCTCCATCGCGAGCAGCTCGAGCGCCACCACCTGCGCCACGAAGGTCTTGGTGGCCGCGACGCATATCTCCGGTCCGGTCCGGGTCAACAATACGCCGTCGGCTTCGCGTGTGATCAGAGACCCACGCGTGTTGGTTATCGCGAGCACCCTGGCCCCGCAACCTTTCGCCGCGTCGACCGCCGCCAGCGTGTCGGTCGTCTCCCCGCTCTGCGAGATCGCGACGACGAGCGTGCCGGGATCTCCTACGGGATCCGAGTATCGGTACTCGCTCGCCACCGCCACCTCCACCGGAACCCGGGCGTAACGCTCGATGAAGTACTTGCCCAGCAGCCCGGCATGATAGGCGGTCCCGCAGGCGACCACCACGACCCGCTCCACCCCCGACAGATCGATCCCGACCTCGGAAAGATCCACCATCCCGTCCTCCCCGAGACGTCCGTCGAGGGTGGCCCTGATGGCCTGGGGCTGCTCGTGTATCTCCTTGGACATGTAGTCCGGAAACCCGCCGAGCTCGACCGCCTCGGGATCCCAGTCGACCTCGAAAGGTTCCCGCTCGACGGGCTCTCCTCCGAAACGGCGGAGCTCCACGGACGACCGGGTAACCACCGCCATCTCGTCGTTCTCGACGAGGACGAAACGGTGGGTGAACCCCAGCAACGCCGGCACCCCGCTCGCCAGGAAGTTCTCCCCCTCCCCGAGCCCCACGACCAGCGGGCTCTGGCGCCGGCCCGCGACCACCGTCCCCGGCTCGTCGGCGCTGATGGCGGCCACGGCGAACGCCCCCTCGAGCATCTCCATCACCTCACCGAAGGCCTCGGCCAGAGAGGCGCCCCCCTCCAGACGCTCGGCCAGCAGGTGGGCGATGACCTCGGTGTCGGTCTCGGAGCGAAACCCGACCCCCCTCCGCTCCAGACCTTTCCTGAGCTCGGCGTGGTTCTCCACGATGCCGTTGTGGACCACGGCGACCCGGCCATCACCTCCCACGTGCGGGTGGGCGTTCTCCTCGCTCGGGCGGCCGTGCGTGGCCCAGCGGGTGTGCCCTATGCCCGCCAACACCTCACCGAAGCCTCCGTTTTTCTCGGCGACGGCTCGCTCCAGCTCCCTGAGCGGCCCCACGCGCCGCAACACCTCGAGCCTGCCCTCACCGGGCTGCACCGCGAGCCCGGCGGAATCGTACCCCCTGTACTCCAGCCGCTGGAGCCCTTCCATGAGCACCTCTATGCTTCGGCTGCCGCCCACGTAACCTACTATGCCGCACAAAACCGACACCTCCCGTCGCAGTGGTGCACTACGGTCGGGCGGGATGGCGGAGAAGAGGGCAGCACGAGCCCCGATGGGGTTCGAACGGCCTTTTGTCCCCGGCGTCACCGCCGGGATTTGTAGCCGTCCTGACGACCACCCCGGGGGCCGAGACGCACCCGCCGAAAGACTCGATGAACGTCTACCTCGTCAACTCCCCGCTCTCTCCGAGAGGGGGAGTCCTGGCGCTTCCATGTTTTTTCGTGAGAGACGGCCGTGCCGAACCTCTCCCGATCCCGCCGTCTTGTCTTCGAGATCTCTCCGGATGTACCTCCGGCCGCATCACCTCCCCTCTGCGAAACCGAACGTTTCGTTACTTTACTGCAAATCTCCCCCACCAGCAACGTCTCCGGCCATGACGGCGTCGTTGGGTTACGATTTCGTGCGTGGTGAGTAGAGAGAACCTGAGGTACACCATCCGCCCGGGCAGCAGAGAAGACGCCGTCGAAGCCGCGAGGCTCTGGATGAAGAGCGCGGAAGAGCACGCCGCCTACGACAGCGTCTACGCCACCTCGCCGCAGTCGGAGAAGACCATGCGCCGGTTCCTGCTCGATCTGGTCGCCAGCAGCCACGCCTTCCTCATCGTCGCCGTCACCGAGCCGGAGGGCAGGATGATAGGCTTCATCTCCGGGGAGATCCGGGAAGGGTCCCCGGCGTTCAGCCCCAGGACGTGGGTCGCGGTGGACGACATCTTCGTCCTCCCCGAGTACAGGAGCCGCGGCGTCGGCCGGGCGCTCTTCGAACGGGCCCGCGCCTGGGCCGAGCAGCAGGGCGCCACCGGCATGTCGCTGCAGGTGGCCGCGGCGAACCGGCGAGGGCGCAAGTTCTACGAGAACCTGGGGTTTCGCGAGGTCTCCATCTACGAGGTGCTGGAGTTCTGAGAGAGCGCGGGCAGCCCGCGCGAGAGCACCAGAACCCCCTGCTCGACCTCGAACCCGCAGGAGCGGTAGAACCCGGCCTCTTCCGTCTGCACCTCCACGTAGGAGATACCCCTGGCGACGCACAGGCGTTCGACCTCCGAAAGGAGGGCGCGGCCCAACCCCCGGTCCCTCACGTCGGGCCTCACGCACAGATCCTCCACGCTGGCGAAGAGCGCGGCCCCCGAGAGGCTGGGGCGATAGCGGACCGTGGCCGCCCCGGCGATCCCAACTCGATCGTAGAGCGCGACGACCGAGGCGCTGCGCGCCCGCACCTCCCGGCGCACCAGGTCCACGAATCCTGCGGGAGGGGGTGGCATACCGTACAGGGATGTTCTCAAAAAGGAGAGAACCTCCCCGAGATCCTCCGGGCCGCACTCGACGGCCCGGAACCCGCTATCCGGCAACCCCGAACCTCGCGATCCCGGCGGCCGCCTCCACGGCGCGCTCGACGTCCTCGTCGGAGACGTCGAGGTGGGTACACATGCGCACGGTCGAGGAGTTGCGGGGTGTGGCGAGCACCCCCCTGGCTGCGAGCGCCTCGAGGAAGCGGGGGGCATCCCCCACCTCGACGAGGACGATGTTCGTCTCCGGGGGCACGACCTCGTAGCCGGCCGAGGAGAGTCCCCGGGCGAGCCGGGCGGCGCGTTCGTGGTCCTCGGTGAGGCGGTCTATGTTGTGCTCGAAGGCGTAGAGCGAGGCGGCGGCGATCACCCCGGCCTGCCGCATCCCGCCACCGAGGGCCTTGCGTGCCCGGCGGGCCTCCGCGATGGTCCCGGCGTCCCCCGCGAGCAGCGAACCGACCGGCGCGCCGAGCCCCTTCGAGGAGCACACCGAGACGGTGTCGCAGAGCGCCGCCCACTCCCGGGCCGGGATGCCGGTCGCCGCCTGGGCGTTGAAGAGCCGGGCCCCGTCCAGGTGCACCCGAAGCCCGAGGACGCGGGCCTCCTCGCAGACCGCGGCGAAGGCATCGATCGGGTAGACCCTGCCACCGGAGGCGTTGTGGGTGTTCTCGAGACAGAGGAGGCTCTGCCTGGGAAAATGGACGTTCTCCGGGCGGGCGGCGGCACGGAGCGTCTCCGGCGAGATCACGCCGCCCTCCCCCGGGAGCTGGCGCACCTGCACGCTGGAGACGAGCGCCGGAGCCCCCGCCTCGTAGTTGAAGACGTGGGCGTCCTGGTGCACCAGCACCTCGTCCCCGCGGGAGGTGTTGACGTACACCCCGATCTGGTTCGTCATCGTCCCCGAGGGAGCGTAGACGGCGTCCTCCTTGCCGAGCAGCCCGGCGACGTACTCCTCGAGGCGCCTGACCGTCGGGTCCTCGCCGTAGACGTCATCCCCCACCTCGGCCTCGAATATCGCGCGGCGCATCTGCGGGGTGGGTCGGGTCACCGTGTCGCTGCGCAGGTCTATCACGCCATCTCACCCTCTTCCTTCGATCCTTCCATCACCTGCGTCGTGGTGGCGAAGCTGACCTTCGCCACCTCGGCGAGCGCCTCCTCCCCCAGCTCCCGGACGATCCGGCGCGCCGTCGGGACGACCTGATAGGCTCCCCGCGGCAGCGTGAAGCCGACCATCTCGGAGAGCGCGTCGAGCTCCTCGAGCTGCCTGGCCCGGGCCAGCACGGAGGCCGCGGCCACGGCCGCATCGTCCTCGGCTCGAGGGCGGACCTCGAGCCTAACCCCGCCGGGGACGCGGGAGGCGAGCTCCTCCCGGAGGCCCCTCGAGAACTCGTCCACGACGACGAGTTCCACACCCACCCCGAGCTCGCGGATTATCCTCCCGTCGAGCTCGACGAGCAGGCGGTTCACGTTGCCGCAGCGTCTCCTCAGGCGTTCGTACTCCCGGGGGGAGAGCGCGACGACGCACACCTCCTTCGGCCCGAGGCGCCCGACGATCTCCTTCGCGAGCTCCCTGACCCTGCGCGGGCCGAGCGTCTTGGAGTCCCGAACCCCGAGCTCGGCAAGGGAGCGCGCCGCCCCTTCTCCCGCGACCCGCACCCCCGCGCAGACCAGCGGCCCGAAGTAGTCGCCCTTGCCCGCCTCGTCGATCCCGAGCCGGGGCGTGGCATCCTCTTCGGGCATCCCGGCGGCCGGGCGGGGAGGACGTCCGGAACGGGCCCTCCACCAGCCCTCGAGCTGTTCCCTGAGGGGAGAGGGCTTGCCGTCGACCGAGATCCTGCCGGTCCTGAAGACGTTGAGGTTCGCGGTGTATCCGTCCCGACGCAGGTGGTACTGGGTGCCGTGGGGAAGCTCCCGGCTCCCGAGCACCTCTATGGAGTGCTCCGAGAGCCTGCGCGCTATATCCTTTGGGATGGCATTCAAAGTACCTCGAACCCCCGTTCTCCCCGGGGCTCCTCGTAGCTGGACTCGACGTTCTCCACCCGGGCGTGGGGCGGGCCCTCGCCGCACCAGCGGACCATCTCTTCGACCGCATCACGGGTCCCCTCGAAGACGGCCTCGACCCTGCCGTCGGGGAGGTTGCGCACCCAGCCGCCGACCCCGAGCGAGCGAGCCTTACTGCGCGCCGAATCGCGGAAGAAGACCCCCTGGACCCTCCCCGAGACGTAGACGTGAGCTCTGATACGCCTGTCCTCGGCCAAACGGCGAACCTCCAGACCTGGTATACCTTCTCTCAGAAGCTTCTCAGAATATATATGCTAGCCTATTGGCCGCCATGAGGTCCCCCGAACAGCCGCCTTCGAGCTCCGCGGTACGCGAGAGGCCGCTCCTCACGCTCGTCGTCCCGACCCGGGACGAGGCCGACAACGTGGAGAAGCTGGCGCGCCAGCTCGACGAGAGCCTCTCCGGGATAGACTACAGGCTGCTCTTCGTCGACGACTCGAGCGACGAGACCCCCCAGATCATCCGCGGCATGGCCCGGCGCGATCCCAGGATACGCCTCATCCGGCGCGAGGAGCACGAGCGGGAGGGAGGTCTCTCCACCGCCGTCACGGTCGGGATAGAGGCCGCGGGGGAGAGCGTCTACACCTGCGTGATGGACGCGGATCTGCAGCACCCGCCGGAGAAGGTGCGGGAGATGCTCGAGGTGGCGCGCACCTCGGGAGCGGACGTGGTGGTCGCGAGCCGCTACGCCCCCGGAGGCGACTACGCCGGCCTGTCGGGCCCCACGCGGCGGGCCGTCTCCTGGGGGAGCAAGCTCCTGGCCCAGGTGATCTTCAAGGAGGCCCGGAAGACCACAGACCCCATGACCGGCTTCTTCCTCCTCAAGAACGAGGCCGTCTCCGGCATCCAGTTCAGGCCCAAAGGCTTCAAGATCCTGCTCGAGATCCTCGTGTGCGCCCCGGAGCTGAAGGTGGTCGAGCTACCCTTCCGCTTCCGGGCACGCAACGCCGGGGTCTCGAAGGCCACCGTCAGGCAGGGGCTGGAGTACCTGGCCCACATCGCGAGCCTGTTCTGGTACGTGCCCTCGGCCGGACGCTTCTGGAAGTTCGCCCTCGTGGGCGCCTCGGGCGTGCTGGTCAACATGATCACGCTGGTCTTCCTGGCCGAGGTCCTGCACGCGGACAAGGTGATCGCGTGGATGTTCGGCGTCGGCGTGAGCATCCTGAGCAACTTCCTGCTCAACAACGCGTTCACCTGGCGCGACGTCCGGCACTCGAGCCGCATCCACTTCCTGCTGCGCGGGGCCCTGGCCTACCCGGTCGCGATAATCGGGATAGGGGCGAACTTCGCCGTCTACTACCCGCTCATAAAGTACGTGAGCGATGCCTTCCCCTACTACCTGATCTTCAACTTCTTCGGCATCTTGGCCGCGACGGTCGTGAACTTCGTCCTGAGCTCCAGGTTCGTCTTCCGGCCTTCGTCCCCGCGAACGCTCGACCCCGACGCCTCGCCCGCGCAGGCGGAGGATGAGATAAGGCGGGAGCTGAGGGCCGAACGGGTGGGCCTGGTCTCCCTCCCGGAGAAGACGGTGCTCGGAGATCCCACCCCAGACCACCTGCGGGACGACGACCTCGACGCGATCGAGCTCGCTGTCCGCAAGAGACACCCCATACTCACCCTCACCGGACCGACCCGCCCCCAGCCCCGCACCAACACACGCTGGACCAACACCCTCGCCGTGCCGGTGATGGAGGGAGGCGAGATCCTGGGCGTCCTCTACGCCTCCCGGCGCTCCACCGAGCCCTTCACCGAGGACGACCTGCAGTGGCTCACCTCCTACGCGGGCGGAGCCCCCGCCCTCTTCCGCAAGCACTCCCGCAACGTCCTGAAAAAACTTCCCTGACGTCGAAACGAAAAGAGCCCGGAGAGATCCCGCCGCAACCGCGAGAACACGGCGGACTCCGGGCTCGCGGCCCCGAGTCAGGGGACCGCTTCCGGACTCCACCTTACCCCTCCCAATCGGTGGAGACCAACGCATGCTCCGACCGGAAGCCCGGCCGGGGGCACGCCCTGCTCAAGCTAGCACTCTTCGTTCCAGCATGCAAGCGCCCCCATACCTGCGATCTCCCACTCCCCAAACCCACAACACACCATATATTGGTACCAGGACCACCTCAAACGCCCCATCTTCGATCCGAGCGAACCCGCTACAGCGACCTCGTGTATACCTCTACTAAAGGTTCATGCAGCTAAAGGAGTCGGGCTTCCGTGACGATCACGGGCGAAGGAAGGACGGATCGGAGAGCGGAGGTCGGGATTGCTGAGGGAGCAGGATGATCGGGCTTGAGGAGCTGGTCGATGGCGTGGTGGAGCGGGGAGCGAGCGACCTTCACCTGAAGGTCGGCTCACCGCCGGTACGCAGGGTGGACGGTCGACTCGAGCGGGTGGGAGAGACGAAGCTTGCTCCTTCGGACACGGAGAGGATACTGGAGGAGATCCTCCCGGAGAAGCTGCGCCCGGAGTTCGAGGAGGAGGGAGAGGTCGACTTCTCGCTGGCGATTGCGGGGAAGGGCAGGTTCCGGGTCAACGCCTTCAGGCAGCGGGGTTCCGTCTCGATGGTCATGCGCTTCGTCCCCTTCGGGGTGCCGAAGCTGGAGGAGCTCGGGCTTCCGGAGGCCGTAAGCCGCCTGGCGCTCGAGGAGCGCGGCATCATACTCGTGACGGGGACCACGGGGAGCGGCAAATCCACCACCCTGGCCGCGATGATCGATCTCGTTAACCGCACCACGGCCAGGCACATCGTCACCATAGAAGACCCGATCGAGTACCTCCACCGGGATCACAAGAGCATCGTGAACCAGCGTGAGGTGGGCTCGGACACCGCCTCCTTCGCCCGGGCGCTCCGGCGGGTACTGCGCCAGGACCCGGACATCATCCTGATCGGGGAGATAAGGGACACTGAGACGGCCCAGATAGCGCTCTCGGCGGCGGAGACCGGGCATCTGGTCCTCTCGACCCTGCACACGGTCGACGCGGCGGAGACCGTCAACAGGCTCATAGACCTCTTTCCCCCGTACGAGAGGGGACAGGTGAGGGCGATGCTCGCGGGCACCCTGCGCGGGATCATCGGCCAGAGGCTCATCCGCAAGGCGGACGGGTCCGGGAGGGTCGCGGCCTGCGAGATCCTGGTGAGCACCGGCAGGATACGGGATTTCATACTGGACGAGAGCAAGACGGGTCAGATCACGCAGGCGATCGCCGAAGGCGAGTACTACGGGATGCAGACCTTCGACCAGGCGCTCCTGAAGCTCCTGCAGAATGGGGTGGTGGACTACGCAGACGCCCTGAAGGCTTCGAGCCGACCTCAGGACTTCCAGCTCATGGCACGCTCCCTGCAGCAGGCCCCCTCCCGTTGATAACATCTCTCCCCTCCGGGATAATCGCCCGGGAGGCAGCGAAGGAAGAGAAGGAGGTGCGCCGAGATCCTCGAAGAGGTAGCGCAGCGGGAGCGGTGGAACGAAGCCGTGAGAGAACTCGACGGGGGAGCCCTGCAGTCGTGGGAGTGGGGTGAGTTCAGACGCACCGGCGGCTGGGTCCCGCTCAGGGTGCTCGACGAAGACGAGGGGTTCGCGGCGCAGGCGTTGCTGCGCCGGCTGCCGGCTGGTCTCGGGGCCCTTGCCTACGTGCCCCACGGTCCCGTGCATTCTTCCTCCACCCCGGCGGGGAGAGCGGCCGAGAACCTCGCCGGCTACCTCCGCAAGAGCACCGACGCCTCCCTTCTCGTCGTCGAACCCAGGGTGGAGGAGAAGGACGGCTTCGAGGCCGACGGGTTCGAGAGGAGCGCGAGCTCCGTACAGCCCCGCTGCACCTTCATCCTCGACGTCCTCCCCGACGAAGAAGCGCAGCTCTCGGCGCTGCCCAAGGACGCCCGCTACTCGGTGCGGCGCGCCCGCAAGGAGGGGGTGGAGGTCAGCTCGCACGAAGGGCTCTCGGAAGAACTCGAGGAATTTCTGGGGCTCCTGGAGGAGACGGCCACGAGACAGCGCTTCGCCGTGCGTCCCCGAGACTACTACCGCACCTTCATGCGAAAGCTGCCGGCGACCCTGATCTGCGCCCGCCACGAAGGGAGGCTCCTCTCCGGAGCCATCATCCTCTGCTTCGGGGAAGAAGCATACTACCTGTACGGGGCCTCCGCCTCTTCGGAGAGGCTCTACGCCTCATACCTGGTGCAGTTCGAGGCCCTCACGGTCGCACGCCGCTCCGGCGCGCTCCGGTACGACATGTGGGGGCCGTGCAGGCCCCCCGAGGGGGATCCCCTGCTCGGTGTCTACAGGTTCAAGAAAAAGTTCGGGGGCGAGGAGAAGCACTACGTGGGCGCGCACGAGAGGGCCCTGCGTCCCCTGCCCGCCCGACTCACCCGCGTGGGGCTCGACGCCTACTACCGCCTGCAGCGCCTGCTGGGGAGAAGCCCGGGCCCGGCGGAAGGCTGAAGCGGCGGGCGCGGTTTATACTTTTCCCATGCGGCCCATCTGCTTCCTCTCGGATTTCGGGCTCGCCGACGATTTCGTCGGCTCGTGCAAGGGTGTGATCGCCTCGATCGCCCCCGAAGCCCACGTCATCGACCTCACGCACGACGTTCCCGGCTTCGAGATCGAAGCCGGCGCCGAGATCCTGCAGCACGCCACGCGCTACATGCCGCCCGACACGGTCTACCTCGCCGTCGTGGACCCGGGGGTGGGCACCACGCGGCGCGGGATAGCGCTCTCCACCGGAAGCGGCGCCCTCATGGTCGGGCCGGACAACGGGCTCCTTCTCCCGGCGGCGCGGTTTCTGGGTGGGGTTCGCGAGGCCGTGGTGCTCGACAACCCCCGCTACCAGATGCACCCGGTCTCGAACACCTTCCACGGGAGGGACATATTCTCGCCGGCCGCCGCCTACCTGGCCTCCGGCACCGGGCTCTCCGATCTGGGGAGTTCCGTCCCGCCTGCGGAGCTGGTGAACCTGGACCTGCCGGAATCCGGGGTCGAAGCCCCGGAGGATGGGTTCGAGGCCAGGATCATCTCCATAGACCGGTTCGGCAACGCGAGGCTCTCCGTCCGACAGGAACAGGCGGGCTTCGGATACGGCTCCCTGCTGGGCGTGGACGTCGGGGACGGGGAGATGAAGGTACGCTACGTGAACACCTTCGGAGCCGCCAAGCCGGGTGAGCTCGTGCTGGTCCCGGACTCGCACTGGCGCCTGAGCCTCTCCATAAACCAGGGCAACGCCGCGCAGGCTCTCTCCCTGAACTCCGGCGACCGGGTGCACCTCAGGCTGCTGGAGCGCAGGAATGCCGGGGAACGCTGAACGAAGGCCCGAGCTCTCGCGGGAAGAGCGACTCAGGGTGGTCAGAGCCGCAGCCCTGCGACCCTGGAATCTGGTGGTCCTCGTGGTCGGGCTCGGCATCTTCGCCACCACCCTCGCCTGGTGGATGCTTCCTCTCACGGCTACGGTCTACACGCTTCTGACGTTCCTGGCCTTCAGGGACCCCCTGCTCCGCGCCCGGGCACTCGGCAGGGCTCCCGAGCTCCCCGGAGAAGGCCCCGGGGAGCTCTCTCCGGAACGCAGGGCCCACTGGCTGCCCCGGGGCGAGACGCGCCAAAGGGTGGAGGAGGCGCTCGACGCCTACCGAAAGGTGCTCGCCGCGATCAGGGAATCCGACGAGGTGACCAGAGAACTGCTGGAAGACGCCGGTCCGAAGCTCGACGAGGTCGCGAACCACCTGGTCGAGGTGGCGCTCGCCAGGGAGCGGGCGGCCCGGACGCTGGACGAGGTGGGCGGACGGACGGAGGGAGCGAAAGGGGCACTCGAGGGGCTACAGGAGCAGATCGAACGGGCCGACGCCGAGATCTCGTCGATCTCGGAACGCCTCTTCGCCCTGCGAGCGCAGGTGGTCAGGATCTCGCTGGAAGGCAACCCCCTGGCCCGGGAATCCACGCGAAGGATCGGCTCCTCGCTGGACGAGATGCGCTTCAGGTTGCAGGCGTTGGAAGAGATCCTGCCGGCCGGAGAGGAACACCAGAACGGCGGCTGACCCGACCTAGGCCGAGCTGACCCTCCTCCACCCTTCGCCTTCCATCTCGGCGCGCCGGAAAGTCCGCCGCACCACGGGCATCTGAAGTTCCCTCCGAACCCCGGCCGTAGCCTCGACGGAATCCTCGAACCAGCTCTCCAGCTGCTCCATGACACGTCCCTGATAAGCCTCGGCCTGCCCGGCGACCTCCCGCGCATACCCGCGCGCGGCACGCACGACCCCCTCCGCCCGCCGCCGCGCATCCCTGTAGATCTCCGTCTCGAGCGCGAGAGCCCGGGCCTCTTCCTTCGCCTCCTCCACGATCCTCCGGGCTTCCTCCCGGGCAGAAGAGATCATGGCCTCACATTGCTCGTCCACGACGCCGGCCCCCATAACTTCCTCCGGCAGCTCGGCCCTCAATTCCGCCAGGAGCGACAGCAACTCAGCCCGGTCGACGATGGCTTTCCCCTCACCCACCGGAAGCACCGACGCCTCGCGGAAGATCCCCTCGACCTCGTCCAGCAACCTCTCTATGCGCTTCGCCTCTCCTCTCATCATGCCCACCAACCTAACACGCCATCTTTACGCATGCCAGCATTTCTAGAAGTATTTTTTGCAGCTTTACCTAAACCTGAGGTACAAATATATCTCCAGCACAGGTTTACCTTCTGGGGTGTGCAGAAGGCTCGTTTCTTCCTGGAAACGGCCTTTCAGCGCCTGGGAGAGCTCATATTCAGCGGTTGCTGGCAGCGGCGGCCGAGATGGTGGCGATGGCCGCGGAGAGGATGAGGAAGAGGGGTGGGTTCCCGGCGAGCAGCGGGGGGATCAGGTATGGGAGGTAGGCGAGCAGCACGGCGCCTCCTGCGATGAGCAGGGCCGCGGTGCCACCGTTGCGGCCTCCGGCGCGGTTGACGAAGGTCCCGGCCAGAGAACCCGCGATGAAGGAGAGGAAGAGGCTGGCGAAGTGTATGCCGGCCATGAAGTTCACGACCGCGAGTCCGACGAGCAGCACCACGACGCCGGCGAGCAGGCTCTTCGCGAGCTGGCTCGGTTTCATGACGCCCGCTCTGGCCCTGCGGGGCAGGCGTGCATCCTCCGGGCATTTTATCCCCACCTCGGTCTGCACCATGCAGTCGGTGCAGATGGGGCGTCCACAGGTGGCGCAGGTCACGCGGGTCTCGCGCTTGGGGTGTCGGTAACAGTGGAGGGGTTCGCTCATGACGGCGATGGGGAGCGGCGGACGAGCTCTCCCCGAGGGAGGAGGACGAGCTCACGCTTGTAGCTGCGGTGCACCTCCCGGATGGCCAGGGCGTGTTCGCGCTGCTGTTCTTCCAGCTTCTTCGTGAGGCGGGCGTTTTCTCTCTCCAGCCGCTCTATCCTGCGCTCGAGGTCCAGTACCATTCTGACCCCCGCGAGGTTCATTCCCATCTCCTGGGTCAGCTTCTGTATGTAGCGGCCGCGCTCTATGTCCTCCTGGGAATAGAGACGGGTGTTCTTTATGCTCTTGCGCGGTACCAGAAGCCCTTTCTGCTCGTACATGCGCAGGGTCTGGGGGTGTACGCCGATGAGCTCGGCGGCGACCCCGATCATGAACACCGGTTTCTTCCTGATCTCCATACCCTCATCACCATCCTAGCGCACCTCCCCGACCCTGCGGAAGAGTTCCTCACGCACGTTATCGTCGTGGACGTCCGCGAACGCCTCCAGTATCTCACGTTCTCTGCGCGTGAGCTTCGCGGGGACCACCACGCGGACCCGCACGATCAGGTCGCCCCGCCCCCCTCCGCGGGGATGCGGAGCCCCCGCGCCCCGCACCCGAAACTGCTTACCATCCTGGGTTCCGGCCGGGATCTTCAGCCTGACGGTCCCGCCCTCCGGGCGCGGCACATCGACCCGCGCTCCGAGCGCCGCCTCGGTGAAGCTGACGGGCAGCTCCACGACGAAGTCGTCCCCGCGACGTTCGAAGACGGGGTGTTCGGCGACACGGGTCACGACGTACAGGTCGCCGCGGGGCCCACCGTTCCGTCCGGCGCTCCCGCGTCCGGGGATCCTGATCTTCATCCCGTCCTTCGCCCCGGCCGGGATGCGTACGGTCACCTGGCGGGCGTTCCGGACCCGTCCGTCGCCGTGGCAGGTCGGGCACGGCCGGTCTATGACGGTACCGCTACCCCCGCACCGCCGGCAGGTGGAGGAGAAGGCGAAGAACCCCTGGTCCTGGGTGCTCGTCCCCTTTCCCCCACATTCGGGGCAGGTTCTGGGGAAAGTGCCCGGAGCCGCGCCGGAGCCCCCGCAGGTGGAGCATTCCTCCTCCACCGGTGCGCTCACCCGGGTCGTCACGCCGCTGAGCGCCTCCCTGAAGCCCAGGTTGACGCTCACGGTCACGTCCTGCCCCCGGGACGAAGGGCGCTGTCCCCTTCCGCCGCGCCCGAAGACGTCACCGAAGGTATCGAAGATGTCCGAGATGTTGGAGAATCCCCCGAATCCGCCACCGTTGCCGGAAACCCTCTCGCCGCCGAAGAAGGCGCTCGGCCCCTGATCGTAGCGGCGACGTCTCTCGGGGTCGGAGAGGACCTCGTAAGCGTGCTGTATCTCCTTGAAGCGCTCCTCGGCGGATGGATCGTCGGGGTTGGCGTCGGGATGGTATTTGCGCGCCAGACGGCGGTAGGCGCGCCGTATCTCCTCCTGCGACGCCCCCCTGGATACGCCCAGAATCCTGTAGAGGTCCTTGGTCTCCATCTCCCCTTCTTCTCAGGCCTCTCTTGCCACCACCACCTTCGCGGGGCGGATCGGCTTCCCGTTGAGCAGGTAGCCCCGCTGGAAGGTCTGGACGATGACCCCCTCCTCGTGCTCCTCGGAGGGCTGGCTCATGACGGCCTCGTGCACGCTGGGATCGAAGCGCTGCCCGTCGGAGGCGACCGGGATGAGCCCCTCCTCCTCGAGGACCCCGAGCAGCTGGTCCCGGGTGGCCCGGACACCTTCCCGGATGTCCCCTTCGGACTCGAGCGCCCGCTCGAGGTTGTCCAGAACCGGGAGAAGCTCCCTCACCAGCCGCTCGGAGGCGAGCTCGACGATCCTCTCCCGCTCGCGCTCCTGGCGCTTGCGGCTGTTCTCGAACTCCGCCTTGAGGCGCTTCAAGGTATCCAGGTATTCGTCCCGCTCACGCCGGACGGCCTCGAGCTCCTCCCGCAGGCGGGCGATCTCCTCACCGGAACGGTCCTCATCACCGGAGGAGTCGGCCGGGTGTTGATCCTCCGCGGCCGGAGCGGGCTCTCCGCCCGCCGCCTCTTCCCGCCGGTCAGCCTCCGCTGAGGGAGCGGCCTCTTCGCTCTCCG
Source organism: Rubrobacter sp. M3-4 (assembly GCF_059772285.1). Lineage (NCBI taxonomy): Bacteria > Bacillati > Actinomycetota > Rubrobacteria > Rubrobacterales > Rubrobacteraceae > Rubrobacter > Rubrobacter sp. M3-4. The sequence continues at coordinate 94,896 of NZ_JCBAJP010000006.1, forward strand.
ATTCCCGCACAGGCTCCTCTCGGATCTCGCCTTCCCTGTCGTTCCTCTCTTCGCTGCTCAAAGCCAACCTTCCTCCCGTGCGCGGGGGCGGCGGCACGCCGCCCCCGGAGAACAAGTCCTACCCGTTGCGCTTCTCCTCGTCGTCTTCCTCGTCTATGACCTCGGCATCCTCGACGACGTCCTCGTCGGAGCCGCCCTCCTGCTGGCCTCCGGAGGACTGCTGCTCCTGGGCCTGCTGGTAGAGCACCTGCGAGAGCTTGTGCGAGGCTGCGAGCAGGGCCTCCTGCTTCTGCTTTATCTGCTCTATGTCGTCCCCGGCGAGCGCCTCCTTGGCCTCCTTGAGGGCTTTCTCGATCTCGTCCCTGGTCTGCTGGTCGATCTTGCCGTCGAGTTCCTTGAGGTTGCGCTCGATCGAGTAGACCAGGTTGTCCGCGTTGTTGCGGACCTCGGCCTCCTCGCGGCGGCGCCGGTCCTCCTCGGCGTGTGCCTCCGCGTCGCGCACCATCTGCTCGATCTCCTCGTCGGAGAGCCCGCTGGAGGCGGTTATCGTGATCTTCTGCTCCTTGCCCGTGCCGAGATCCTTGGCGCTCACGTTGAGGATGCCGTTCGCGTCGATGTCGAAGGTCACCTCTATCTGCGGCACCCCCCTCGGCGCCGGCGGTATCCCGACGAGCTGGAAGTTGCCGATCAGCTTGTTGTGCGCCGCGATCTCCCGCTCGCCCTGGTACACCTTGATCTCGACCGACGACTGGTTGTCCTCGGCGGTGGTGAAGACCTCGCTCTTGCGCGTCGGGATGGTCGTGTTGCGTTCGATCAGCTTGGTCATCACCCCGCCCTTGGTCTCGATGCCCAGAGAGAGCGGCGTGACGTCGAGCAAAAGCACGTCCTTGACCTCGCCGGCGAGCACCCCGGCCTGGATGGCCGCGCCTATCGCGACGACCTCGTCGGGGTTTATGCCCTTGTGCGGGTCCTTGCCGGTGAGCTCCTTGACCTTCTCCTGCACCGCCGGGATGCGGGTGGAGCCGCCGACCAGGATCACCTGGTCCACGTCACCCTTGCTGAGCCCCGCGTCCTCCATCGCCTGGCGCACCGGACCGGCCGTCGCCTCCACCAGATCGGCGGTCAGGTCGTTGAACTTGGCCCGGGTGAGCGTGAGATCGAGGTGCTTGGGGCCGTTGGCATCGGCCGTGATGAACGGCAGGTTGATGTTCGTCGTCGTCGTCGAGGAGAGCTCCTTCTTGGCCTTCTCGGCCGCCTCGACCAACCGCTGCACGGCCATCTTGTCCTTGGAGAGATCTATCCCCTCGGCCTTCTTGAACTCCTGCACCATCCAGTCGACGATCCTGGCGTCGAAGTCGTCGCCGCCGAGGTGGTTGTTGCCGCTCGTGGCCTTGACCTCGAAGACCCCGTCACCAAGCTCCAGGATGGAGACGTCGAACGTCCCCCCACCGAGGTCGAAGACCAGGATCGTCTGGTCGTTCTCCTTGTCGAGACCGTAGGCAAGAGCAGCAGCCGTCGGCTCGTTGATGATCCTCTTGACGTTGAGCCCGGCTATCCGGCCGGCATCCTTGGTGGCCTGCCGCTGCGCATCCTCGAAGTACGCGGGCACCGTGATCACCGCGTCGGTGACCTCCTCCCCCAGATACTCCTCGGCGTCCCGCTTGAGCTTCTGCAGGATCATCGCCGAGATCTCGGGCGGCGAGTACTCCTTCTCACCTATCTTGACCCGCACGTCCCCGCCGCTGCCGGAGACCACCGGATACCCGACCCGCTCGATCTCGGATTTCACCTCCGAAAAACGCCTGCCCATGAAGCGCTTTATCGAGTAGATCGTCCGGTCCGGGTTGGTCACCGCCTGCCTGCGGGCGAGCTGACCCACCAGCCGCTCCCCGCTCCGCTTGTCGAAGGCCACCACCGAGGGCGTCGTCCGCTCCCCCTCGGCGTTGGGGATCACCACCGGATCCCCACCCTCCAGTACCGCCACACAGCTGTTGGTCGTCCCAAGGTCTATGCCTATGCTCTTGCCCATCCAAACACCTCCATCGAGGGATACGTTCGATCTCAGTCGGGAGCGATTATAAAATCTTAGTGTGCAATATACAAGTTTTGCATCGCAAGATCGGATGTGCGGTGGGGGAGGCTGGGGTAGTATGTTGCGGTAGTATCTGTTGAACCCGTACGGTTTGATAGCTTTGGCTCAGGGAGGTCTTCGAGGAGAAGCGGAGGGGCTCTGGGGTTGGAAGAGCGGGTTCTGATAGTCGACGACGACGAGGCTCTGCTCGAGGTGATCTCGATCGTGCTCGCCTCGGAGGGCTACGGGGTTCTGACGGCGAAGGACGGCTCCGAGGCTTTGAGGATAGCGGGTCGGGAGCGGCTCGATCTGGTGATCCTGGACATCATGTTGCCGCAGATGAGCGGGTTCGAGGTGTTGAAGAAGCTCCGGCAGCAGAGCGACGTCCCGGTGATCATGCTGACGGCCAAGAGCCAGTCGGTGGACAAGGTCGTGGGGCTCGAGCTCGGGGCGGACGACTACATAACCAAGCCGTTCGACACCAAGGAGCTTTTGGCGCGCATCCGGGCCATCCTGCGTCGGTTCGGCCGGCAGGAGGGCAGGGTACGCGACGGCGTCCTGCGTCACGGGGGGATAGAGCTCGACCTGGAGGGATACACGGCGACCAAGGACGGCAAACCGGTGGACCTCACGCCCACGGAGTTCAAGATACTTGCGCTTCTCATGCGGCGGCCCGGGCAGGCGTTCACCCGCACCCAGATCTCGAACGCCGTCTCGACCGGCTCGCACTACCTGGCGAGCAGATACATAGACGTGCACATCTCGCGGTTGCGCTCCAAGATAGAGGACAACCCCTCGCGGCCGGAGATCATCCAGACCGTCCCGAGCGTCGGTTACCGGGCGGCCAAGAACCCTCCGGAGAGGCGCGAGTAGGAGGTTTGCGGGTGAATCCCGGGAAGATCGCCAGGAGAGTCTTCTTCTGGGCCGCCTCCTTCAGGACCAGGATCTTCATCGCCCTCGTCGGCATCTCGGCCACGGTCAGCCTGCTCATAGGCGTCTCCTTCTACTACTTCGCCAAGGCCCGCCTGATCGAGGTGGAGAGCCGGCTCCTGCTCCAGCGCTCGCAGGCGGCCAACCAGGAGGCGGAAGGCATGCTCATCAGCCTGATCCGACCGAAAGCTCCGGGGGCCATCTCCCCCAAGAACTTCACCCTGCCCCCGCCCCGCTCGTACGCGGGGCGGCTGGTCGACAAGATCGCGGCTCCCACGGGCCTGCTGGTCCTCTACATAGGCCCAGACGGGAGACCGCTGGCCGCGCGTGACAGCTCCGGACGCACCATCTCCCCGAAAAACGCCTACGCGGAGCTAGGTCTGAACGCCAGGCTGGTCTCCCGGGCCGAGCAGGGCAAGCTGAAAGGAGAGGGGCGTCTGGTGCGAAACGGGTTCCGCTACGTCGCTCTCTGGCCGCTGGAGGACCCGGTCGGCCGGGTGCACGGCGTCATGGCCTACCGGGCGCCCTGGGACGGGCTCTACAAGGCGCTCGCCTACCTGCGCTACGGGATAATGGGGGCCGTGGCCGGGAGCATCGTGTTCTCGGGGGCGGCGAGCCTGCTGCTCACGCGCAGGATAACCCGCCCGCTCTCGGACACCCGCGACGCAGCGATAAAGCTCGCCTCGGGCAGCTACACCAGGATACCGGAGAAGCGGCGGGACGAGCTAGGCGAGGTCGCCCGCGCCTTCAACTACATGGCCGAGGAACTCGAACACTACGTCGGCGAACTCCAGGAGCAGAAGAGCCGGCTGGAGGCCGTGCTCGAAGCCTCCCCGGAGGCGGTCCTCTCGACCGACCTCGAGGGCCGCATCACGATGACCAACCGCGTGGCCACCCGGATGCTCGGCGTGCGCAAGGCCGACGTGGGAAGGAACATAGAAGAGGTGGGGCTGCCCCGGGAGATCATGCAGTGCATAAACGAAGCCTCCACCAACGGCGTGGCCGTGCGAGAGACCTCCTGTGGGGACAAGATCTACTGGGCCTACGCCGCGCAGATGAGCCGGGAGGAGGATACCGGGTCGTCGGGGATAATCCTCGCCGTGCGCGACATCACGGAGCGCAGGATCCTGGAGAGGACCAAGACGGACTTCGTCTCCGACGTCTCGCACGAGCTGCGCACCCCCCTGACGACCATCCAGAGCGCCGTGGACCTCGTCTCGGGAGGGGCTAAAGAGAAGCTCGGCCCGATGGAGCACAGGGCCCTCGAGCTCGCGCAGGGCGAGCTCAAACGCATCCGCTCCATGGTCGAGGAGCTTCTCACCCTGAGCCAGATGGACTCCTGGCAGTACTCGCTGGAAGTTGGGCAGGCGGACCTCAGCACCATCCTGCACAACTCGCTGGACAGCGTGCGGACCAAGGCCGAGCGCTTCGGCATCTCGCTCAGCCTCGAGAACGACTCCCCCCACCCCTGCGTCTGCGACGCTCAGAAGATCTACCAGGTCTTCCTGAACCTGCTCGACAACGCCATAAAGTACTCCGAGTCGGGCGACAGCGTGCACGTCTCTGTCGAGGAGGACGAACACTTCCTGACCGTGCACGTGAGCGACACCGGCATCGGCATCCCGGAAGAGGACATTCCCCAGCTCTTCGAGCGATTCTACCGGGTGGACAAGACCCGCTCGCGCTCGACCGGCGGGACGGGGCTGGGGCTCGCTATAAGCAAGAAGATCGTCGAGCTACACGGCGGGAACATCTCGGTGAGGAGCAAGCCCGGAGAGGGTTCGACCTTCAGCGTCCAGCTCCCGAAGACCCCTCTGCCGCGCTCCTCGAGCTACGCGATGTAGCCGCAGCCGGTCCCGGCTTTCTCCAGATGTTCGCTGGCGGGACGGCTACGCGTGAGCGTGCCCGGGATGAGCCCTCCCCTCGGCTTGAGCGACGGCATCTTGACCCGCCCCAACAACCCGCGGGCCAGCTCCCTGACCTCCACGCTGCTCGCAAGGTCGGTACGCACCAGCGTGTAGAGCTGTCCCCCTTTCCAGCCCTGACGCACGGGCCGCCAGCCGCACTCGAGCAGGAAGCGCGTCGGCAGATGCCAGCCGGTCCCGAGGTCGCTCGCGATCGCATCCACTCCCCCGACACCCCGGCCTTTGAGGTCCCCGAGCACGCGCACCAGGAGGTGCCGGCGGATCCTTGCATCCCCCTCGGCATAGGCCAGGAACACCCTCCCCTCCTCCAGCGGCCCGATAGGGTACTCTTCCACCCGAACGAGGCGACTCCTCGGACCGTAGAGCGCGAACCCGAGGAGCTCACCATCCTTCCGCGCGGTGAACCCGGCCTGTCCCCACTCTTCGAGAACTTCGCGCAACCACTCGTCCCCGCGGCGGTGGCCGGACCAGTAAGAGACGGCCCCCGCGATACGCGGCACCGAGCGCACGTCCTCGGGGGTGAGGGCCTCGATGCCCGGCACGGTGAGATACCCACGCCCTATCCCACGCCGCACGGTTATCCAGACCTCCCGTCACGGTCGGCGGCATCCTCGCGCAGTCGGGCTCTTATGCGCTCCTGAGTACGCCGTACCCGCTCGTAGAGCTCTTCTTCGTCCGGGAGGGTGGTGCCACCATTCCCTCCGGACACCCGGTGACCGGCGCGGCCCGCGAACCTCTCCCTCATCCTCTCCTGGGCCTCGAAGTACCCCTCGCGGCTCCGCTCCCGCATCTCACCGACACGGTCGGCCAGCAAATTCCTCAGCTCCCTGCCGCTCCTGGGGGCAAAGAACATCCCCGTGACGATACCCGCGACGGCGCCGAGCACGAAGGTTCCGAGCCGCTCCCTATTAGACATCTCCGGCTACCTCCTGTAGCTCGCCACCGAGTATTTTACCTTCAAGCCTCCGCCGTATCTTCACGCCCTCCCCCCGGCGTCGATCAGCAGGGAGCTCTTCTTCCCGCGAGCCTTCTCCGCCATCCCCGAGATCCTGTTGGCCACGAAAGCGACGGCCGCATCAGAAGTCGCCTCTATCGAGATGTTCTCCACGGCATAAGTCCCGAGCCGGCGGGCGCTCTCGCGGATGTAGTCGTGGATCTTGCGTATCTGCTCGAAGTGGGCGATGTACTCCTCCGCCGGACGGCGCATAGAGGTCCCGAGCGCCCGGACGTGGAAGCGGTCGCGGTGGACCTCCGGGTCCGAGAGGTAGACCACGAGCGAGCAGACGTTCGGGTGATCGCGATACCTGTCCAGTACGATCTCGGGGGCCAGGTGTACCCCTTCTATGACCAGGTTGGTCCCCTCCTTGAGCCCCCGCTCGACCAGCGCCTCGACCCCGACGGCGACCTGGGAGGCCTGCGAGCGGTAGCCGTAGAGCACGAGCTCCTCGTCGGCCACCGGAACCCGTATGTCCTCCCGCGCCACGTTGTACGAGCTCTTGTGCAGCGTGGGCAACAGATCCGGGCTTATCGCCCGCCGCAGGATCTCACGGATCGAATCCGTCCCGATGACGCTCTGGATGTTCAGCCGGCGCGCCACGTCGGCAGCAAGGGTGCTGGTGCCCACCCCGGTCGCCCCACCGATGAGCACGATGACCGGCTCCGTCGTCTCCCTCAGGATGCGCCACTTGTCCAGGCGGCTGACGACCAGAGCGTCGTAGATCTGGAGCTTCGCCCGGGCACGGGCCAGGACCTCTTCTTCCTCGACCAGATAGCGTTCTTCGGCGAGAAGCTCGGCCCTGACCTCGCTCGCGATCCTGTAGGCCATCTCCATCCGGGCTCCGGCCTGGGCCAGCACCTGCGCGAGGATACCCCGCGAGAACACGGCCCTGCGGTCCCCCTTGACGATGGTGATCTCCTGCTCCGCCATAGACACCCCCGCGTGAGAGAGCGGTTGCGTCCGGCAGTCCCCTAGTCCCCGAGGATGCGCAACCCCCGGTACTTCCTCTCCCGCCGGCGCTTCACACGATAGTAGAAGAACAACAGAAAGGCGACCAGCGCGAGGGCGATGTAGGGCACGAACACCGAGACGACCCCGCCTATGAGGCCGGTGAGATCCTCGCACAGGCTGAGAAACCCCGCGGAGACCCCGGTCCCTCCCCCGACCGGACGCAACACCATCTTCAGTGCGGCGACGATACCCGCGATGACACCCCCCGCGACGAGCTCCGGAACGGCCGCCTGCCCCACGCCCACCCCGAGCGCAACCGCGAAAAGTACCGCACCCGCGGCCATCCGAACCGGAAACTGCACGTAGTCGAGAACCCGGCTCACCCGTCCCGCCTTGTCGAGCCCAACCTCGAGCAGCGCCAGCACGACCAGAGCCCCGAGCGCCACTCCTCCGTCCAGCACACCGAAGGGCCGGTGTAACGCGAGCGTGCCGATGAGGGCGAAAACCCCGACGACGAGTACCGGGATGTAAGCCCTGACCCCGGCCGCCGCCGCGAGCCCGACCCCTATTCCTACCGCCAGAATCTCGCTCATGCCGGGCATTATAACCCCTGCACGACACGGGGCTCTCAAAAGACCACCCCCAAAACCCCGACCACGACGAGCACCAGCAGAGAGACCGCCACCGGCGGCGCGACCATCCGGACGACCTTGCTCTCCTGCCCGAGCAACCCCGTCGCCGTCGCCGCGAGCACGACCCTCTGAGGAGCGAGCATGTTCGACTGGCTCCCCGCGACGTTCTGCAGGGCGGCCACGAGCTCCTCCCGGCCACCCGTGCCGTGGGCGGCCCCGATCTGAAACGGCATGAAGAGCGCGTTCGACCCGGTGTTCGAACCGGTCAGGAAACCCCCGAGCGCCCCCACGAGCGGGCTCGCCGCCGCGTAAGCCCCGCCCAGCAGCGCCGCCGCACCCCCCGCGAGCAGCGCCGCCGCCCCGCTCTCGGCGACGACCTCCCCGGCGAGGATGAAGGCGAAGATCGTCCCGGCCACCGGAAGCCACTGGCCGGCAGCCCTCCCGAGGGCACCGGCGAACGCCCTCCTCCCCACCCCGAGCAGGAGCGCGGCGAAGGCGGACGAGAGCAGCAGCCACGGCCCCGGCCCCTCGAACACGAAGGCCCCGCCGAGAAAATCTCGCACCGGACCCACCCCGTTCGCAAAGGCGAGCGAGGCGAGCAAAAACCCGTACGGCGCGAGCTCCCTCACGGGCACCCCCGTCCTCCCCATCCTCCTGGCACGCAGTCCGAGCAACACCGCCGACACCGCGAGCCCTCCCGCCACCCCCGAAAGCTCGGGCACCGCATACAGGCTGCACAGCAATGCCGCCGCCCCCATCACCCCGCCGTAGAAGAGCGCCTCCGCCCCCCTCCGCCAGAGCCCCTCCCTCCCACCGGTGAGCGCGACCGTCGCGAGCGCGTAGACCACGAAGACCGGCAGGCTCACCCACGCGCTCGCCACCGAGAGCCGCCGGAAACTCTCCCCCGCGATCTCCGCCCCGATCAGCGTCCCGACCCCGAGCGCTCCCCACGGGACCGCAAGCTGCCCCCAGCTCGCCAGAACCGCCGACTTCAGCCTCGAAAAACCCGCCGCGAGCAGTATCGGGGCGCTTATCACCACCCCGACGCCGAAACCCGTCACCGACTCGAAGAAAGGCGCCGCACCGAGCACGACCAGCAGCGCCAGCACCTCCCTCTCCGAAGCCACCTCCCCCAGAAACACCGAGACGGTCCTTATCGCACCACCGGCCTCGAGCACGTTGTAGAGCAAAAGCCCCCCGAACAGAACGTAAACCACCTCACCCGCGGTCCCCAACCCCTTCCACATCGCCCCCGGAATGCCCCCACCCGAAAACCCCGGCCACAGAACGGCCGCCATCACGGCCCCGACCAGCGAGGCCACCCCGACCCACACCGCGGGCCAGCGGAACACGATGAGCCCCACCCCCGCCACCAGAAACGGAGCCCCCGCCACCACGTAACCGAGTATTTCTATCATGGTAGAATTTATTCTCACATATGAACGAGAAGGAAGCAACGGAGCTGGTTTCGGCGGAGAGGCTGGGGGCTCGCATCCGGGAGTTGAGGAGGGTGCGGGATCTCACGCTGGTCGAGCTTGCGGAGCGCAGTGGGGTGAGCCGGGCGATGCTCTCGAAGGTGGAGCGGGGGGAGAAGAACCCGACGCTGGTGGTGGCGGCCAGGATCGCGGGGGGTTTGGGGATGTCGCTCTCGCAGCTTGTGGGCATCGAGGAGCGGCGCGAGCTGGTGGTCGTGCCGAAGGAGCGGCAGATGGTGATGCGTGACCCGGAGAGCGGGTTCGAGCGTCGCCTTCTCACCCCGGCTTTTGCCGGACGCGGGGTGGAGTTCATAAAGAACGTCATCCCGGAGGGAGAAAGCTCCGGGGAGTTCCCGCCGCACAGGAAGGGCGTGGTCGAGCACCTGGCGGTCGAGCGCGGGAGGCTGAGGGCCGTGCTCGGCGGCGAGGAGTATCTCCTGCGGGAGGGGGATGCGATGTACTTCGAGGCCGACCTGCCGCACCGCTTCGACAACGCCGGAGAAGGCGAGTGCAGCTACTACCTGATCATAGACGCCGGCAGGGCGTAGCCGGGGAGGCCGGGTATCGAGCGGGGCGCCGTCGGGTCTGTCGTTCCGATCGACCGGTCCCTCTGAGCTATACTTGCGCGGAAGTTCTCTGCCAGATCACAGGAAGACCGGAGGGTTAGATGTCGCAGACCGTCTCGATGGACAAGATCGTCGCCTTCTGCAAGCGGCGGGGGTTCGTGTACCAGAGCTCGGAGATCTACGGCGGCATCCGCTCCTCCTACGACTACGGCCCTCTCGGGGTCGAGATGAAGCGCAACATCAAGGACGAGTGGTGGCGCAGCATGGTCTACGCCCGCGACGACGTGGTGGGCTTCGACTCTGCGATCATCATGCACCCGAAGGTGTGGGAGGCCTCCGGGCACGTTGAGACCTTCAACGACATGCTCGTCGAGAGCCGGAGTTCGGGGAGGCGCTACCGGGCCGACCACCTCATCGAGGAGGCGACCGGGATGGAGGTCGAGGGTCTCTCCCCCGAGGAGCTCACGCGCATAATCCAGGAAGACGAGCGCATCAAGGACCCGGTGGACGGCGGGCGAGACTTCACGCCGGTCAGGCCGTTCAATTTGATGTTCGAGACCTACACCGGTCCGGTCAAGAGCCCGGAGAACGTAGCGTATCTCAGGCCGGAGACCGCGCAGGGCATCTTCGTCAACTTCAAGAACATCCTGCAGACCAGCAGGGTCAAGGTTCCCTTCGGGGTAGCCCAGCAGGGCAAGTCGTTCCGCAACGAGATCACGCCGGGCAACTTCATCTTCCGCACCCGGGAGTTCGAGCAGATGGAGATGGAGTTCTTCGTCAAGCCGGGTACCGACGAGGAGTGGCACGAGTACTGGATCGAGGAGCGCTACGAGTGGTATCTCAGGCTCGGGATGAACCCTGAGAACATCCGCAAGCGCGAGCAGAGCGACGAGGAGCGCGCCCACTACGCGACCCGCGGGGTGGACATAGAGTACAACTTCCCGTTCGCCGGGTGGTCGGAGCTCGAGGGCATCGCCAACCGCACCGACTACGACCTCAAGAAGCACGCCGCCTACTCCGGCACCAACTTCACCTACACCGACCAGGCGACGGGCGAGAGCTTCATCCCCTACGTCATCGAGCCCGCCGCCGGTCCTGACAGGATGATGCTCGCTTTCATCGTCGACGCCTACACCGAGGAGGAGGTCGCCGGGGAGAAGAGGGTGGTCCTCAAGCTACATCCGCGCCTCGCGCCGACCAAGGCCGCGGTCTTTCCCCTGACCAGAAAGGAGCCCGTCGCGACCATAGCCCGCAGGCTCTACGAGGATCTGCGCGGCGACTACCGGGTCTTCTACGACGAGTCCGGTTCGATCGGCCGGCGCTACCGTCGGCAGGACGAGGCGGGCACGCCTTACTGCGTCACGGTCGACTTCGACACGATAGAGGACCGCAAGGTGACGATCCGCGACCGCGACACCCTGCAGCAGGAGCGCATCCCGATAGAAGGGGTGCGCGAGCGGCTGAAAGAACTCATCTCCGGCTAGAGCGAACCCGGATCACCCGCGGCGGGGCTTCCCGACTTCGAGCCTGAGAAGATGGCTGCGCCGCCTGCGCGCGAGGACTCCGGCGAGGGCCGCCCCGAGCACGAATCCTCCCACCCCCGTCAGCAGAGGGAGGGCCCGCCGCAGGACGGCCCTCCCTCCCACCCCGGCAAGATCCAGGCCCTCCTCCCCCGGAGACGAACCGGAATCCCCTCGCTCCGACGCGGGAGCGGCCGGCTCCCGGGCTCCCTCACCCAGGATCTCCCGCTCCAGACAGGAGGCGAAGCGGGACATGATCTCCGAGGCCACATCCTGCATGATCCCGCGCCCGAACTGCGCCACACGGCCGGAGACATCCAGGTCGGTCTCCACTCGGACCCTGGTTGTATCCCCCTCTCCGCGCATCGTCGCGGTTATCGTCGCGGAGGCGGTCCCCTGCCCCCTGGTCTCTCTGCCGCTCGCCCGGAGGTGGGCCCGGCGGTTCTCTTCGTCGGCCTCCTCGAGACGAACCGTCCCGCGGTAGCGGACCGAGATCAAACCGAGCCTCACCGCCATCGTCCCGAGGTACTCGCCGTCGGCGGACTCCTCTATCGAGGCCCCGGGCAGGCAGGGCGCGATGCGCTCCAGATCGAGCATCGTCTCCCACACCCTCCCGAGCGGGGCCTTCACGGCAAACTCGTTCTCCATCTTCACGGTCGCCTACCCCCTGTCCCAGGTCCTGTCCGCCGCGCGCACCGCCTCTACGATCCCCTCGTAGCCGGTACAGCGGCAGAGGTTTCCCGAGAGTGCCTCCCGGATCTCCTCTTCGCCCGGGTTCTGCTTCTCCGCCAGAAGCTCCAGGGCGCTCATCAGGAACCCCGGCGTGCAGAAACCGCACTGCAACCCGTGGTGCTCGTGGAAGGCCTGCTGCAGCGGGTGCAGCGGCCCCTCCGGCGAGGAGAGCCCCTCCACGGTGAGAACCTCCTGCCCGTCGGCCTGAACCGCGTACAGGATGCAAGAGCGGACGCTCGCATCCCCGAGCATCACCGTGCACGCCCCGCACACCCCGTGCTCGCACCCGACGTGGGTGCCCTTGAGCCCCAGGTCGTAGCGCAAAAAGTCCGCGAGGGTCTTTCTCACCTCGACCTCCCGCTCGTAGCGGGTGCCGTTCACCGTAAGCCGGATGGTCCTCCTCCGCTCCATCATCCCTCCTCCCGCGCGCGCCGAACCGCTTCTCCGAGCGCCCTCTTCGTGAGGACGCGGACCAGGTGCCTCCGGTAGGCCGCGGAGGCGTGTACGTCCGAGCCGGGCTCACAATCCCGCGCGGCCCGCTCGGCGGCCTCCCCGAAGAGCTCCTGGGTCGGGCTCTCCCCGGAGAGCATCTCCTCCGCATCCCCCGCCTCGAACGGTGTGGGGGCCACGCCGGTGTAGACCAGTCGCACCCGCTCGCACCTCCCGTCCCGCGCGAGCGTCACGACCGCCGCCACCCCGACGAGCGCGAAGTCACCGTGGCGGCGGGCGACCTCCTTCCAGGAGGTGCCGGTGCGCGGCGGGAGAGGTGGGAATCTCGCCTCCACCAGAAGCTCGTCGGGGGCGAGGTCCGTGGTCATGTAGTTCACGAAGAAGTCTCCGGCCTCAACCTCACGCTCGTCTCGCGCGCCGCGGATGCGCAGCCGGGCACCGAGGGCGACGGCGACGGCCGGGAGCTCGGCGGCGGGATCGGCGTGGGCGAGGCTGCCGCAGATCGTGCCCCGGTTGCGGATGGCGACGTGCCCGATGTACGGTGCGGCCTGATGGAGCAACGGCCATCTTCGGGGGATGGAGATGGAGCGTTCTATCGACCGCTGGCGGGCGAGCGCTCCGACCGCGAGCATGCCTTCGCCGCTGCGCAGGTAGGAGAGCCCCTCCACCCGGTTTATGTCCACGAGCACCCCGGGTGTGGCCAGGCGCATGTTCAGAAGCGGCCCCAGGCTCTGCCCCCCGGCGAGGACCTTGGCCTCCTCGCCGTGCTCACCGAGGAGCTCCAACACCTCCTCGACGCTCTCCGGGGCTGCGTACTCGAACGGTGCGGGCTTCATTGCTAACGCCCCCTGAACTCGGGCTTACGCTTCTCGACGAAGGCCTCGACCCCCTCGGCGAAATCCTCCGTCGAGCGGAGCATCCCGTAGGCGTAACCCTCCATCTGCAGCGCGGCCTCGAGCGGAGCGTCATACCCCAAGTTCAGCACCCGCTTGGCGTGCTCGAGGGCGAGGCGGGGCCGCGAGAGCAGCTCGTCCGCGAGCTCCTCCACCGCCTCGTCGAGCCTCTCCGGTTCGACCACCGAGGTCACGAGGCCCCACTCCAGGGCCTCGCGGGCGGGCACCCTGCGGCCCCGCAGGATCATGTCCTTCGCCCGCGTCATCCCGACGAGGCGCGAGACCCTCTGGGTGCCGCCGCTGCCCGGGATCATCCCGAGCCCGACCTCCGGCAACCCGAAGACGGCGCGCTCGGTGGCGACGCGGAAGTCGCAGGCGAGCGAGAGCTCGAGCCCCACCCCGAAGCAGTAGCCGTCGATGGCGGCTATGACCATCCCCGGGAACCGCTCGGGGGCGGCGACGTTCTCGTGCAGCAGCGAGAGCCTGCCCGGGTGCTCCTTCAGGAAGCCCGCGATATCCCCTCCCGCGGTGAACGCCCGCTCACCCTCGCCGCGGATGACGACCACCCGCGCCCGGCCGTCCCTCTCCAGCGCGCGGAAGAGGTCCGAGATCTGATCCCGCATCCCCATCGTGACGCGGTTCATCTTTTTCGGGTCGTCGAGCACCAGACGCGCCACGCCGCGCTCCTCCTCGAAGGAGAAACGCATGTTCTCGAGTTCGAGCCCGAAATCTTCAGCCTTGAGCGTCAAACCCTGCTCCCCTCGTCTCTGTCCGTCGTTTTCAGCTCCTCGTACTCCCCGGCCAGAAGCCGCCTCCTGAGGAGCTTTCCGACCGGGCTCTTCGGCAGCTCCTTCACGAGCACGATCCTCTTCGGCCGCTTGAAGCGAGCCAGCGAGGGGCTCTTCCTGCAGTGCTCGTCTATCTCCTGCGGGGTGAGGTCTTCTCCCGCGGGGACGATGAAGGCGGTCACCGCCTGGCCCCACCGTTCGTCCGGAAGCCCGACCACGGCGACCTCCTCGACGCCCGGGTGGCGCGAGATGACCTCCTCGACCTCGACCGGGTAGACGTTCTCTCCGCCGGTGATGATCATGTCGTCGACCCGGCCCGTCACCCACAGGTCTCCGTCCTCGTCGATGTACCCGGTGTCCCCGGTGAAGTGCCAGCCCTCCCGGATGGTCTTGGCCGTGGCCTCGGGTCGGTTGTAGTAGCCGGAGTAGGCGTCGTCACAGAGCCTCACGATTATCTCCCCCGTCTCCCCCTGCGGGACCACCTCGTCCGGACGCACGTTCGGCTCGGGGTCTGCGCGCACCACCCTTATCTCGGTGTGGAAGGCGGCCCTCCCGGCGCACCCGGGTTTCTTCCGGGGCTCGGGGTAGACGGCGAAGATGTACACCTCGGTCGAGCCGTAGTGGTTCACGAAGACCTCGGGGTCGAAGCTCTCGAGGCACCTCTCGACCAGCGGACCGAGCATCGGAGAGCCGGCGTAGGAAAGTTTCTTCACGCTCGTGGTGTCGTGCTCGTCGAACTCGGGGCTGCCCACGAGGTCGTGGAAGAGGGTCGGGATGAGGTAGAGGGCGCTTATCCGCTCGCGCTCTATGATCTCGAGCGCCTCCCCGGCATCCCAATCGGGCATGGCGACGAAGAGGCCGTTCAGCGAGATCATGCTGGTGAGCGAGTGCATCCCCATCGTGTGGTAGAGCGGCATACACCCGAGGGTCTTCTCCCAGAGGCTATACCCGTGGTGGATGACCTGCCCCACGGTCGCCGCGTACTCGGCCCTCTGGCTGCGCAGCACCCCTTTGGGACGCCCCGTCGTCCCGGAGGTGTAGAGCATGAGCGCGATGTCTTCCTCCTCGATGTTCTCCTCCGGCCTCTCGCCGGAGGCCGCCCCGATCACATCGTCGAAGGAGAGCGCGTCTTCGGGTGGGTCTTCCCCCACGTAGAGCAGCACGGGCTCGAAGCCGAGCCCCTCCCGCGCCCGGAGCACGACCTCCCGGGTAGCCTCCTCGAAGAGTACGACGCGTGGAGAGGCGTCGCCCAGGCAGTAGCGGACCTCCTCCTCCGCCCACCGGAAGTTCAGCGGGGTGTTTATCGCCCCGAGCTTCTGGCAGGCCATGTGCACCGCGCAGTTCTCCTCCCGGTTCTTGAGCAGCTGCACCACCCTATCGCCCTTGCGGACCCCGAGCCCGCGCAGGGCGCATGCGACGGAATCGACCCGCTCGTTCCACTCCGCGTAGGTGTACCGCCGCTCTCCGTCCACCACGGCCAGGCTCTCCGGGTAGCGGGAGGCGGCCCGCTCGAGCATGTCTCTCAGGATCATGCGTCCTCCTTCCGCCCGTAGAGGAGTTCGAACACTCTCTCCGGGGTCACCGGAAGCCCGGTTATCTCGACCTCCTCGGGCTGCAGGGCGTCGGAGATGGCGTTCGCCACCGCGACGGGGACGCTCATCGTCGAGCCCTCCCCGAGCCCCTTGGCTCCGAGCAGCGAGTAGGGCGAGGGGGTCTCGATGTGGTCGATGTTGAGCCCCGGCACCTCGGCCGCGGTAGGACAGAGGTAGTCCATGAAGCTGGCGTTTTTCAGCTGTCCCTCCTCGTCGTAGAGGAATTCCTCGTAGAGTGCCCCCCCAAGCCCGTGGGCGGCGCCGCCGTAGATCTGCCCCTCCGCGAGCATTGGGTTGAGGAGCCTCCCGGCGTCGTGGACGGTGAAGTAGTCGAGAACCTTCACCTCGCAGGTCTCCCGATCCACCTCCACCACGGCGACGTCGGCGAGGAACCCGTAGGTGGCCGAGGAATCGACCCGGTCGTCCTCGCCCGGAGGGCTCGTCACGGAGAGCGAGAAGAAGGCCGTCTCGTGGAGCCCCGGGTCCACGTCCTCGGGTAGCGCGGAGGAGTTCCAGTGGGCCGCCCCGGCGGCCCGACGCAACGAGACCTTCCGCTCCGGATCGCCGCGCACCACGAAGGCGCCCTCCTCGAACTCGAGCTCCTCCGGCGCTGCGTCGAGCAGGTGGGCGGCTATCCGGGCGAGCTTCTCGCGCAGCCTGCGGGCCGCGAGCGCGATCGCGCTCGCCGAGAGCGGCGCGAAGCGGCTCGAGTAGGAGCCGGTGGTTATGGTCCAGGGCATCGTCGAGGTGTTCATCTCGGCCACGACCCGCACCCGCTCGGGCGCGACGCCGAGCTCGTCGCAGACGATCTGGGTCGCCACCGTCTCGTGGCCCTGGCCTTGCGGGGTGGTGGTTATGCTGACCGTGACCCCGCCGCTCGGATCGACGCTCACGGTCGCGGCCTCGGTGCACCCGGAGAGGTCGTTGGAGGAAGCCCTCTCCTCGCGCGTCTTGGCCAGGGTGACGTAACCCATGTTCGTCCCGGAGGGGTCGACGATCGTGGCGAGCCCCACCCCGATGCGCCGCCCTTGCTCCCTGGCTTTCTTCTGCTCTTCACGCAACCGCTCGTAGCCGCTCATCTCCAGCGCCCGCTCGAGCACGGCCTGGTAGTTTCCGGAGTCGTAGACGCCGCCGAAGGGCGTGCGGTAGGGGAACTCATCGGAGGCGATGAGGTTGCGGCGTCGGATCTCGGCCGGATCGAGCCCGAGCCGGCGCGCCGCGAGGTCCATCGTCCTCTCGAGCGCGAAGTAGAGCTGCGGGCCACCGAAGCCGCGGTTGAGCCCCGTCGGGGTCTTGTTGGTCATGACCGAGATGGTCTCGGCCCGCACGTCCTCGACCCGGTACGGTCCGGTGAAGTTGCCGAAGCAGCGGTACATCGTCGCCGGCTCCGGCGAGCGGATGTATCCTCCCACATCGTCGGCGAAGCGGTAGTCGATCCCGAGGAGCCTCCCGTCCTCGCGGAAGGCCGCCCTGACCCGCGAGACCCGACCCGTCCCCGAGCTGCTCCCCAGCAGGTGTTCGATCCTGTCCTCGATCCACTTCACCGGCCGACCGAGAGCGCGGCTCGCAATCCCCATGAGCGCCATGTACGGGTAGACGGCCGACTTTATCCCGAAGCTCCCCCCGATGTCCTGCGGCACGACGAACCTCACCCGGTTCTCCGGGATGCCCAAAGCCGCCGAGACGACCCGGTGCATGATGAACGGCCCGTGGAAGTTCGCCCAGATCGTCATCGCATCCTCCGCCGGGTCGTAGTCGGCTATGACCCCGTAGGTCTCTATGGGCGTCGAGCTGTAACGCGGGAAGCGGAAACTCTCCTCCACCACGAGATCCGCCTCTGAAAACGCCCGCTCTGGATCCCCGAACTCGAAGCTGCGGTGGTTGCCCACGTTCGAGCCGACCCGCTCGTGCAGCAGCGGCGCCCCTTCCTCCATCGCCTCCTCCACGTCCACGACCGCGGGCAGCTCCTCGTACTCGACCTCGACGAGCTCCGCCGCATCCTCGGCCAGGTAGCGGTCCTCCGCCACCACCACCGCCACCGGCTCTCCCACGTAACGCACCTTGTCCACCGCCGCCGGGTAGTACTCGACCGGTACGTCCACCGCCAGCGGGAAAGGACGCGAGAGCCTCCTCACGTCCTCCCCCGTGATCACGCCCACCACCCCCGGCGCCCGCCGCGCCTCCCCCGCATCCACCGAGACTATCCGCGCGTGCGCCTGCGTGCTGCGTACCACCGCAGCATGCGCCACGTTCCCGACCGGCTCTATGTCGTCGATGAAACGCCCCCTGCCCGTGAGCAGCCGACGGTCCTCGACCCGTCCGTGGCTCCGCCCGACGAGTCCACCGGCCCGCTCTTCTCTTCTTACGGTCTCCACTCCCCACCTCTTTTCTTTATACGAAACACCTTTACTGTTTTTCAGCATAGCGCCGCACCGAGGTCTGTTCAACCCGCTTGACGCGTATGTAACGCGCCTTCTATACTGGTTTTTCAGAAACTTCGTTTTCTTGGGAGGAGAGTGACGAGAGCGCGCGGGCACGAGAGGGCTCAGATCCTGAAGTCGCTTGAGACGGGGCTTAGGGTTCTGGGGTGCTTTGAGGGAGCGAAGTCTGAGTGGGGCGTCACCGAGCTCGCGGGAGAGCTCGGGGTGAGCAAAGCCAGCGTCTACCGGGTGCTCGCGACGCTGGAGCGGCACGGGTACGTGCTACAGGACGAAGGGAGCGGACGTTACCGGCTCGGCAGCCGCCTCATCCGGCTCGGGCGGCTGGCGGCGAACCACTTCAGCCTACCCGAGCGTGCGCTGCCGTTGATGCGAGAGCTGCGGGACGAGACCGGCGAGGAGGTTCATCTGGCCGTCCTCGACGGGAGGGAGGCGGTCTACATCGCGAAGGTGAACGGGCTGAGGCCGGTGCAGGTCGTCTCGGAGATAGGTGATCGCTGTCCGGCGCACTGCGTCTCGACGGGCAAGGTTTTGCTGGCACACGCCGACCCGGCGCTGGTGGAGGGCATGATCTCCGAGGGGCTCGTCTGCTACACCGACAGGACGCACGCCACGGCCGGCTCCCTGCTCGAGGAGCTGGAGAAGATACGCGGGCAGGGTTACGCGGTCAACTGGGGCGAGTGGAGGGAAGACGTGAGGGGGGTGGCGGCGCCCGTCGTGAACGCGGACGGGAGCGTCGTCGCCTCGATCGGCATCTGCGGGCCGGCCTTTCGTCTCGACGAAGGTTTCATACAGAAGAGCATCCCCGCCGTCGTGGGCGCTGCATCCCGGCTCTCCGGTCAGCTGGGAGCGCCGGAAGAACGCTAACGCTCCGGGTGACGCAGGACGAGGTTGACCGCCCTCATGCTCATCACCGCCTCGCCCCGCCGGTCGAGAACCTCGATCAGCGAGCGAACGATCCCCCGATCAGGTTTAGAGCGCGAACGTCGGGTCTCGAGCACGCTCACCCGCACCGAGAGCTCGTCTCCGGGGCGTACCGGCTTGATCCAGCGCAATTCGTCCACGCCGGGAGAACCCAGGCTGGAGACGCTGGAGAGGTAGCGCTCGGCGTAGAGGCGCATCATCAGTGAGACGGTGTACCAGCCGCTCACGATCAGACCACCGAAAACCGTCTCCTTCGCGGCCTCGAGGTCGGTGTGGAAGGGTTGCGGGTCGAACCGCCGGGCGAAGTCGATGGCCTCGTCCTCCTCCACCCTGACCGTTCCGAGCTCGTGCACGGAGCCCGCGACGTAGTCCTCGAAGTACCGCTCTCCTCCAGGCTCGGTGAAAGCAGAGTTCCCCATGATCCCCCTCGTATAGCGCCTCCCTCCGAAGGAGGCAAGAGAGAAGGCCCGGGACGTCCCGGGCCTTCACGACCATTCCGCTGCGGCTCTAGCCTAGCAGGTGAAGGACCCTCCGCACCCGCAGGAGCCCTGGACGTTGGGGTTGTTCACGGTGAAGCCCGCGCCCATCAGCCCGTCGACGTAGTCGAACTCGCTGCCCATGATGTAGGGGACGCTCATCGCGTCGACGAGAACCCGGACGCCCTTGGTCTCGAAGACCTCGTCGTCCTCCTGGACCTCGTCGTCGAAGTAGATGTTGTACTGGAAGCCGCTGCAGCCGCCGGGACGCACGCCGATACGGAGCGCAAGGTCCTCCTCGCCCTCCTGGGCCATGAGGGCTTTGACCTTCTCGGCCGCCGCGTCGGTGATCGTAAGGATGGTTTCCTGCTTCTGCTCCATCGGCACCTCCAGGGGAATGTGCTGTAGCGGGCTCTGGTTTTACCTGCGCACGCTGATTATTACACCGCTTGCGGGACATATCAACGTCCGAGGGCGCGCCGCAGCGCCTCCTTCGCCCGTCGCAGCCGGGCCGGGAGCGTCTTCTTCAAGAGGCCGCCGAGACGCCGTCTCGCGCTCCCCCCCGCCCCGTAAACGAGCGAGGTGGGGTTGAAGAACCCCACCACCCGCCTCCAGCGGGGCATCTCTTCGAAGGCCCGCAGGGCCCGGCGGTAGGCCCGGGCGATCTCGTGCCGGTCCGCCCCGGCTCCCCCTCCGTAGAGGTACCCGGAGTAGAGGGCAGCGAACTCCTCGAACGGCTCCTCGTCGAGGGAGGCCTCGGCGGCGAGCAGCCGCAACCGCTCGGTGGGCGTGAGAGAGGGCGAGGTCGCGCCCCGGGCCCTCCCCGGCGGGAGCACGTCCTCGAGCCTGCCGACGAGATCCCTGTAGAGGGCCTCCGGGGTCCCTCCGCGCACCAGCGCCCGCTTGGAGAGGGGCGAAGCGGCGAGCAGAGCCACCAGGATGGCCGGGAGGATCTCCCAGGGCAGAGAACCGGCCTCCTGCCCTCCGGAGCGGCGCTGGCTGCGCCGACGGTGGGGTGTACTGCTACGGGCCTGCGGCTTCTTGCCCTTCGAGCTTTCCTGCGAGGGACCGTTGTAGGCCTCGTGCAGCTGCCGCCGGTAGCCCGGGGAGTTGGGGATCTGATCCTGCACCGAAGAGAGGCTGGGATGAGGAGCGGGAGCGTTCTTGTCCATCGTGGTGGTCACGGTAAAGCCCGGCGTCGGATCGAAGGGGTACCAGCCGACGCCCGGGAAGTAGACCTCTACCCAGGTGTGCATGTTCTCCCCCCTGACGAGGTACTCGCCCGGACGGATCATCTGTCCGGTCGTCGCCCCGTAGACGTTGCGCGTGGGCACGCCGAGCTTGCGGCAGATCAGCGCCATCGTGCTCGAGAACTGGGTGCAGAATCCCTCTCTGCGGGAGAGGAACTCCTGCAGCTCCTCTCCGGCTTTGTAGTTGACGTCCAGGTTGTACGTGAAGCCGCCATCGTACTTGAGGTAGCTGTAGACCGCGCGCGCCTTGTCGTAAGGGGTACGCGGGCCATAGCGGCGCAGGATCTCCTTCTCCACCCTGACGAGGTTTCCAGGCAGGCCGTCCGGAAGCTGGAGATACTTCTCCCGCACGAGGCGGGGATAATCCGTCCCGGCCAGCCGGAGCTGCGAGGCCGTCGGCTGGGGCACCTTCGAGAGCACCCTGTAGTACGTGCCCTTCTGCAGGGTGTTCTCCACGTACCACGAGCCGTCGGCGCGCCGCCTGGCCCCGGGAACCGAGGTCTCGACTATTTCGTACCCCCCGAAGACCAGGTTCGTCTGGGCGTCGAGGATCTCGAAGCCCTGATAGACGTCCTCTGTCTGAACCCCCGGGGCGACGTCCGGACCGGTCCTCTCGCCGGAACCGATCGTGTTCGTCCACCTGAACCCGTCGAAGTGGTCCAGCGTCCCACCGCGCCAGAACAGCGGCCGGGTGCTGCGGACCTTCATCAACCGCGCCTCACGTCCGGCGGAGAGATAGTTCCCGACGTCGGCCTGGGCGGAGAGCCGCGAGGTCTGCCGGAGGCTCGTGCCGAGCTTGGTCCAGTCGACGAGCCCCGGACGTATCAGGCGGCCGAGGAGCGGAAGACGCGGGATCGCCAGCACGAGCCCCGCGACGGCCAGCGCCGCAACGAACTCCCCCCGTCCCAGCTCGTCCCCGCCGGAGTCTCCGCGCGCACGTCCGGGGCTCCCTGCGGTGACCAGCAGCACCGCGCACACCAGGAACGCCGCGAAGTAGGGACCGATGCCGTCTTCGAAGCTCACCGTGCTCACGACGCCTATGGAGAGCCCGAGCAGCACCATGGAGAGGACCGGGCTCCCGCCCCGGAGGGTGGTGGCGGTGGCCGTGGCGCCGAGCAGTACCACCAGCGGCAGGAAGATCACGAAAAGCCCCGGAGCGAGATCATAGGGAACCTTCTCCAGGTACATCGTCCCCGCCGCCGCGTACAGGTCACGGGCGACCTCGATCCCGAGCGCCTTCCACCCCGAAGGGGTGACCGGCGGGAAGCCGTAGACGGAGACCAGAGTGTAGAACGTACCGGCCACGACCGTCAGCGGAATCCACCTGCGGCGCACCGAGGCCGCCAGCGCCCCGGTGAGCGCCGCGCCGACCAGGAGCAAGAACGCGCTGCCGGTCAGCCCGAGCAGACCGCCCCCGGCCTCCCGGATCCGGCCGGTGAACAGCACGCTGAAGGAGGCTCCGGTGGCCGCACAGGCCGCGTAGAGCGGCACGATGAGCCTCGGGCTCCTAACCACCGACGCGCCTCCTCCCCACCCTGTAGAACCCGGGCGCCCCCTCCTCCCGGCGCAACACGAACACCACGGCCCCCGCGGCCTCGAGCGAGGCCAGCCAGGCTTCGAACTCCTCCACCCGATCTAGAGCCCTGACACCGCCGGAACGCGGGTAGGCATGAGGGTTGAGGGCGACGACCGCGACGTAGGTACCCGACGCCCTCAGACGGCTCACGCAGGACGCGAGCCCTTCGTCCCGGGTGCGCGAGACGACGACGATCCCGTCACCCGCGTCCCGACGCCCGGCGGCGAGGACGTCCGAGATGGGCTCCGAGCCGTCGGCCTCCACGGTCGCCAGCAGCCTCATGTGTTGTTCGTAGGAGGCATCGAAACTCGTAGAAGCAACCCCGCCGTCGTTGCACACGAGCCTGAAGGGAGAGCCCGCCTCGCGCAGAGCGGCCGCCACCGAGGCCGCCGCGGAGACAGCATCCTCCACCTCACGCCCCGTAACCCGCAACCCCCTCCGCCGCAGGTCCAGAGCCACCGTGTAGCGGGCCGGGGCGAGATCCGAGAACTCCCTCACGTAGAGCTCCCCGGTTCTGGCCA
Organism: Rubrobacter sp. M3-4; assembly: GCF_059772285.1. Lineage (NCBI taxonomy): Bacteria > Bacillati > Actinomycetota > Rubrobacteria > Rubrobacterales > Rubrobacteraceae > Rubrobacter > Rubrobacter sp. M3-4. The sequence goes on from NZ_JCBAJP010000006.1 coordinate 117,603, forward strand.
GGCTCTTCCACGAGACGTGACGCAGCTCGTCGCCGGGCCGGTACTCTCTGAGCCCGGCGAACTCCTCCCCCCGGCTCGTCCTGCGTTCCGGGCCCCCGCCCTCGTCACCCTCGAGGAGCTCGGCCGGCACCGGCCAGACCCTCGGGTAGACCACGACCTCCCCGCGCGCCGCGAACCTCCAGTCGAACCGGAACATCCCGTAAGGGTCCTCCGAGACAACCTCCGCCGGTCCCAGCGAGTACACCCCGCGGCGCGCGAAGGTCACCTCCACGTCCAGCGCCCCACCCTCCCATCCGAGGCTCCTCCTCTCCGGCAGCCGGTCTCTCACCTCAACCACCGCCCCCCCGTGACGCCGCATCCCCAGGACCACGATCCCGAAACGCACCGGACGTTCGGCTACGATCCCCCCCTCGGGCGGTATCTCGCGCCGGTAGCGAAGGCCGCTGCCCCCCACGAGCCCGGCGACCAGCCCCACGAGCAGCAGGGCGAAGAGGACGTAGGCGAGCTGGAAGAGCTGGGTGGTCCCGAAGGCGATGGCGAGCCCCAGTACGACCCCGCCGGCGAGGATCGCCTGCCAGCCCCGGGACGTCGGGCGTACGGAGGGTCTCGCCCGCTCCCTCGGCACCCGGCTATACCGCCTCCGTCACCGGCACAGAGCGGAGCACGTCCTCGATTATGGACCGGGTGACGCTCTCCGGCCCACCGTGTCCGTTCATCCGGGAAGAGGCGGGGATGATCCTGTGGCCCAGCACGCTCTGGGCCATCTCCTTCACGTCGTCCGGGATGCAATAGGAGCGCCCGAGGCAGGCGGCCCGGGCCCGGGCCGCCGCGAGCAGCATCCTGCTCGCCCTCGGGGAAGCGCCGAGATAGGCAGCCTCGTGCTCGCGGGTCGCCGAGGTCACGGAGACCACGTAGCGCAGCACGGCCTCGCTCGCGTGCACCGCCTCGACCATGCGCCGCATCTGCAAGACCTCCTCCGGCCCCACCACCGCCTCCACCTCCATCACCGGATCTCCGGAGAGCCGGAGCATCCTGCGTTCGGCCTCCTCGTCGGGGTAGCCGAGCTCCATCTTCACCATGAAGCGGTCGAGCTCCGCGTGCGGCAGGGGGTAGGTACCCTCGTGCTCGATCGGGTTCTGGGTCGCAAGGACACCGAACGGTTCCGGTAGCCTCCGGGTCTCCCCGTCCACGGTCACCGCCCCCTCCTCCATCGCCTCCAAAAGAGCGCTCTGGGTCTTGGGTGAGGCCCGGTTTATCTCGTCGGCGAGCAGGATGTTGGAGAACACCGGACCGGCGAGGAAATCGAAGTTCCCCGTACCCTGGTTGTAGACGTTGAGACCCGTCACGTCGGTGGGAAGGAGATCCGGTGTGAACTGTATCCGCCTGAAGGTGCCCCGGATCGCCCGGGCCAGCGATTTGGCCAGAAGCGTCTTGCCTACGCCCGGCACGTCCTCGATCAGGACGTGCCCTCCGGCCAGGAGCGCCGCGACGGCGAGCTCTATGCTTGATCGCTTGCCGCTGACGGCGCGTTCGACGCTATCTACTATCCGTTCTACCCTCCCGGCAAGCCCCTCGTAGTCCAAGAAAACCCCGCCACGATATCTAGGGACGACACGGGAGTGATTATACAGCACCCACCGGTCACACCCGGTGCGAACGAACCTCTCAGACGGCGCTCTCTTCGGAGAGACGCTCCCCGTAGAACTGCTCCACGTAGCGACGCTGCACGCTGTTGAGCTCCCGGGAATACCACACCATGACCACGTAACGCGGCTCCTTGGGGGTGCTCTTGGGGTACATCCCGCACTCCATCGGGAGCTTGTTGCCTTTCCTGGCGTTGCATTTGGTGCAGGCGGTGACCACGTTGTCCCAGGTGTTGCCCCCGCCGCGCGAGAGGGGCTTGACGTGGTCTCTGGTCAGCCGCTCCCCGCGGCCCAGCTCCTTCCTGTGCCGGCCGCAGTACTGGCACCGGTAGCCGTCACGCGCGAAGAGGACGGCGTTGGTGACGTGCTTGCGCAGGCGGCGCGGGATCTCGACGAACTTCACGAGGCGTATCACCAGCGGGTAGGGATACTCGCTCTTCTCCGAACGGAACTTGCGCTCCAGCGACGCCTCGACTATCTCGGCCTTCTCCGAGACCACGAGGATGATGGCCCTCTTGACGGGCACGAGGGCCAGCGGCTCGTAGCTCGCGTTCAGGGTCAGGCACCGCGCCACGAATAGAATTCTAGCATAACGGGGTACGCCGGGATATCGGCGACTTCAGCGCCCGATAGGCTTCGTCTCAGGCGCGGCGAGCACAGCCTCGAGGATCGGTGCGGCGGACCACCTCAACGGATCGGTGACCGGAAGGCCGGTCTCGTCCGAGAGAGCACCGATCGCTTCTTTCGCCTCTCTCTCGGAGAGAGCGGAGGTATTGGCGCTTATGGCGACGACGGGGGCGGGCTTGACCAGCGCGGCGACCTCCTCGTAGAGCCGCGCCGCGCGCGAGACCTCCGGCCGCGGGACGCCGGGCACGATATCCTCCCCCGAGAAGTCGGCGCAGAGGATCAGGCAATCCGGGCACGAGCCGTGCAGAAGCCCTAAAGTGACCCCCGAGTAGGCCGGGTGCGCGAGCGAACCCTGTCCTTCGACCAGGATCAGGTCGGGCCCGCTCCTCGCGGCCTCGAGCACGAGCTGCTCGGCGGCGCCGGCGATGAAGTCCGCGACGACCGCGTCGACGCAGATCCCCCACCCGGAGACGACGATCCCCGTCTGCCCCGTCGCGGCGAACTCGGCCTTCACCCCGGCCTCCTTCGCGGCCCGCTCGACCTCGAGCGTCGCGGTCATCTTGCCGACCGCGGCATCGGTGCCCACGGTGAGCGCGACCTTCGGCTCGACCGAGAAGCCCTCACCGGAGAAGAGCGGGATGTCTTTCGGGGGCTCGCGCACGTCCCAGACCTTTGCCCCGGGGAGCTCCGGTCCGAGGCGCTGGTGCAGCCCGCTGACGATCTCCACCCCGGCGGCAGCGGCCTCCTTCAGGCTCTCCATCCACTCCTCAGGCAGCCTCCCCCCCGCCGGGGCGAGCCCGACGAGGACCGAGGTCGGAGAGAGCTCGAGCGCCTCGCGGATCGAAGCGACTATCGGGGCGTCGCGCCGGGCGTCGGGCAGCACCTCGAGCACCCGCCTCCCGGCCAGAGCGGAGTCGACGACGCAGACGACCTCGTCCGAACCGTAGCGCAAGAGACCGTGGGCGGTCTTCGCGTGTCGGTCGGTGAAGCAGCCCTCGGCGAAGAGGGCGTAGCGGCGCTCTCTGCGTCCCCGCCGCAGCCTCATCGGAACTCCACCCCGAGCCCCGGGGCATCCGGAACGAGCAGACGCCCCCGCTCGAATACGAGCCCCTCGAAGGGGTCGTCGGCGAGGAGCATCGGCCCGTCGAGGTCCACGTAGTCCACGAGCCCCGAGAACTGGGCCGCCGCGGATATGCCGAGCGAGGTCTCGACCATGCAACCGACCATCACCCGCATGCCGCAGGCGCGGGCGGTGTGGATCATCTCCAGCGCCCTGCGGATGCCGCCGCACTTGGCGAGCTTGACGTTGACCCCCGAGACACACCCGACGAGAGGCGGGACGTCGGCGGCGACGAGAGCGCTCTCGTCCGCGATCACGGGGACCGGAGAGGCCGCCCGGGTCACCTCTTCGAGGGCCTCCCTGCCCTCCGAGGCGGCGACCGGCTGCTCGATCATGGCCACCCCGATCTCCCTTAGCTCCCGCACGGCTTCAACGGCCTCCTCCGGCGCGAACGCCTCGTTGGCGTCCGCCCAGATCTCCGCCTCCGTCTCCCCGGAGAGGGCCCGCAGCGTCTCGATGTCCCGCCAGCCGCCGAGCTTCACCTTGAAGATCGGGTACCCCGCCCGGGAGCGGGCCCTGGAGAGCGTGGTCTCCCGGTCAGCTATCGCGAGGGTGTAGGCGCTCGCCGGACGCGGCCGGGAGAGCCCCAGGAGTTTCCAGACCGGGATCCCCAGACGCTTCGCCGCCAGGTCGTGCAGCGCGGCGTCCAGGGCGGCGAGCGCGCTCGCGGAGAGGTCTTCGTTGAGCCGGAGCGTTCCCTCTATGTCCCAGGGATCCTCTATACGCACGGACTCCAGGGCGGCGCGGTCCGTATCAGGGTCCTGGCCGTAGTAGCCGGTCGAGGCAGCCTCGCCGAGGCCCATCAACCCGTCCTCCTCTACCTGCACCACGGCCCGCCGGAAGGTGTCCGAGGAGCCGCGGGCGATCGCGAAGGTCTCGCTGGTGTGGACGGTCAGTATTCGAGCGGATATCTTCAGCGGGCTCGTACCAGATCTCCTCTCCGGATGCTCCCGAACACCTCGCCATTTTAGCCCCTGCGAAGCGGTCTATTCCAGGGGAAGGAGCGATGAAGCACGCCCCGGCACGGTTTATACTCTTGTTTGCAACGATCGTATTAGCGCGGAGCCATCCGGACAGGAGAAGGGTGCGTTTGGTTGAGAAGAAGGCAGAGATCCTCGTGGTGGAGGACGATCGGGTCATCCTCGACACCCTCGCTTACAACCTATCGCGGGCCGGCTACTCCGTAAACAAGGCGACGACCGGGGCCGAGGCGCTCAAGCTGGCCAGAAGCCGCCGGCCGGATCTGATCCTGCTCGACATCATGCTGCCCGGAGAGTCGGGGACGAACGTCTGCCGCCGGATCCGGGAGGAGGACGAAGAGGTGGTCATCGTGATGGTCACCGCCAAGGACGCCGAGCGGGACAAGGTCAAGGGCTTCGAGGTCGGAGCCGACGACTACGTCACCAAGCCCTTCGGCATGAAAGAGCTCCTGGCGCGGATAAACGCGCACCTCAAGCGCAGCGGCGTCATCGGCAACCGGGGAAAGGTCATCGAAGCCGGCGACCTCCGCCTCGACACCAAGAACTTCGTGGCCACGGTCGCCGGCGAGCCGGTCTCGCTCAGGCTCAAGGAATTCGAGCTCCTCGCGGCCCTCGCGGCGCACCCCGGTGAGCTCAAGAGCCGGGAGGAGCTGGCCAAGGAGGTCTGGGGACACGCCGGGGTGGGCTCCTCGCGCACGATAGACGTACACATCCGGCGGGTGCGGGCAGCTCTCGCCGCACGATCTTCCTACGAGTACATACACACCGCAAGGGGGCTCGGTTACCGCTTCGAGGCCCGGCCCCGGCAGGAGAGCGCGCAGGAGGCGAACGGGAAGAGCTAGGAGCGAATGCTCAAAGACGACCCGAGAGAAGAAGACCTCGAGGTAAGCGCGAGAGAGCTCAGGCGGATCAACAAGATCCGGCGTGACTTCGTCGCGAACGTCTCCCACGAGCTCAAGACCCCCGCGACGAGCCTCAAGCTCCTCGCCGAAAGCCTGGTGGAGATAATAGACGAAGATCCGGAGCAGGCCCGCTACTTCGCCCTGCAGCTCAAGAGCGAGACCGATCGCCTCAGCCGCCTCATAAACGATCTCCTCGACCTGACGCGCCTGGAGAGCGAGGAGAAGGTCACGGACCCGGAGCCGGTCGACCTCCGCGGGGTTTTGATGAGCGTGCTCTCGCGGATGCGTCCGGCGGCACGCCGGAAGAACATCACGCTGCGCTGGCGCAGGGCGGGGGGCACCGACTACACCGTCATGGGAGACGAGACCCAGCTCGGCTCGATGTTCGCCAACCTGGTGGACAACGCCATAAAGTACACCCCGGAGGGCGGTAGCGTGGAGGTCTCGGCCGAGGCGGACGAGGACTCGGTATGGGTGCGGGTCTCGGATACGGGCATCGGCATCCCGGAGAAGAAGCTCCCGCGCATCTTCGAGCGGTTCTACCGGGTGGACAAGGCACGCTCCAAGGAGACGGGCGGCACGGGGCTCGGGCTCTCCATCGTGCGGCACGTGGCCGAGAACCACGGCGGGAAAGTCACCGTCGAGAGCACCGAGGGTGAGGGCACGACGTTCACCGTCCACCTGCCGCGCGGCAACCGCTCCCACTAAAGGGTTCCACCACCAGATCCGATAACCAACCAGGATGGTCCTCGACGACCGGTGAGGTGAGTTGACGAGAACAGAGGAGAGCTTCCGCAACCTGAGCGATGCCTCCTTCGAGGGGCTGGTCATCACGCACGGCGACACCATCGTCGAGACGAACCGCGCCTTCGACGAGATGCTCGGCTACGCCCCCGGTGAGGTCGTGGGCATGTCGGCCTCAGATTTCGTCGCCCCGGAGTCGCGCTCCACCGTGCTCGAGCACCGCTCGAAAGCCTCCACCGAACCTTACGAAGCCAGGCTCAGACGCAAGGACGGTACGACGTTTACGGCCGAGATAAGAGGGAAAACAGCCCTCTACCGGGGACGGAAGGTGCGGGTGACCGCAGTCCGGGACATCACCGAGCGGATCCGGGCGGAGGAGGAACTCGGGCGGCAGGCCAGGCTTCTGGACCTCGCGCGGGACGCCATATTCATAATAAGCCTGGAGGGCAGGATCTCCTACTGGAACCACGGAGCCGAGGAGACCTACGGCTACGACCGCAGGGAAGCCGTGGGGAAAATCTCCCACGAGCTGCTCAGGACCCGCTTCCCGCAGCCCCGGGAGGAGATAAAAAAGAAGCTCCTGCGGGAGGGGTACTGGGAGGGAGAGCTCGTCCATACCGCACGCGACGGCACACAGAGGATCGTGGCGAGCCGGTGGACGCTGGAGGACGGAGACCCGCCGCGCGTGCTGGAGATAAACAACGACATAACCGAGCGCAAGAAGGCGGAGAAAGCGCTGCGCGAGCGGGAAGCCTTGCTCGCCGAGGCGCAGCGCCTCGGCAACTTCGGTAGCTGGGAACTCGACCTGGAGACCGGGAGGCTACGCTGGTCGGACCAACTCTTCAGGATACACGGCTACGCGCCCCAGGAGTTCGTTCCCACGGTCGAGAAGCTGATGCAGTCCATCCACCCCGAGGACCGGCGCCTCCTGCAGGAGGCCATGGAACGGGGCGCGAAGGAAGGCAAGGCCGGCGACCTCGTCCTGCGCGTCGTCCGACCGGACGGGAGCGTGCGGGTCACCTCGTCGAAGTCCGAGATAGCCTTCGACGAGGACGGCAAACCCGTGCGGGTGATAGGCACGGTACAGGACATAACCGAGCGCAAGCAGGCCGAGGACGCGCTCCGGGAGGCCGAGGCCCGCTATCGGGCCCTGGTCGAGCAGATGCCCGCCATCACCTACACGAACCCGCTCAAGCCCGGTGGACCGAGCACCTACATAAGCCCGCAGATAGAGAAGATACTCGGCTACTCCGTCGAGGAGTGCAAGGAGGATCCGTCCCTGCTCGATCGGGCGCTGCACCCGGACGACCGTGAACGGGTGGAGGCCGCCGAGGCCCACGCCGAGGCCACCGGTGAACCAATGAGTCTGGAGTACAGGATGCGCACCCGGGACGGCCGGGAGGTGTGGGTACAGGACGAGCTCGTCCTGGTCAGAGACGAGGAAGGAAGACCGCTCTTCTGGCAGGGCATCCTGCTCGACATCACCGAGCGCAAACGAGCCGAGGAGAAGCTCCGGAAGAGCGAGGAGCGCTACCGTTCGATCCTGGAGCAGATACACGACGTATACCTGGAGACGGACCTCAAAGGCAACTTCACCTTCTTCAACCACGCCCTCGTCGAAGCGCTCGGCTACACCGAGGAGGAGCTCCGGGGGATGAACTACCTCCAGTGCACGGTGAAAAGGTGCGTCCCCAGGCTCCGCAAAGCCTTCGAGGAGGTCTACCGCACGGGCATCCCGGCCCGCAACCTCGGCTGGGAGATCATAAGGAAAGACGGCCAGAGGAGATACGTCGAGTCGACCACCTCGCTCATAACGGACGAGCAGGGACGCAAGGTCGGCTTCCGGGGGATCATCCGCGACGTCACCGAGCGCAAGCAGAACGAGCGGGAGCTCGAAGAAGCCCGCCGCGCTGCAGAAGAGGCCAGCCGGGCAAAGAGCGAATTCCTGGCGAACATGTCGCACGAGATCCGCACACCGATGAACGGCGTGATCGGGATGGCCGAGCTCCTGCTGGATACCGACCTCACCCCCGAGCAACGCGACTACGCGGAGACGATCCGCTCCTCCGGAGAGACGCTGCTCGCCGTGATCAACGACATCCTCGACTTCTCGAAGCTCGAATCCGGCAAGGTGCAGCTAGAGACGCTCGACTTCGACCTCTACGAGACCGTCGAGGAGGTGACGGCCCTGTTCGCCACGCTCGCCCACCGAAAGGACATAGAGCTCGCCGGCTTCGTCGAGCCCGACGTCCCGGCTCGGCTGCGCGGCGACCCTTTCCGGTTGCGTCAGATCCTGACGAACCTGATCAGCAACGCCGTGAAGTTCACCGAGGAAGGGGAGGTCTTCGTGCGGGCGAGCCTCGCCCGGGAGTCCCCCGAGAGGGTGCGGGTGCGTTTCGAGGTGAAGGACACCGGTATCGGGATGAGCCAGGAGGAGATCTCGAAGCTCTTCCAGCCCTTCACCCAGGCGGACTCCTCGACGACCCGTCGCTACGGGGGCACGGGGCTGGGGCTGACGATCTCGCGACGCTTCGTCGAGATGATGGGTGGCAGGATCGGGGTGGAGAGCGAGCCTGGAAAGGGCAGCACCTTCTGGTTCGAAGTCCCACTCGAGAGGGCCGAGGAGTCCGGGCAGCAGCGGGCGATCCCAGGAGACCTGCGCAGCGCACGGGTCCTCATCGTGGACGACAACGCCACCAACCGGACCATCCTGCTCAAGCAGACCGCCGCCTGGGGGCTGGAGAACGCCAGCGCGGCAGACGGCCGGCAGGCGCTCGCCATGCTCGGCGACGCCGCGGCGGCGGGAAGACCATACGACCTGGCGATCCTCGACATGCAGATGCCGGGCATGGACGGGCTCGAGCTCGCCCGCAGGATAAAATCTGAACCGTCCCTCTCATCGACCCGTCTGGTGCTCCTCACCTCGCTGGTACAGGCGGGGATCGGGGCGGAGGCAGAGAAACGCGGGATAGAGGCCTACCTCACCAAGCCGGTGCGCCAGTCTCAGCTCTACGACGCGCTGGCCACGGCCCTCGGCACCAGGGAGGAGAGCACGAAACGGGAGCGAAAAGAGAGGCCCGCCGTCAGGAGAAGACAACTCCCCCCCGTCCTAGTCGTCGAGGACAACCTGGTCAACCAGAAGGTGGCGCGGAGGATGCTGGAGAGGCTCGGGTACGACGTCGAGGTCGCCTCCGATGGCCGGCAGGCGCTCGAGGCCGTCTGTGGGAACCGCTACGCCGCCGTCCTCATGGACTGCCAGATGCCCGTCATGGACGGCTACGAGGCGTCCCGGGAGATCCGGCGCCGCGAGCAGGAGGGGGAACGCTTCAACGAGAGCGGGCACCTGCCGATCATCGCGCTGACCGCGGGCGCGCTCGCAACCGACCGCGAGAAGGCGCTCGCCGCCGGAATGGACGACTACATCCCCAAGCCAGTAAAGCCCGATGAGCTGCAAGAGGCACTCGAACGCTGGCTCCCGGACGAAGGAGGACCCCCGCTCGACCCCGCCACCCTCGAAAACCTGCGCGAGCTGGCCGGCGAGGAGGACCCCGACCTCGTTTCGGAGCTGGTCGAGATGTATCTGGAGGACGCCCCGCGCAGGATCGAGGAGATCCGACGCGCCCTGCACGCCGGCGACGCCCACGCCCTGGCACAGGCCGCCCACACCCTAAAGGGCAGCTCCGGCAACATGGGCGCCACACGCGTGCAGGAGCTCGCCGCCGGGCTGCAGGAGGCCGGCGACTCCGGCGATCTCTCGGGCGCAGAGGAGAAGCTCGCCTCCCTCGAACGGGCGTTCGATCGGGCGAAGGAGGCGCTCCTCGCGCTCGTGCGGTAGGGGCTCATCCTTCCGCGGTCCATATAGAATAGTTTCAGAGAGCGTTGCACAGACGAGAGCGGAGGCAGCATGCCCGAACCGATAGACCTCTACTACTGGCCGACCCCGAACGGACACAAGATCACCATATTCATGGAGGAGACCGGCCTCCCGTACAACATCGTCCCGGTGGACATCACCGCCGGCGACCAGTTCCGGGAGGAGTTCCTCAGGATAAGCCCGAACAACAAGATGCCCGCCATAGTCGATCCGGAGGGCCCGGATGGTAAGCCCATGAGCCTCGCCGAGTCGGGGGCCATCCTGATCTACCTGGCCGAGAAGACCGGAAGGCTCCTCCCCTCCGCCCCGCGCACCCGCTACACCACCCTGCAGTGGCTGATGTTCCAGATGGGGCACGTCGGCCCGATGCTCGGCCAGGCGCATCACTTCCGCAAGTACGCCCCGGAGAGGGTCCCCTACGCCATAGAGCGCTACACCAACGAGGCCGCCCGGCTCTACGGGGTGATGGACCGACGCCTCTCCGAGGCCGGGTACTTCGCCGGGGACGAGTACACGATCGCGGACATCGCGATCTACCCCTGGCTGATCTCCCACGAAGACCAGGGTCAGAGGATGGAGGACTACCCGAACCTCGCCCGCTGGTTCGAGAAGGTCGGCTCGCGTGAGGCGGTCCGGCGGGCGCTCGAGGTGGGTAAAGACCTGAGGAAACCCCTGGAAGAGCTCGACGAGGAGCGGCGCAACCGGCTCTTCGGCATCAAGAGGGGCTAGTATGGCGGCGAAGGAACGGGGCTTCACCGCGGAGCTCTGGCGTTCGATCAAGGACATCTACGCCGCCATCCTCGCCCACCCGTTCATCGGAGGGCTCACCGACGGGACCCTCACCGAGGAGCGCTTCCGCCACTACGTGATACAGGACGCCCTCTACCTGCGCGACTACGCCCGCGCCCTCGCCCTCGCCGGGGTGCGCTCCCCCGACGAGGACGCCCTGGTGATGTTCGGCGAGCACGCGACCGGCGCGATAACCGTCGAGCGGAGCCTGCACGAAGGGTTCTTCCGGGATCTCGGCGTCTCCGAAAAAGAGCTCGACGAGACACCCCTCTCCCCCACGAACCTCGCCTACACGAGCTACCTGCTGCGCGTCGCCTCGCTCGGCGACTACCCCGAGGTCCTCGGTGCGATCCTGCCCTGCTACTGGATCTACGCCGAAGTCGGAGGCTCCCTGCTCGAGAGGGGCTCGCCGAACCGGCTCTACCGCCGCTGGATCGAGACCTACGGCGGGGAGGACTTCGGGGAGCTGGTCGCGGCCGTGCTCGACCTGACCGATCGCGTCTGCGAGGGGCTGAGCCCGGAGCGGCTGGCGGCGGTCAGAGAGGCCTTCGTGACGACCAGCCGCTACGAGTGGATGTTCTGGGATGCGGCCTGGCGGCTCGAGGGCTGGCCGGTGTAGGGGCTAGCCCTTCTCCACCCACTCTCCCCGCTCGTTCTTCTCGTACTTCTGCTCCACGGCGCTCCAGGCCACCCGGTGCGCCCGGCTCTCCTCGCCGTATTGCTCCTCGGCCGAGTTGAACGCCTCCTTGTAGATCTCCTGCGCGTGCTTCGGGAGGTTGCTCCTCACGCTCTCGGGCAGGTCCGTGATCCTCTCGTAGGGCATCTTCCGTCTCCTCCTCGCCTGCAGGGACACCATCTCTTCTACCCGCGAAGAAGAGATCCAATCCTACCCGAAGTGGTCCCACCCGGAGAGCCCCTCCACGGGCTCCCCTCTCCTGATGAAGCTCACCCCCTCCTCGACGACCTCCCCGACCACGCTCACCGGCACCTCCGAGGCGGAGGAGAGTTCCTCCAGCACCCGTTCCGGCGCGGCGATGAGAAGCTCGTAATCCTCACCCCCCGTCGCAGCGAGAACCTCCGGGTCGCGCCCGAACGATTCGGCCAGCTCGCGCACGTCCCCCGAGACGGGGAGCCTCTCCAGCTCCACCCGGCACCCGACCCCGCTCCTCCGGCAGACGTGCCGCACGTCGGAGGCGAGCCCGTCGGAGAGGTCTATCATCGCGTGCGCCCCGAGGCGGGAGGCGAGCCGGCCGGCTTCGACCCGTGGCTCTGGCCTGAGGTGGCGCCGCACGAGCCGCTCCGGCTCCCTCTTCCCGCCCTCGAGCGCGAGGAACCCCGCCGCGGAGGCCCCGAGCTCCCCGGTCACCGCGAGAAGGTCTCCGGGGCGCGCCCCGGAGCGCAACACCGGCGGGTCCGGAAGCTCCCCCACCACCGCCACGTCCACCGTGAGCGCATCGGCCGCAGTCGTATCGCCGCCCAAAGGGTAGACCCCGAACTTCTCGCAGGCGGCGAGCACGCCCTCCATGCAGCCGAGCACCACCCCGGAGTCCGGCGCCCCGCCGGAGACGAGGATGAAGCGCGGCTCCCCGCCCATCGCCGCCACGTCCGAGACGTTGACCGCGACCGCCTTGTAGCCGACGTCCTCCGGGGCGGCCCACCCCTTGAAGTGGTGCCCGAAGACGAGCATGTCGGAGGCGAGCGCCCAGCGAGACCCCCCGAGACGCACCACCGCGCAGTCGTCCCCGAGCGGGACCTCGACCTCCCCGGGCCGCGCGCCGAGCCGGGCGGCGATGCTCTCTATGAGCTCGAACTCGTTCATCCCCGCTCCCGCAGGAGGTGCCGCACGGCCCACCAGAGCGCATCGGACTCCCGCTCCGTGTACCAGGTGCGCAGAGAACGCCACTCCTCTTCGGTGACCCAGCGGCAGGCGTCATGCGCGCCGGCCTCCGGGGTGATCTCCCCGCCGGGGTGACGGGCCAGAAACCCGACCCCCGCGTAGAGTTCCGGATCGTCCGGGGAGCGCCAGGGCTCGACCCGCGCCCACCACGGCAGCTCGGGCTCGGCGCGGATGCCGGTCTCCTCGTGGAGCTCGCGGCGGGCGCAGGCTACGAAGTCCTCCCCCGGCTCGAGCGCCCCGCCGGGGTTCTCCCAGAGACCCACCGGAGGCTTCCTGCGCCGCAGCAGGAGCGCCCGCGGCTCTTCTCCCGAGAGATCGACGAGCACCGCCCCGGCGCCCAGATGCGCGCTCACCACCCCTTCGACGGTCTCCCGCGGCGGCGGAGGGGCGGGGGAGGGCTCCCCCGGCAGCGCCCGGAGGATCTCCGGGACCCTCAGGATGTCCTCGCGCGACCACCAGCTCGGGACATCGAGCCACTCCTCGACGGTGAACCACCGGGCGCCGGAGTGTTCGGGCGTGATCCGTGGTTCCTCCTCCCCGACCCGGCCGGCGTAGGTGACGCTCGCGAGCGGCTCGCCGTCCGCGCGGGTCCCGACCCACGTCGCGAGCATCATCTGCGGGGCGACGAGGAGCCCCGTCTCCTCGTAGACCTCGCGCACCGCCCCCTGCTCGAAGGTCTCGCCGGGTTGGAGCCTCCCGGCCGGCGGCTCCCAGGTCCCGGTGGCCGGGCGCAGTAACAGGAGCACCCGACCGTCGCGGCGGACCGGCAGGATCCCGGCGGCCAGGTTCGCCCGCACCATCATGGGAGGAGCGAGCGCAGCTCGCGGGCGGCCGCCTCGGGATCTTCGGCGTCCATCAGGGCCCGGACGACTGCGAAGCCGGGCGCACCGGCCTCCGCTACCTCGGGCGCGGTCTCGAGCGTCACACCGCCGATGGCGAACCAGGGCACCGGAAGCCCCTCGCCGGCGAGCCTCCTCACGAGCTCCAGCCCGGCGACCTCGCCCTCCGGCTTGGTCGGGGTGGCGTAGACCGCACCGACCCCCAGGTAGTCCGCGCCCTCCTCGACGGCCTCCCTGGCTTCCTCGAGGCTCCCGGCCGAGCGCCCGACGATCGCCGCCTCCCCGAGCACGCGGCGGGCCTCGGAGATCGGGGCGTCCTCCTGCCCCAGGTGCACCCCGTGCGCGCCGCTCTCGCGGGCGAGCTCCACGTCGTCGTTGACCGTGAAGATCGCCCCGGCCCGCTCGCAGAGCTCCTTCAGCTCGAGCGCGAGCGGGAGGAGCTCCTCCCGGGAGGCCTCCTTGTCCCGAAGCTGCACGATGTCCACCCCGCCGCGCAGGGCGGCCCCGACCCGCTCGACGAGATCCTCGCGCGGCGCGGTCACGAGCAGAAGACGCGCGGATCCGAGCCTCTCCTTCATCACCCCACCTCCTCCGGAAACCAGGCGACGACCTCCAGGTATCTGGCGAAGTGCAAAAGCGGCTCCCCGGAAGGCTCCTCGAGCCCCACCTGGGAGGTCATCTCCAACCGGTCCACGTCGATCTCGGCGGGCTGCAGCGGCCAGGGGCGGTGCCGGATCGCGGCGCGCATCAGCCTCCCGCCCCTCCCCGCGGAGTACAGCAGGTAGCGGCCGGTGAGAAAGTCCTCGAGCGAGCCGGGGGTGGCCTCGAAGACCGACCCCCTCGGGCGGTAGCGCCCGGCGAAGCGCGCAGGAGGTGCCCCCCGGTGGGTGCGGACGCTCTCGTAGCGGACCCACCCGCCCTCCGGGTGGCAGGACATGCGGGCGTCGAAGTACGGCAGGCCGTAGAAGGTTCTCGCCAGGCGTACGGCGAGCCGGCTCGCCGCGTCCAGGCTGAAGAACCACACCCCAGCTTCTCCGTCCGCACCGACGACGTAGGTGCGCAAATTGATCTCCGGGAAGTCGGAGATATGTTCCACGGCCGGCAACGGGCGCGGACGCACCCCGCTCATCCGGAAAGGAACCACCCCGAGCCAGGCACTCCCCCCGAAGGTATCCACCGCGAGGGAGCCGGGGATCATGGGACGCAGCACCTCCTCCGGCACCGGCCAGTGCATGAACAGCAGGTCGTGCCAGCGCATCGAGAGCGCCCACGGACCACGCGGGACCACCGGGGCACGCACCACCGCCCGGGCGCTCAAGCCGAAACCTCCTCCACGCGCAGCCTGCCCTCCAGACCCTCCGGATTCCCCGCGAGCGAAGCTATCGCGTCGAGCAGGCGCGGCTCGAAGGTGCCGGGCCCGTCGGCGAGCGGCGCGGCGGCCTCCCCCGCGAGCCCGAAGAAAGCCAGCGCCCCCGCGACCGTCTCCACATCTCCCCCACCCGCGGCGGCGAAGCACCCGATGACCGCGGTCGAGGCGCAGCCGCTCCCCACGACCCGCCCCATCAAGGGGTGCCCGTTCGAGACGGCGAGCATCCGTCCCCCGTCGCTCACGTAGTCGGTGGGGCCGGTCGCGGCCACCGTCGTGCCGAGCGCGCGGGCGGCCCCGCGGACGGCCTCCTTCGCGTCCCCGGAGAGGCTCTCGACCCCGCGAACCTCGGCCTCGAGCCCGGCGAGGGTCGCTATCTCCCCGGCGTTGCCGCAGACGGCGACAATCTCCACCTCTGAGAGGAGCCTGTGCGCCATCCGGGAGCGGAATGAGGTCGCCCCGGCACCCACCGGATCGAAGACGACCGGCACCCCGCGCCGGTTGGCCTCCTTCCCCGCCCGGAGCATCGCCTCTATCCACTGCGGATCGAGCGTGCCCATGTTGATTACGAGCGCGCTGGCGGAGGCGACCATCTCCTCGACCTCCTCCACGGCATGCGCCATCACCGGCAGCGCCCCGGTGCAAAGGGTCACGTTCGCGACCAGGTTGACCGTGACGTAGTTGGTCAGGTGGTGGACGAGGGGCTTCTCGTCCCCGATCCTGCGCAGGACCTCCTCCGCTCTCATCCCTCCCCCTCCATGAGCGGCCCGAGCACGTTCACCGGTCCCGCCCCGCGGCCTATCCCCGTGAGACCGTACTCGACGGCCTCGGAGGCGATGGCGCGTGCCCTCCGGGCCGCCTTCTCGAGGCCGAAGCCGCGCGCGAGGAAGGCGGCCAGGGCCGAGGAGTGGGTGCAGCCGGAGCCGTGGGTCGCCCCACTCTCGTGCACCGGGCCTTCTATCTCCACGAAATGCTCGCCGTCGTAGAGCAGGTCCGCACCGGAAGCGCGGTGCCCGCCGGTGATGATCACCGCCCCCGGCCCCAGCTCCGCGAGGTCGCGTGCGCACCCGTGGACCTCCTCCGGGTCTTTCTTCCGCCCGGCGAGGACGAACGCCTCGTCGAGGTTCGGGGTGATGACGTCGGCGAGGGGCAGGAGCTCCTCGCGGTAGGCGTCCACGGCCTCCGGTTCGAGCAGCGTGGCCCCGCTCTCGGCGACCATCACCGGATCCACGACGACGTTCTTGAGCCCCAGCCGCCGGATCGCCCCCGCCACGGCCGAGACGATCTCGGCGTTGAAGAGCATCCCGGTCTTCACCGCGTCCGCCCCGATGTCCGAGACGACCGCCTCGATCTGCTCGATCACCACCTGCGTCGGCAGCGCGAATATGTTGCTCACCCCGACGGTGTTCTGAGCCGTGATCGCGACTATCGCGGTGGTTCCGTGCACCCCGCAGCGGGCGAAGGCCTTGATGTCCGCCTGGATGCCCGCCCCACCTCCGGAGTCGCTCCCGGCTATGCTGAGCGCGGTCTTCATCTCTCCTCCCTAAGCATGCCTCGACAACTCCAGCTGCCGCCGCGAGGGCCGCGCTGCCCCGAGCGCCCGCAGCAGCACGACCACGACGGCGAGCGTGATCAGGAGACTCGGCACCAAATACCCGGCGTTGTACGCGGCGGAGTAGAGGTATGGGTTCCAGCCCTTAGGGGCGTAGGAGGCGAAGAAGGCGACCCCGCTTATGAAGTGGCAGACGAAGCGCCCGGCCACCGCCGCCACCGTGCCGAGCACCGCCCCGCGCGGGGTGGGCCGGAAGAGCCCGGCGAGCCCCATCGCGGCGAAGGGGAGCGGGTAGTCGAAGAGCACCTGCACCGGGTTGAGGACGTAGGGGTCCAGGATCAGGTCGAGGATGCCGTACGCCGCGCCCGCAACCGCCCCGACGCCGGGGCCCTGACGCAGCGCGAGCAGGACCAGCGGGATCATCTCGAAAGAGATCGAACCGCCCTCCGGCATCCTGAAGAGTTTCACCAGCCCCAGCACGAACGCGAGCGCCACCGCCAGCGCCGCCTCGGTGAGCACCCTCGTGTCCCTGAACCCGCTCACGGCCCTCCTCTCACGGGGTGCGCCAGGCTTCTCTCCCTGCGCCGGCATTACCCGGATCAGGTTCGACGGGTCGGCGCGTCCGCGCCCTCTCAGCCTCGCGGCTCCCCGGTACTCGTTCCTCGTGCTACTCTACCCCACCACCGTGCACCCCACAACCTCCGGCGACCCACGAGATCCCGAGGACGGTGGCGGCGTCGGTTATCTCACCGGCGGCGATCTTCTCCAGCGCCTCGCCGAGCGGCACCACTACGGAGCGCAAAAACTCCGTGGGCTCGGGAGCCGGCCCCCTCTCGTCCGGCAGCGCCCGGCAGCGGAAGAGGTGGCAGACCTCGTCGGTGCGCCCGGTGCTCGTGTGCACGGAGACGAGGCGCTCCAGCCTCTCGGCCCGGTATCCCGTCTCCTCGAAAAGCTCCCGCCGGGCAGCCTCCCCGGGATCCTCCCCGGCGTCCACCGCTCCGCTCGGCAGCTCCAGCGTGAACCGACCGAGCGGCTGCCGCCACTGACGCACGAGCACCACGCCGCCGTCGTCCGTGAGCGGCACCACCGAGGCGAACCCGCCGCTCTCGAGCACGCAGTAGTCTATCGTCGCTCCGTCGGGCAGCCTCACCTCGTCCACCCGCAGGGCACACCAGCGGTTGCGGTAGACGTAGCGGCTCGCGAGCGTGCTCCAGCTCCCATCGGTCATACGGAGGGAGAGTATAGACGAAGACCCCGCCCGGAACGGGCGGGGTCTCGCGGTGACGTACTCTCCGGCCTGCCGGCTCAGCCGGGCTCCTGGCCGGAGAAGTCGTACTCCTGGGCCTTGGTTATGTAGCTCTGCATGTCCTCGGGGACCTCGTCCTCCGGGAAGATCGCCTCGACCGGGCACTCCGGCTCGCACGCCCCGCAGTCGATGCACTCCTCCGGGTTGATCAGGAACTGATCCCCACCGTCGTAGATGCAGTCGACCGGACAGACCTCGACACAGCTCTGGTTCTTCTCGCCGATGCACGGCTCCGTGATCACGTAGGCCAAACCACTTCCTCCTCTTGGAGAGCCTCCCGTTTCTTCTGTGCTTTCGGCTTTATATCAACCCCGGAAGGGAGCAGAAACCCGGCGTTGATCGCCATCATCGGAGGTCATGATGCCGGTCATGACTTCGTGTGACCCAGATCAAATCAGGTCCGGGCGCGCAGCTCCGCGGGTTTGAGGATGGTTATGGACTTGCTGTCCAGCTCCAGGATGCCTTCGGAGGCGAGGCGGGAGAGGGTCCTGGAGAGCGCCTCGCGGGAGATGCCGGTCGCCTCGGCCATCTCCTGCCGGGAGAGGGAGGGTGAGAACACGACGCCCCTCCTGGTCACCCGCCCCTCCTCGGCGGCGAGGTCGAGCAGCATGCGCGCGACCCGCTGGGGGGCGCTGTGGAAGACGAGGTCCCCGACGAGGTCTTCGAGCTCCCGGCTGCGGGCTGCGAGCACGCGGGAGAGGCGCACCGCCCCGGCTGGGAAGCGCTCCATTATCTCCAGGAGATCCTCCCGGAAGACGCCGTAGAGCACGCAGTCGGTGAGGGCTGTGGCCCCATGGCTCTGGGGCTGCCCCTCGAGCGCGGAGGCGAGCCCCAGGATCGCGCCGTCGCCGAAGACGCCGAGGATCTGGTCGCGGTTTTTGGGCCCGCCGGAGGAGCGATAGATCTTGACCCGCCCTTCGCGCATGAAGTACACCGCCCCAGAGGGCTCTCCCTCCCGGTAGAGGGCGGTTCCGGCCGCTATCTCGAGGACGGCCGCCGAGATGGCGAGCGCCTGGAAGAACTCCTCGCCGAGCCCCTCGAAGACCTCGAACTCCTGCAGCCCTTCGAGCTTGGAGAGGTGCTCTACCGCCCGGCATCTGGCCCCGGGCAGCCGCGCCCAGGATGGCGGTGCGTTCTCACCGTACAAGTCTGGCCCTTCCTGTCTCGACCCGCGCTCCCATCTTCCCCATTTATACGCCAAGTGGCGGCTCTCTGCAGAGAGAACATGCCGATGGAGTGGCTTACGGCGTTCGAGGCGCAGGGTTTTCCCGGCGCGCTTTTCGGATAAGCTTACCTGGCAACTCGTCTTGAACAGCCCTGGGAAGGAGGCTGATCGCAGGATGCTCGAAGGAAAGGTAGCCATCGTAACCGGCGCCAGCAGGGGGCTCGGGCGCGCGCTCGCGCTGGCTTTCGCCCGGGAGGGGGCGAGTCTCGTGCTCAACTCCCGCGGTGAGGAGGGTCTGCGCACCGTCGCCGAAGAGGCCGGCAGGTTCGGCGCCGGGGTGGAATCCGTCGCGGCGGACGTCTCCACCGCCGAGGGGGCGCGTCGGCTCGTGGACGCGGCAATCGGGCGTTTCGGTAGGATAGACGTGCTCGTCAACAACGCCGGCATCCTCGGTCCGCGGGTACGTATAGAGGACTACCCGGAAGAGGAGTGGCGACGGGTGCTCGACGTCAACCTGACCGGGCCGTTCCTGCTGTGCAAGGCCGCGATCCCGCACCTCTCCGAAGGGGCTTCGATCATCAACGTGGTGAGCGGGGTGAGCATCGAGGGACGGCCCGAGTGGGGGGCCTACTCGGTGAGCAAGTTCGGCCTCGAAGGGCTCACCCAGATCCTCGCCGGGGAGCTCGCGGACAGGGGAGTGCGCGTCAACTCCGTGGACCCCGGAGGGATGCGCACGGAGATGCGCGCCGCGGCCTACCCGGAGGAGGACCCGATGACCCTCATCACCCCGGAGGAGAACACCGCCGTCTTCCTCTATCTGGCCTCCGAGGAATCCGCCGGGACAACCGGTCAGCGCTTCAAGGCACAGCAGTTCGCGAGGCGGGGTTAGGAGGTGCTCCCCGCCCCCTCCTTCACCGAGACGAGCTTCCCCCGCACGATCAGACGGTGCGAGTAATCCGGGAGCGTACAGGTCTGCAGGGTGACTATGTTTCTACCCGGTATGGCCCGTGTGACGCCCAGGTCCGTCGGCGAGACGGTGAACTCTCTGTAGACCCTGTAAGTGTAGCGGGTGCCGCTCGAGTCGGTCAGGTAGATCCTGTCACCCTTCTTCAGGCTCCCGAGGTCGTAGAAGGCGAGCAGGCTCTTGGTTCCCACGTAACCGAGGCGGTGTCCGGCGATGTAGACGTTCGCGGTCTTCTGCCAGGGGAAACCCGTGCCCTTGAGGTGGATGGCGACGTGGTTGTTGAGGGCCTTCACGTCGTCGCTCGGCACCGTAGGCACCACGGCGTCCTTCACCCGGCTCATCGCGGGGATCGTCAGGCGCAGCGTATCGTTCTTCGGCACCCGGGCGATCTTCGGTACTCGCCCGCCCTGCGAAGGCTCCACGCGGGGGATGTTGAACCCGCCCGGGTTGGCCCCGTTGGTATCGGTGGTCCTGCTCCCGAGGAAGAAGAACCCGATGAGCGCGAGCCCGGCC
The DNA here is from genome assembly GCF_059772285.1 of Rubrobacter sp. M3-4. Taxonomy (NCBI): domain Bacteria; kingdom Bacillati; phylum Actinomycetota; class Rubrobacteria; order Rubrobacterales; family Rubrobacteraceae; genus Rubrobacter; species Rubrobacter sp. M3-4. The sequence goes on from NZ_JCBAJP010000006.1 coordinate 137,884, forward strand.
GCCACCATGACGAGGCTCACCACCAGCGAGAGCAGGGTCCTGATACGTGATCTCGCTTTACGCTTCAGAGCCTGGAACACCCCTTCTCAGCCGGCCCACCGCAGAGATTCTAGCACCGGCCGTCCATCAGGGTTCGGTGGGCAGATCCTCCCTCTCGCCCCACTCGTTCCACGAGCCGTCGTAGTTGGAGAGGTTTCTGTAGCCGAGCCGGTGCAGAACGAAGAGCGGTACGGTCGCCGCGACCCCGCCGTTGCAGTAGGCGACGACCTCCGCGTCTTTCTCCTCGGGGACCCCGGCTCTCCGCACCCGCTCCCGCAGCTCCTCCTGCGACAGGAAGGTGCCGCTCCCGGGGTCGAAGAGGCTCTCGGAGTGCAGGTTGCGCGCACCGGGGATGTGTCCTCCGCGCCTCCCCCGGCGCACCGCACCCGTGTACTGTCCCTCGTCGCGGGCGTCGAGGATGAAGGCCCTCCCACCCCGGCTCGCCTCCAGCACCTCCTCCGCGCTCCTGCGCCACTCCGGCCTCGGACGCGGGACGAACCTGGCGGGCTCGACCCGGGGCACCTCGCCCGTGACCGGGCGTCCCTCGGAGACCCACTTCCTCCACCCGCCGTCGAGTACCGCCACCGCATCGTGCCCGTAGTAGACGAGCGCCCACCAGAGTCGGGTGGCGAACTGCCCCCCGGTGTGGTCGTAGGCCACCACACGCGTATCCTCCCCGACGCCGAGCGAGGACATCAGGTCCGCGAAACGCTCCGGAGGGGCGATCTGCACCGGCACGGGATCGTCCGGGTCCGTGATATCGGCCGTCCAGTCGACGTAGAGGGAGCCGGGGATGTGCGCCTCCTCGTACTCCTCGTGCGCCGGGAGGTACTCGGCCCGCTGACGTCCACCGCCGAGGTCGGTCTTCTTCACGTAACCCCGGACGTCCAGAACCCGCAGGTCGTGCTCCTCCAGGTGCTCCGCGAGCCAGGCGGTCGAGACCAGGCTGTCGAAATCCTCCATCACGCTACCCCTCGTCCAGGATGCCGTGCTCGCGGACGAAGCGCTCGGCCAGTTCCCAGGCCCGCTCCTTGTCGTCCTGGGCGAGCCGGCCCTCTATCACCTCGCCCTCGAGGTAGTTTTTTATCGGTTTGATCCAGGGCCCGGGCCCCCGCCCGAAGTGCTCCATAAGCTCGTTGCCGTCGAGCGGGCTCTTGAGCTTCTCTATCTCGTCCTTCCTGCGCACCTCGTCCACCCGCTCGCGCAGCGAGCGCCAGGACTCCTTGGCGATGCGCCGCCGGCGCGGGGCGCTGCCGGTGATGTCCGCCCGCGCCAGGCGCAGGAGCATGTCCACGTTGGTCAGCTCCTTCTCACCCCGTGCCAGATGGGTGTCGCGGATGAAACGCCTGACGGCCGAGTCGGTCCAGGGGTCACGCCCGGCGGCGTAGCTCATCGGGCGCATGTGGTTCGCCACGAGGTGCGCCACCGCGTCGACGTCGTCCTTCGGGTAGGCCAGGCGCCGCATCGCCCTCCGGGCTATCCCGGCCCCGACGTTCTCGTGGCCGTAGAAGTGGATCTTCCTCGGCACCGTCCTGCCGCCGCAGCGCTCGCACTCGCCCTCGGCGGCATCCTTCTTCGTGCTCCTCGCACCGCAGTAGGTGCAGCGGTGCTCGTAGACGAGCGTGCGCGGCTTGCCGATGTCGTGAAAGAACGCCGCCTTGCGCAGGATGGGGTCGCGATCGACATTCTTGAGCACGATCAGGGTGTGCTCGAAGACGTCCTTGTGGTGGAATTCGGCCTCCTGCTCGACGTCCACGGTCTCCATGAACTCTGGCACCACGTAGGGCATGAGATGAAGCCTCACCAGCGTCCTCACCCCGAGGTCCGGGTTTCTGGAGAGCAGGATCTTCTCGAACTCCTCCCGAATGCGTTCTTTCGAGATGCTCTCGAGCCACGAGGCGTTCTCGCGGATCGCCTCCTCCAGTTCCGGGGTCATCTCGAAGGGCTTCTCGGGCGTGGTCAGGGTCGCCTGGAAGCGCACGGCACGCATCATCCGCAGAGGGTCCTCGCGCATCCTCTCCATGACCTCCCCGACCGGGCGGATGATCCCGCGCTCGAGATCTTCCCTGCCGCCGAACGGGTCGAAGATCTCACCGGTGAGCGTCGAGGCCGCTACCGCGTTCATGGTGAAGTCCCGCCGCGAGAGGTCGTCCTCGAGGCTCTCACCGAAGGAGACGTCCGGGTGACGGTCGCCGGCGGTGTACGACTCGCTGCGGTAGGTCGTCACCTCCACCTCGTAGCCGTCCACCGTCCCGCCTATGGTCCCGAAGCGCTCCCCGACGGTCCACAGCGACCGGGCGAGCGGCTTCAGGAGACGCTTTATCTCCTGCGGGCGCGCACCGGTCGTGGCATCGACCTCCCGCACCTCCTCGCCCGTGAGCCCCTCGCGCACGAACCCTCCCACGAGGAAGAGCTCGTGACCGGCAGCGCGGAACCTCTCACCCAGCCGGGCGAGGGGTTCGGGTATGTCCAGCCTCTTAGTGTCGGTCAACGTCATAGATGTGAGCCCGTGAGATTGTAGTACGCCCGCTGGATGCGTCCAGAGGAGGCGGCTAGTTGCGGGAGATAGCCTCCTCGCGCGAGGGGTAGACCTCGAAGTAATCTCCGAAGCCCGTGACCTCGAAGATACGCTCGACGGCCTTCGAGGGAGAGGCGAGCCGCAGCCCGACCCCCTTCTCCTTCAGACTGTCGTTCACCCGCATGAAGGTGGAGAGCGCCGTGGAGTCCATGAACTCCACCCCGCTTATGTCGAGGACGATGGCGCGCACGCCGCCGTTGGCCCCGCGCTCGATGGCGTACTCGAGCTTCGGCGCCGTGTGCAGGTCGACCTCGCCCCGCACCGCGATGACGGAGTACTCTGCGGCGTGTTCGTCCAGCGTCACCTCGAAGTCCATACCGGTTTCTCGGCCTCTCTACTCTCCGACACTCCAAAACCCGCAGAAGACATTATATTAATTATCGATCCGCACGGACGCCGGGGTATGCTGCTTTTTCTGGTAACATTTGGTATCGATGGATGGAATCAAGACAGCCGAGCGGGTTGCGGTCTTCGTAGACGGGGCCAACCTCTACCACTCTATAAAGAACTACTACAGCGGCATCCTGGACTACGGCCGGCTGCTGGAGGCGGCCACCGCCGGCAGGAAGCTGGTGCGGGCGACCTTCTATCTGGTCGAGAAGCAGGACGCGGAGGACGGGGGCTCCTCCTCGGCGCGCTCCTTCGTCTACAACCTCAACCGTTTCGGCTACAAGGTGCGATCGAAGCCTCTGATCCTGCACGAGTCGTTCAGCCCGGAGGGCGAGAGGAGCGTCTCCCACAAAGGGGACTGGGACATCGGCATAGTGGTGGACATGGTGAGGCTGGCGGACTACGCCGACACCTACGTGCTGGTCTCCGGCGACGGTGACTACCTGGAGGCGGTCGAGTACCTCCAGAGCGAACGGGGCATCCGGGTGGAGATCATAAGCGCCACCCAGTGCACCTCGCAGGCGCTCCTCGACGCCTGCGACCGACACACCGACCTGGGGGAGATACCGAACCTCTTCCGGGAGAAGACCATCCCCCAATCCGAACGGGCGTAGAGAGGCGCCGGAGCCACCCCTGATACACTATCGGGCTACGGGCCGCCACGCGGTCTCTCATCCTGCAGGTTCCGATCACCGAGCCGTGAAACCACAGCGAGGAGCACGACGGAGATGATCGAGACGAAAAACACCAGAGAATCCGGGATCATGACGGAAGAGCGCACGCGGCGCGGGCTTCTGGTGCGCATGGGCGGCGAGTTCTACACCAAATCCTCGCGCACCCGCCGCAGGCTCCTGCGGGCGCTCGTCTCGAACATCCGGGCGGCGCTGGCCGAGCGCGGCGTCGCGGCGCGCGTGGAGGCGGAGTGGAGCCGGGTGAGGGTCTACGCCGACGACATACACGAGGCCCGGCGGACGCTGGCGCGCGTCTACGGCGTCTACTCGGTCGCGGAGGTTCTCGAGGTCCCCTACGCCTCGCTCGAAGATCTCGTGGCGAAGGTGACGCCGATGTTCCGCGAGAGGGTGGCCGGCCGGAAGTTCGCCGTGAGGGCGCGCAGGCGCCGGGCGCCGTTCACCTCCCAGGACGTCGGACGCGAGCTCGGTGCGGCGCTGCTCCCGTTCTCGGCCGGCGTGAACCTCGACGAACCGGAGGTCGAGGTTCGCCTGGAGGTCGCGCGGGAGAGGGCGTTCGTGATAGACGAGGAGACGCCGGGCCCGGGTGGTTTCCCGCTCGGCACGGGCGGGAGGGCGCTGGCGCTGTTCTCCGGCGGGTTCGACTCCCCCGTCGCGACCTGGCGGGTGATGCGTCGCGGGATCAGGGTGGCCCTCGTGGTCTACGACCTGGGCGGCTGCGGCCAGGTGGATCAGGCGCTCGCCGTGGCGAAGGAGCTCGCGCTCGGGTGGTCGCCGGGGCGTGAGATGTGGGCCAACGTCGTAGACTTCGCGCCCGTGGTCTCGGCGCTGGTGCGCCGCGTCGACCCCAGGCTGCGCCAGATCCTGCTCAAGCGCGCGATGTACCGGGCGGGGGAGATCCTGGCCCGGGAGCTGGGCTCCGAGGCGCTCGTGACAGGAGAGTCCCTGGGGCAGGTCTCCACCCAGACGCTGAGGAACCTGGCGGTCGCGGAGCAGGCCGTCGAGATACCCGTCCTCAGGCCGCTCGTCGGCTCGGACAAGCAGGAGACGATGGACGAGGCCCGGCGTATCGGCACCCACGACGTCTCCGCCGCGGTCAAGGAGCACTGCTCCATCGCGACCGGACCGGTCGAGACGCGGGCGAACCCGGAAGAGGTGCTGGCCGCGGAGGGCGCGCTCGGGCAGGAGGTGGACGATGCCTGGCTCCGCCGGGCGGTCGAGAACCGACGCGTGGTGCGGATCAAGCGCTGGGAGCCTTCCGCAGAGGATCCGGACTACGTGGTGAAGGAGGTCCCGGAGGGAGCCCTGGTGGTCGACGTGCGCGAGCCGGAGGAGGGAGAGCCGGTGGGAGATCTCAGGCTCCCCTTCTCCCGCGCGCTGGAGGAGCTGGACGGGCTCGACCCCTCGCGCGAGTACCTGCTCGTGTGCGCCAGCGGCCGCCGCTCAGAACTTCTGGCGCGCGAGCTGATCGAACGCGGCTACCGGGCCTACAGCCTGGAGGGTGGGGTGGACCGGCTGCGCCAGCCGGCCTCTTCCTGAACCTTCCCTAGGAAGGGGGCTCCCCGATGACACGGACCTCCTGCTCGAGCTCTATGCCGAGCCTCTCGCGCACCGTCTCGCGCACGAGCTCGATGAGCCGCAGGGCGTCCTCGGAAGAGCCCCCACCGTGGTTGACCAGGTAGTTGGCGTGTACGGGCGAGACCTCTATCTGGCCTATGCGCGTCCCCTTGAGCCCGGCTGCCTCGATGACCCGGCCCGGGAAGTCGCCCGGCGGCCGTTTGAACGTCGAGCCGCAACTCGGTTTGTTTGGCGAGCCGTTCATCCGCTGGGTTCTGAAGCTCTTTATCCTCTCGCGCAGCTCCTCCGGGTCGCCCTCGCGCAGCCTGTAGCGGGCGCGCAGCACGGCCCAGTCGGGGTGTTCGTGCAGGATGCTGTGCCGGTAGGAAAGGTCGAGCTCGCGGGCATCCATCCGCACCACACCCTCGCCCGGCCGGTAGACCTCCGCCCACTCCAGCACGTCCTTCGTCTCACCCCCGTAGGCTCCGGCATTCATGAAGACCGCCCCGCCCACGGTGCCGGGGATGCCGGTCGCGAACTCCAGCCCCGCGAGACCCCTCGCGGCCGTCGTGTTCGCCAGCGCCGGGTAGAGGACCCCGGCCTCGGCGACGACCCCGTCCCCGTCGACCTCGACGCGGCCGAGCGACTTGGCGAGCCTGAGGACGAGCCCCCGGACGCCGCCGTCGCGCACCAGGACGTTCGTGCCGCCGCCGAGGACCGTCACCGGGATGCCGTGTTCGCGCGCCCTTTCGAGCGCTTCGAGAAACTCCTCGACGCTGCGCGGCTCGAGGAGGGCATCGGCCGGTCCGCCTATTTTCCAGGCGGTGTACCGTCTCAGGGGTTCGTCGAGCTTGGCCGCGGGGAAAAGCCGTTGTAAAGTTCCGCTATGCACGGAAGGAATATTAGATCACGCGATGAAAGACTGCATGTTTAGAGTCAGGATCAAGAGGAGCCCCGACACATGAAGGCGATGGCGCTGGCCGCCGGTAAAGGCACCCGGCTGTTCCCGCTCACGGGTGAGACCCCCAAACCGATGGCCCCGGTCGTGGACCGCCCGATAATAGAGCACATCTTCGACCTTTTGGCCCGGCACGGCATCGAGGAGGTCTACGCGAACGTACACTACCTGGCGGACGAGCTGCTCAGGGCCTACGGCGAGCACTCGCGCATAAACGGCATGGAGATACACCTCTCGCGCGAGGAGAGGCTGCTCGGGACGGCGGGGGGTGTGAAGCGCCTCGAGGACCACTTCGAGGAGACCTTCGTCGTGATCTCCGGGGACGCCCTCACAGACATAGACCTCGGGGAGCTCGTCGCCTTCCACCGCGAGAAGGGGGCGCTCGCCACCATCGCGCTCAGGCGCGTCTTCGACACCTCGGAGTTCGGCGTCGTGGAGGTCGACGAGGAGGGCAACATACTGGGCTTCCAGGAGAAGCCGAAGCCCGAAGAGGCGATAAGCACGCTGGCCAACACCGGCATCTACGTCTTCGAGCCCGAGGTGCTGGACTACATCCCCGAGGATACCTTCTACGACTTCGCGAAAGACGTCTTCCCCAAGCTGCTCGAGGCCGAAGAGAGGTTCGTCGGCTACCAGGGCAACTTCTACTGGTCGGACATCGGGACGCTGCAGGCCTACCGGGAGGCTCAGTACGACGTGCTCTCGGGCAAGGTGCGGGTGAACATCCCGGGCAGGAAGATAAACGGCACCCTCTGGGTCGGGGAGGATGCCCAGATCCACCCGACGGCGAAGCTCGAGGGCTACGTGGTCGTGGGCAAGGACGCCGTGATCGGACGCGGCGTCACCCTCTCCGGGGACGTGACAGTGGGGTCGGACTGCTGGATCCGCCCGAACGCGACGATAAAGAGCAGCATACTTCTCCCGGGCTCGAGCGTGGGAGAGGGAGCATACCTCGAGGACTGCATCGTCGGGTACGGCTACGACGTGCGCGCGGGCGAGACGATCCGGGGGGGCGCTCTGATCCGGGCGGCCCGCTAACCGGAGAGGAGTTCCATCACCTCCTCGTCCTCCACCGGGTCGAAGCGCTCGTAGTAGTATCCCACCGCCCCCATATCCTGGACCACCTGAGGACAGACGATCTCGTCCACCATGCCCCTGAGCCTCAGGTACCCCTGATCGCTCGCCACCGGCACCGCGAAGACGATCTTCCTGGGGTTTCTCTCCCGGAGAGAAGCAGCCGCCGCTGCCGCCGTACTCCCGGTCGCGAGCCCGTCGTCGACCAGGATGCACACCCTCCCCTCGACGGGAACGGGCTCTCTCTCCCCCCGATAGCGCCTCAGCCTCTCCTCCAGGGTACGCCTCTGACTCTTCACCTCGCTCTCCACATACTCTTCGGGAACCCGCAGGCGCTCGATGAGGTCTCTGTCGAGCAGCACCTTCCCCCCCTCCGAGACGGCTCCTATCGCGAGCTCCGGCTGCATCGGGGCGCCGAGCTTGCGTACCGCGACCATGTCCAGCGGCACCCCCAGCCGACGGGAGATCTCCGCCGCCACCACGATCCCGCCCCGCGGAAGCCCGAGGACCAGCACGTCCTCGCGCCCGGAGTATTCCGCCGCCAGAGCCTCCGCGAGCCTCTGGCCAGCCTCTGCCCGGTCGCGGAACCTGATCACCTGAATCCTCCTCAGGAGGGAGGCGGTTTGATGAAGCGGTAGCCGAAGCCGCGAACGGTCTCTATGAGCTTCGGTTTGTTCGGGTTGTCCCCGAGCTTGGTTCTGAGCCTCTGGATGTAGACGTTGACCGTGCGCTCGTCTATGTATTCATCCTCGCCCCACACCTGGCGCAGCAAAGCATCGCGCGGGAAGACCCTCCCCGGGCTCTGCGCCAGCGTGTGCAGCAGCTTGAACTCCCTGGGGGAGAGCAGGATCTCCCTGCCCCCCTTGCGCACCTCCACCCGCTCGGGGTCGATCTCGAGATCTCCGACCCGTACCCGGCCGGAGATATCCGAGATGCTGCTCGCCAGCTCCCGCTTGCGGAAGATCTGCTTGACGCGCGCCACCAGCTCCCTCGGGTTCACCGGGGAGCGCATGTAGTAGTCCGCGCCGAGTTCTATCCCGACGATGCGCTCCATCGTGTCCTCGTCCCGCAGCAGGGCCACCGTCGAGACCCCGGGCTTCTGGACCGCGGAGATCACACGAAAGCCCCGCTCGTCGGGGAGCCGGTTGTCCACGACCGCAACGTCGAAACTCTGGCTCTCCGCCAGCTGCCGTGCCTGCGCCCCACTCCCGGCCGGAAGCACCTTCCATCCTTCCCCGGCAAGGGCCCGGCGCAGCCGCAGCCTCTCCTCGTCATCGCCGATGACCAACAAAACCGAGGCGTCCAAGATACTAGAGCCGCCCTCTCATTCGTCCATCCTCCAATCTCTCCCCCAAGTATACCCACAACCCCCTCCCCGAAGAAACACCCACCTTGAGCAATGGCGGGTTCGCGGTTATCATTTGGAGCGTGCGCTCGTAGCTCAGCTGGATAGAGCGTCTGACTACGAATCAGAAGGTCGCAGGTTCGAGTCCTGCCGAGCGCGCCCCCAAAAGTCCTGCAAACCGCAGGAAGATAGGAGAGCCCCGGTTCTACGCCGGGGCTCTAGTACACCGACCGCTACACCAACACGGTTATCCGAGCGCAGCATCCATCGCCTCCGCGACGGCGTCCTGCACGCCCCGGGAGCATACGGAGCGCACCCCAGGAAAAGAGATGCTTCGGGTCGTGGTGATCCCCCACGTACCGGCAGGTCGCGGCTCCCTCCGGATCCCGGCGCATGTAAACTCTACACGGGGTCTCTCGAGCCAGGAAAGGAGCCAGCAGGGTGTCATCCGCGAGCGAAGGAAGCTGGGGACCGGGGGGCATCTACTACCTGCTCTCGGCACTCGGCGGGGCGGGACTCGCCGGGATCGGGGCGGCGGGCATGTTGCGTCCCGGCTACATGGCGCGGTGGTTCGGGCTCCCTCCCGACCGCCCCGAGGATGGGGGGTTCGTGCGGGTGGCCGCGGCGAGGGACCTGGGGCTGGGACTCTCCGCGCTCACGATGCTGAAGCTCGGGATGCGCCGGCCACTGGGCATACTCTGGGTTACCGGGGCGGTGATACCAGCGCTCGACGCCACACTGGTCCTGCTGGAGGGTGGAAAACCCTGGCAGGTTGCGCAGCACGCGGCTTCCAGCATGATCCTGCTGGCGCTCGGATCGGAGATGCTTCGCCAGCAAGACGACTGAACGCCACCCACCGTCAGGCCGCCTGCTCATCATCCGCACCTCCTGCCCGGGGATGACGCTCCCGGAGATGTCCTGCGATAGGTCTCCCCGGCCAGCCAGGCCGAAACGAGGCTGACGGTCGAAACGACGGCAACCAGGAGATCGATGGACCAGGGACTGTCCCCGGACCAGGCGAGCAGCGCCGCCACGAGGGGGCAGGCTCGCTGGCGACAACCCCCGAAAATCCATTTCCATCGTAACCCGCCGTGAAATCCGGTTGTCTCTGCGGTGAAAGATACCCCCTGGTGGTCTTGCGCCCCGGGGAAGCCCTGGCGCACAATCCTCCCCGTGTTCATAAGGCGAACAGGCAAGGAGGGGAGGACAACCCGGGAAGAGAAAAGCCGGGGTATGAGCCGCGTCGTGGTGACGCTCGGGGCGCTCTCGGCCTTCGGCCCGCTCTCCATCGACATGTACCTGCCGGCGCTTCCCTCGATGACACGCTCGCTCGGCAGCACCGCCTCGCTCACCCAGCTCACGCTCACGGCGTGCCTGGCCGGGCTGGCGCTGGGGCAGATGTACGCGGGGCCCGCGAGCGACGCGCTGGGGCGCAAGCGACCTCTCCTCCTCGGGGTCGCACTCTACGCCGCCGCCTCGGTGCTGTGTCTGGTGGCGCCTTCGGTGTACTTGCTGATAGCCATGAGGTTCGTGCAGGGAATCGGTGGGGCCGCGGGCATCGTGATCGCCCGCGCCATGGTGCGGGATCTGAGGTCCGGGGTGGCGGCGGCGAGGATGTTCTCGACGATGATGCTCATCAACGGGCTCGCCCCCATACTCGCCCCTCTGATCGGAGGACAGATACTGAGGTTCGCCGGCTGGCGGGTGGTATTCGCCCTGCTCGCCGCCATAGGGCTCGCGTTGTTCGTTGCGGCGAGCCGCCTGCCGGAGACGCTGCCGGCTGCAAGGCGTCGGCCGGGAAGTATCGGAGGAGAGACGGGGCGGGCACTGCGGGTCCTGGTCTCCGACCGGGCGTTCGTCGGGCGGGCCATGGGGTGTGGGCTCGGGTTCGCCGCGATGTTCGCCTACATCTCCGGGTCTCCGTTCGTCCTGCAGGATATCTACGGGGTTTCTCCCCAGACCTTCAGCCTGCTCTTCGGCATCAACGCTCTCGGTCTCGCGCTGGCCAACCAGCTCAACGGCCTGGTCGTCGGGAAGCTGTCGCCGGAGTGGTTGCTGATCCGGGGGCTCTCCGCAACTGCGGCTGGAGGTGTCGGGCTGCTCGCGGTGGTGGCTTCCGGGAAGCTGGGCATGGCGGCCGTGCTCGCATGCCTCTTCGTGGTCGTCTCGAGCCTCGGGTTCGTGATGCCCAACGCCACGGCGCTCGCCCTCACGAACCACCCGCAGGAAGCGGGAACGGCCTCCGCCCTGCTCGGGGTCTTCCAGTTCGCTGTGGGGGCGCTGGTGGCACCCCTCGTGGGGATCGGAGGCGCCCACACGGCGCTGCCCATGGGGATCATCATAGCCCTGCTCGGGACGATGGCGCTGCTTTCGCAGCGGATCGTACCCGCCGCCCGGCGAAGAGGAACCTGAAGAGCATCGGCCCCGCGTCTATCTGGCCGTCACGGTGTAGGTAACGACGGAGCTGAAGGTGCCGGGAGCATCCGTCCACAAAATTGCCACTGCAACCTGGTGCCTCACCCGCACGAATGCTCCAAGCGCTGTCCGATCACCTCCCCTCTCCTCATCCAAAAACAAGGGCTACCAGGGACCATCTCGAGTGTCCCAGGTAGCCGGTTGCACCACTGGCTCCCTCCGCCCCAGGTGCCCACATACGGGAAGCGGAGCTCGACGCCTCTACCCCTGAGCTGAGGTTCCACCGATCGTGGTGGTCTCAACGTATTCGGTTTTCGATCGTCGCATTATAGGTTAAAGGTCAGGGAATGCAGCTGGCCAAGTGGCTAAAATGGGGCCTCTTCATATTCGAGCACGCTCCCCCTCTCCATCCGGTTTCTTCACCACGACGTGCTCCATGAAGCGGGCGTTGGGAACGATGTAGAGGGAGCCGTCCCGGGCGTCGCGCACGGTGGTAGTGGCGAATCCTATGCTTTCGACCGTCCCCGAGACGGAATCCAGGCTTATCTGGTCCCCTTCGGAGATCCTCTCGGAGATGTAGCGGCTCGCGGCTATGTTGCGCGAGAGATCCCTCAACCCGAGCCCGAAGGCCAGCGAAGCGGTGAGCCCCACGCTCCCGAGGGCGACGACGGCTATGGCTATGAGGATGGAGACGTTTATACCGAGCATCGCTGCGGCCAGGATCGCGGCGACCGTCACCACCCCCACACGCACTATCGTGGAGAGCCCCCCGGTACGTCTCACCCCCGCGCTGGCGAGCCCCCGGCTGGTGAGCTCGGCAAGGAGCCCGGAAGCCGAGGTGCCGAGGAAGAGGATCAAAACAGCAGCGAGCGCCTTCGGCGCATACAGAAGCAGCTTGTTCAGCGTGGTGGCAAGGAAGTCCAGCCCGAGCGGACCGAGGGCGGCCAGGACGGCTATGAGGATTATCGCGTAGAAGATGATCAGGGCCACGAGCTGGGTGGGAGTGCGGTTTATGGCTCCCTCGCGCATGATCGAGGTTATCCCGACCCGCTCGCAGGCGTCGTCGAAGCGCAGCCTCTCGAGCACCACCCGCGAGCCACCTCTCGCCAGGATGGCGAGTACGACCCCGGCCACGAGGATCGCCAGCGCCCCGAGGACGTGTGGTATGTAGGAAAGAAGGGTGGATCCCGCCTCGCTCAAAGCCTTTTACCTCCTCGTCTCGTTCAAGAGAGCCCAAGATAATAGACAAGTGCCCGGCCGTAGGTTCCCAGGAGCCCGTCCGCCAGCTCGAAGGCCGCCTTGAGGTAGATCCTCATGGCCACCTGGGAGCGGATGCGCATCTCGAGATCCCGGGGAGGATCTATCTCCTGGGATGCAGCGGCGGAGAGCAGCACGAACAGCCTCTCGTAGCGTTCCAGCTCGCGCCTGAGCCGCTCGGAGCCTTCGATCGCCCGCTCGACCTTCCTCGCCTCTTCCTCGGAGAGCTCTCCGGCGAGATACGCGGGGATCATCTCGTGGACCTCTCCTTCGTTCATGAGGTCAGGATCTCCTTGAGCTTCGCCCGGCCTCGAAAGGCCCACACCCGCGCCGTACCCTCCGCCACGTCGAGAACCTGCGAGATCTCGGCGTAGGAGAGCCCTTCGAGATCCCTCAGTACGACGGCCGCTCGATGGTTGTCCTCGAGGTGATAGAGCGCCCGGTGCAACTGCTCGAGCCGCTCTGAGCTCACCGCGCTCTGCTCCGGGCCGGGCTCCGGGTCCGCCCCCAGCAACCTCTCGGGGGGAAGCTCCCGCGCGCTCTCCCTGCGGTTCTTCTTGCTCATGTTCAGGCTGACGTTCACCGCGACGCGCAGCAGCCAGGTGCGGAACGCGCTGCGTCCCTCGAAACTCTCCAGTCTCTCGTACGCCCGGATGAAAGCCTCCTGGGTTGCGTCCTTCGCGTCCTCGCGGTCGCCAAGAATCCGGTAGCAGACCCGGTAGACGGAGCCCTCGTGGCGCCTGAGCAGCCGGGTGAAGGCCTTCCTGTCCCCGGAGAGCGTCCGCGCCACGAGCGCGGCGTCGCTCAATTTTGTATCACCGGTATTCGACAGCTTTCACCCTTCTCGCGTTACCGGAGAACATCTCTCCCGACCGGTCGGCGTATGTTGACACACGTCTGACATTGTGTCTTCTGTGAAAGTGCACAAATACCTGTTCGTCCCGACGCTCAGCCCGAGCCGTCTTCCCTGCCGCGTTCTCCGTGGCAGGGGCGTCTCCCGCGCCGTACCTCGCCGGAACGCTCCAGGAAATCCTCCCAGGCCGCACGCTCTATCTCCCCGGGATCCGCACCCAGCGCGGAGAACCTGCCGGCGATCTCTCCATCTTCCCGGACGAGGAGGAAGATGTCGGGATCGCTCATGTCCAACCTGTAGCCGTGTGGCAGGTCCAAGCAAAACACCTCTTCCCGCAAAGCGCCTACAACACACATCCCTGGATCGAACCCCGCACGGGATGGCCCATCTGGGATAGACAGCGCTCATATACGGCTTATTACGGTCACATGAGGGCCTGGATCAGGGCCCCGACCGCTCACACGAAAAAATTTTCCTCCGGCTGTAACGTCCCGGCGGAACGCTCTGTCGAATCGGACAGAAGGCGCAAAACGAAACCAGGGAGGTGAGAAGCTCTTTTGGGCATCATATCGTGGATAGTGCTGGGGCTCATAGCCGGCGCCATAGCGAAGTGGATCATGCCGGGAAGAGACCCGGGTGGGATCGTGGTCACGATCGTCATCGGCATCGTCGGGGCGATCATAGGAGGGGCCATCGTCGGAGCGCTCGGAGGTCCGGGGGTGAGCGGGGTCAACGTGGCCTCGGTCATCGTCTCGGTCATAGGCGCGGTGATACTGCTCGTGATCTACCGGCTGGTGGCGGGCAGCAGGGGTTATTCCGGCGGCCGCCGGAGGTAGGGGCGTCCTTCCACCAATGCGAGCATGTCCACAAGAGGTGTAGGGATCATGAAGTTACTAAAATGAATAGTTGGGTATATAACGCTCTATCTTCTAAAGCATGACGACACGTAGATCGAGCGAGAAAGGCACGAGATGAGCGGACGAGACAGGGCCGAAGGGCTCGCAGACAAAGCAAAAGGCAAGCTCAAGGAGAAGAAGGAGGACGTGAAGGAGAAGTTCGGAAAGTAGCGCCGTCCGAGAGACGGGAGCAAAGTCGGGGCAGAGAAAAGGAAGACGAAAAGGAGGAACGATGACCGAGCAGCGAGAGAAGAACAGGGAGCAGCAGCAGGGCGGTAGCCTGCAGAGCGGCAGGGGCACGACCCGCATCGAGGACAACGTGGTGGCGAGGGTAGCCGGCATAGCCGCTCAGGAGATAGAGGGCGTCAAGATGGGCGGGGGTGGCGCCGCCGGGGCCGTGGGCAACCTGATCGGGAGCGTCTCCGGGTCGGGTGGCCAGACCCGTGGGGTCTCCGTCGAGGTGGGTCGGGAGGAAGCCGCGGTCGACCTCGTGATGACGACCGAGTACGGCAAGCCGATACCGCAGCTGGCGGAGGCGGTCAGAAGGAACGTCATAAGCCGCATCGAGAGCCTCGTGGGCCTCAGGGTGAAGGAGGTCAACATAGAGGTGGCGGACATCTACTTCCCGCAGGAGGAGCAGGAGGAAGCAGACGAGGAGAGCCGCCAGATAGAGCAGGGCAGAAGCGGCCGGGTGCAGTAGTCCGGGTGTCCGAGACAGGCAAAAACGACGACCGGCGGCGAGAGCTTCGGGTAGAAGACGAGGCTCTCCGCGTGGCGAGGGCGGCTTCGGATGCCGCCCTCGCCACGGAGGGCGTGGTTCGTCTCGGCCAGGGTCTGTACGCCGAAGCCGCGACGTACGGGGCCGGGGAGAAAGTCGTCGGCGTGATGGTCGATAAGGAGCGGGTGGAGGTGCACGTGGTGGTCGGCTACCCACCGCCCAGGTCTCTGCCGGAGCTCGCCGGCGAAGTGCGCGAGAGGGTGGCCCGCGAGGTGGGGAGCCGCACGGTGAACGTCGTCATAGACGATGTCGAGGAGGCTTCCGAGAGATGAGAATCTTCAACCGCATCCTCATGGCGCTCGTCTTCGCCGCTCTGACCGCGGCCGGGGCCTTCCTCTTCGTTTACTCCTTCGGGTTGTTCGGGTACAGCCTCTCCGGGCTGCCGCTCCGGGGAAACCTCTCCGGCACCGCCTTCTACTCGGGTCTCGAGGCCTTCGTTCGGGACGTGGACGGACAGAGCCTCACGGTGCTCGAGACGGTCGTGCTCGTGGTCATCGCCCTGATCGGGCTGGCTCTGCTCATCGCGGAGCTCAAGCCTCCGAGGCCGCGTTACCTGAGCGTGGGCGACGGCCTCTACACCACCCGCTCCACACTCGAAGAGGAGATCCTGCAGTGCGTCGACGAGGACCGGCGGATCCTGGAATCCTCCGCCAGGGTGAAGCCCCTGCGTAGGGGGAGAGCCAGGATCAGGGTCGAAGCCAGGATGCGCAGGGGCGAAGGCGATCGTTCAGAAGTCCAGAGGGCGTTGGCGCAGGCCGTGCACGAGAGGATCAGAGACCTCGGATACCCGCAGAAGATCGCGAAGAAGGTCAGGGTGGACGTCGGGGAGACCGATCCCCGTAGCGTGAGAAGGAGGGTGAGGTAGGGCGGTGAACATCTTCAACCGGCTGGTCATGATCATCTTCGCCCTCATATTGATAGCAGTCCCCGTGCTGCTCATCCTGATCGGCTACGGGGTGATCCCGCCGGCGCGGGTCGACTCCTACTTCGACTATCGGGCGGCGCTGCGCGCTTTGGGAGGGTTCTCCGTCTCCACCATAAGGAGTTCGCGCACGGTCTTCGGGATAGGCGGGATAATAGCCGCCGTCGTCTTCTTCATCCTGTTCCTGCGCGAGCTCATACCGGGCGTGAACCGTCCCGACGACGTCGTGATCGACGAGTCCCCCGGCAGGGAGGTGCGCATCCAGCCGCGCGCGCTGAAAGCCATGGCCGAGGGAGCGGCCCTCGAGGCCGGAGCCCTCTCTGCCGACGTCGTGCTGCGCGGCGAGGGAGACCGTAACAGGGTGCGCTGCACCATAGAAGCCCCCACGGACACGGACCTCTCCTCCCTAGCGCAGAAGGTAAGAGAGTACATCACGAAGGAGTTCGAGAAGCAAAACGTGCCTCCGGGTGAGGTCGAGGTGATCGTCAGCAGGACGCTCCAGACCTCCGGACGGCGCTCCATCGAGTAACGCACCTGAAAACCCGGAACTCAAAAGAAAGGAGAACGGCAGTTGAGAGCTTTCAGCTACAGAGAATGGGGAGCGATAATCGGTGTCGGGCTGGTGCTGGTAGGCACCACGCTCGGGGTCGGGATCACGGTCGTGGCCATAGTGCTCGGCATAATAGGTTATCTGGTGGGCAGGTTCCTGGAAGGTGAGCTCGACGTGGAGGGACTCCAGGAGAGAGTGCGCGGACGCGGCAACCGCCTCTGAGAGCACCCGGCCGGGAGCCCGGCCTCATGCGACCGGCGCCGCCTTTCTCCTCACCAGCTCTCGCGCGGCTCGCAGCGCCGGGCGGACGGCCGGGCGGGCGGGGGGAGCGAGCTCTACGCAACAGGTGTGCCCGCCGCGGGGCTCCAGAGCGCGCAAGACCTCAGAGAGCGGCAACCTGCCCCGGCCCGGTGGAAGGTGTAGATCCCCGCGCCCCAGGGCCCAGCGCTCCGAGACGAGGGGTTCGGCGTGGTAATCAGGCACCCCGAAGTTGTCGTGCAGGTGGACGTGGTGCACCATAGGCGCGGCGGCCCGGCACTCCCCCACCAGGTCGAACCCGTAAGCACTCGCGGCGATGGCCGCGTGCCCGACGTCCAGACACATGCGAACCGCCGGGTGATCGAGGACGGCCAGCTGGGCCGCGAGCGCAGACGGGCGCACGGCGTAGGCATACAGATCCCCCCTCAGCAACGAAGGCTCCGGATAGGTGTTCTCGACCGCTATGGTGACCCGGAGGCTCTGGGCGAGATCTCCGGCTTCGGCGAGCGCGCGCCGCTCGCCTTCGAGCTGTTCGTCGAGGCTTACGCCACCGTCGCGCGCGTTCCTGCGCAACCCGGCGTGACACACCACGACCCGGGCTCCGATCTCGGAGGCGAACCTCACGCTGGACTTCAGAACCTCGAGGTGCAGCTCACGCTCCACCGGGTCGGAAGACATGAGGTTGATCCTGTGCGGAGCGTGAACGGTGTACGACGGCCCCGTCTCGAGGAGCACCCGGCGCACCTCCTCCACCCTGGTCTCTTCCAGACGCCCACCGAGAATGACCCCGAGCAGGTGTGGTGCGACCTCGATGAAGTCCGGCTCGGCCTCCCAGAGCTCACTCACGGCTCCGGAGAGTTCCTCGCACCCCACCATGAAGCAACCCTCGAGGTTTATCCCCACGAGCATCATAGATCCTCCGCTCCTTCTCCTCTCGCGTGACCGCGCCGAGTATAGGCCGGAGCCGGAGACACCGGGTGAAACCCGGGTTAAAAGAGGGATAACTCGTCTTTAAACCTCGTCCTTCTCCTTCAAACCGGCGAGCACGCTCTCCGCGATGTCCCCCAGAGCTTCCAGCTGCTCCTCGGTCAGAGCCTCCACCACATAACGTCTCACCACCAGCTCGTAGCGCTCCCTGGCCCGCCGGGCGAGGCTCCGCCCGACCTCCGTCACCCGAACCACCGCCCCCCGCCTGTCCTCCGGACATTCCTCCCGTACGACGAGCCCCCGCCGCTCCATCCTGCGGAGCTGGTGGGAGAGCCGGCTCTTCTCCCACTCGAGCCCACAGCGCAGGGCGAGCGCCCTCACAGGCTCCTCCCCCGCCTCGACCAACGCCTCGAGTATCTCGAACTCGGCCTCCGAAAGCCCGGCCCCCCGAGCGAGCTCCCGCCCGATCCTCTCGCCCAACCGCACACTCATCCTCCGGTAGCTCTCCCAGAGAGCCGCCTGCTCCCGCGTGATCCCACCTTCCATCTTCCGGATTATAGTTGACTGATCAACCATAATGATAAAATGGTTGATCAGTCAACCTTGAAAGAGAGGTGGTGTGGACTACGCTCACACGGTCGAGATCGGGGTCTGTCTGAGGCCGGGCGAGGCTGCGCCCGGCATCGCGCAGAAGGCCGAGGGGTTCGGATATGACCTCGTGATGCTGCGGGACGACCCGGACCATCCGGGTGGCATCGAGGTGTGGACGCTCTCGGCCTGGGTCGGAGCCCGGACCGGCCGGGTACGCATCATGGCGGGGGTGAAGGATCTCGCGTTCAGGGTGCCGGCGGTGTTGGGGCGGGCTGCAGCGAGCCTGGACTTACTCTCCTCGGGGAGGGTACGCCTCGTGCTCGGGTCTGACGTTTCCGAGGGGGCGTTCGGCGAGGCCCTGGACGTGGTACGCGGCATGCTCGACGCGCCGGAGGGGCCGCTGCGCTACGGAGGGGAGCACTACGGCCTGTATGGTGCGCGCGGCGGGCCCGCACCCGAGCGTGACGTGCCGGTCTGGGTCGAGGGAGACGAGCCCTGGTTGCTCCGGCTCGCGGGATCGAAGGCAGAAGGTTGGGTATCCGGCATCCGAGACGCGGGAGAGCTTCGCGCCGCGAACGAGATCCTCGACGGTGCGGCGCGCGAGGCGGGGCGTGATCCGCGGGAGATCCGGCGGGCGATCGTGATCCCGGATCACTCCGGAACTCCGGACGAGTGGGTCGGGGAGCTGTCGCCGCTCGTGGAAGAAGGCGGCGTGCGAACCCTGCTGCTCGAGACCGGGGACAGCTCCGCCATGGAAAGGTTCGCCTCCAGGGTTGCGCCGGTGCTGCGTGAGGTCACGGCGAAAAGACCGTCCGGCATCCCTCCGAGACCCCCGAGGCGGCGAGCTGCGGTGCGTGCCCGGCGCAGGGCCGGCATAGATTACGAGCGCATCCCCCCTTCGCTCGCGGAGAGCACGGTGGAGCCGGGAGACCCGGGCTACAAGAGGGTGCGGTCCACCTACCTGCGCGGCGGATCCCCGGGTCTCGTCCTGCGTCCGGAGAACACCGGAGGGGTGGTCGAGGCACTCTCCTTCGCTCGCGAGCACCCGCACGTACCGCTCTCCATCCGCAGCGGGGGGCACGGGATCAGCGGGCGTTCGACCAACGATGGCGGCATCGTCATAGACCTCTCCCGGATGAACGCCACAGAGGTTTCGGACGCAGCGCGCCGAAGGGTGAAACTGGGGCCGGGAGCACGGTGGATGGACGTCGCTTCCGCCCTCGCTCCGCACGGATTGGCGCTGAGCTCCGGGGACTACGGCGGGGTCGGCGTGGGTGGGCTCGCCACGGCGGGGGGCATCGGGTGGTTCTGCCGGGAGCACGGGCTGACCATAGACCGGCTGAGAGCCGTCGAGATGGTACTCGCCGACGGTTCGGTGGTGCACGCGAGCGAGGAGGAGAACCGGGATCTTTTCTGGGCCGTGCGCGGCGCCGGGGCCAACTTCGGCATCGCGACCTCGTTCGAGCTCGAAGTCTGCGAGGTGGGCGAGGTCGGATGGGCGCAGTTCGTCGTGGACGCCGGCGACGCCGCCGGCCTGCTGGAGAGGTGGGGCGCGGTGGTCGAGGCGTCTCCGCGCGACCTCACGAGCTTTCTCATCATCAGCCCATCCCGCCGCAGGCCGCCTGTGGGCTACGTGCTCGCCGTGGTCGACTCCGACGAGCCGCAGGCCATCCTGGACCGCCTGGAACCGCTGGCCGGCGTCGCGCCGGTCTACGACCAGAACGTCGTCATCACGCCCTACGCGGACATCATGGCGAACGCCCGGGGCAGCTACCACGACGCGCGGGGCGAACCGAGCGCGCGTTCGGGGCGAGCCAGCCGGCCCTGAACGCCGTATGGGACGGCGGAGTCTACCGCCATCTCTCGGGACTCTACCTCAGCTTCGAGACCGACCTACGCCCAGAACGCCTCGCCGACGCCTTCCCCCCGCGGACGCTGGCGCGCCTGCGCAGGCTGAAAGCCCTCTACGATCCCGACAACGTCTTCCGGGACAACTTCAACCTCGCCCCGGCGGGCACCTCCCACCGGCGGGAAATCCCAAGGAGCACGATATGACGGACTACGGGCACGAACCTCTCTTCGGTGCGTTCATAACACCGGCGGCCGACCCCGCCGACCACGCGGTCGAGCTCGCACAGGCGGCGGAGCGGGCGGGGTTGGATCTGGTGACGTTCCAGGATCATCCATACCAGCCGGCCTTCCTCGATACCTGGACGTTGATCTCCTACGCCGCAGCACGCACCACCAGGATCCACCTCAGCGGCAACGTCCTCAACCTGCCCCTCAGACACCCGGTACTGCTCGCCCGCAGCGCCGCGAGCCTGGACCTGCTGAGCGGAGGTCGCATCGAGCTGGGACTCGGAGCGGGTTCGTTCTGGGATGCCATAGAGGCCATGGGCGGTCCCCGGCGCACGCCGGGGCAGGCGGTCGAGGCGCTGGAGGAGGCCATCGGCATCGTACGCGCGGTCTGGGACACCTCCACGCGCGGCGGGATCTACTTCGAAGGCGAACACTACCGGATAAAGGGCGCCAAGCGCGGCCCGTCTCCCGCGCACCACATCGGGATATGGATCGGGGCCTACGGACCCAGGATGCTGCGGCTCACCGGGCGCGCGGCGGACGGATGGCTCCCCTCGCTGCCCTACCTGAAAGGCGGGTTCTCCGACCTCGAAGAGATGAACGCGCGCATCGACGAAGGTGCAGCCGCGGCTGGACGCGATCCCTCCGAGGTACGCCGGCTGATCAACCTCGCAGGCAGGTTCACGTCCGGCGGAGGCCGCTCTCCCCTCACCGGGCCACCGCGACAGTGGGCCGAAGAGCTGGCACGGCTCACGCTGGATTACGGTATGAGCGGCTTCATCCTGATGGCCGACGACGCCTATTCGATGGAACTCTTCGGCTCCGAAGTGGCCCCGGCCGTACGCGAGATGGTCGCCGCCGGCCGTAAAGGCCGGTAGATGGCGAAGACCGGGGTGGGCCTGCCTGGACTCGAACCAGGGACCTCTTCCTTATCAGAGAAGCGCTCTAACCGGCTGAGCTACAGGCCCGAAGATCGGCGCAACTAATGTACAACACCCCGGCTCACCTGACAAGCCGATTGAAGAGAAGGGGGCCCGGAAGTAAAATCTGCTCGATGTTGGGTGTAAGACCAAGGCTTCGCAGCTTGAGAGGAGCATAGCCAGTGAGCGCCGACGGCTTCACCAGGATGTCCATCTACGGCATAAACATGGACCTTTTCAGCTCCACTCCGATCGTCATCCTCAAGGTCGAGAACGACAACCGCTACCTTCCGATCTGGATCGGGCAGGACATAGCCCGCGCAATCCTCATGAAGCTCCAGAACCAGGAGTTCCCGCGCCCGCTCACCCACGACCTGACGGTCAACCTCGTGAAAGAGCTCGGGGCCCGGATGGAGCGCGTCACGGTCACCAAGCTCGAGGACTCGACCTTCTACGCCACGATCACGCTCGAGATCGACGGTCGGACCGTCGAGGTAGACTCCAGACCGTCGGACGCCATAGCCCTCGCCGTACGCTCGGGGGCCGAGATCTTCGCGGCCGACGAGGTGATAGAGGAGGCGGCTGTGGTCTTCGAGGAGTCGATGGAGGAGACCGCAGAAGAGGAGATCGTGGACAAGTTCAAGGAGTGGGTCGAGCGGGTCTCCCCGGAAGACTTCAGGGAGAAGTAGGCTCGAGGTCTGCGATCCTCTGCACGAGACCGGCCTCCTCCCAGGGCCACTTTCCTTCTCGCTCCGCGCCGCCGAACGGCGGCGCGCTCCGCAACATCGCCCCGAGAGAAGCGGTCGCGAACCTGCCTGCGCAGAGCACCTGCCCCTCGTCCGCGGCGGCGAGATGACGCCGGTGCACCAGATGGCCCTCTTCCTCTCTCAGCCCCCCCACGCTCCACGAGGCGACGGGCACCAGCTCCGGCAGATCCTCCCGCAGGGCTCTGCGCAGGGCCCAGAGCCTTAGCGCGGCGCGCCCCCCAGCGAAGGCGGTGGCGGCTCCGACCGCCGCGAGCAGGTCGTACGTCTCCTCCCCGTCCGCGGGAGCGGCGGGCAGGTCCTCGCGCCCGTCGAAGACGCCGCTCCTCACACGGCTCAGTATCCGCCCGCGATGTGCTTCAACGGCGAGGCATCCGAGGTCCCCGCTCCCGGCGCTCACTACCAGCACGATCTCTCCCCTCTCGATCCCGACTTCTTCGGCCCTTTCGGTGTCGAAGATGTCCCCGACCACCCGGACGTCGACCGCTGCGGGCTCCTCCCAGTCCCGTCCCGCGGCGACGAGAGCGCGCCGGCCCAGTGTGTCAGGGTCCCCTCCAGAACGCCCGAACACCTCGAGATCCTCCTCCTCGATCAACCCCTCCTCGGCGGCGAAGGCGGCCCCCGCCTCGCAGAGCCTCCCCGCGGCGGAGGCGTTCAGCGGCGGCGGGACGACCTCGGAGAGGCGGCGCAGGATCACGGGCACGAGATCCCTGGGCGGCACGTCGAGGCTGTCGGAGCGCACGCCGGTGCGCAGAAGTAGCCCGCAGGAAGGCGCGGAGAAGAGGTCCGGCGCGGCGAAGTGCGCGGCGAGGACCCAGCCGAAACCCTCCCCCGAGTGGACCGCGTAGACGGGGCTCTCGACCCCCTCCAGGGACGCGGCGGGGAGCACCCTCTCGGCCGCCGAATCGTCCGGGGCGTAGAGGACGATCTCGGCCTCCTCCCCGTCCAGCCGCCACTCGAACTCAGAGACCTGCTCGGCCATCTCCCCCTCATCGCGTCCGCGGAGCCTGTCCATGCATCCGAGTGGGCATGATAGCATGCAAGGGGGACGGGATAACGCCCGTTCTTCTCTGCCGATAGTAGAATCTCTTCCCGGACAGCGTTCGGGAAAGGAGGAAAGATGGAGATCTTCGCGGAGCTCTCCGAACACCGCTACGAACAGGTCGTCTTCTGCCACGACAGGCAGACGGGGCTGCGGGCGATCATAGCCATACACGACACGACGCTCGGACCCGCGCTCGGCGGCTGCCGGATGTACCCCTACGCGAGCGAGGACGAGGCGCTGGTAGACGTACTGCGACTAGCCAGGGGGATGACCTACAAGGCCGCCGCGAGCGGCCTCAACCTCGGGGGCGGGAAGTCCGTGATCATCGGTGATCCCCACACCGACAAGTCCGAGGCGCTCTTCCGCTCCTTCGGGCGCTACATCGAGACGCTCGGCGGCCGCTACATCGTCGCAGAGGACGTGGGCACATCGACCGAGGACATGGCGCACATCCGGGTCGAGACCTCGCACGTGGTCGGCGCGGACGTGACCCACGGCGGCTCGGGCGACCCCTCGCCGTTCACCGCGCTCGGCGTGCTGCAGGGGATGCGCGCCTGCGCCGAGGAGGTCTTCGGATCGTCCTCGCTCGAAGGGCTGACGGTCGCCGTGCAGGGCCTCGGGCACGTGGGCTACAACCTCTGCCGGCTGCTGCACGAGGAGGGCGCGAACCTCATCGTCACCGACGTGGAGGACGCGGCCGTGGAGCGTGCGATCTCCGAGTTCTCCGCCAAGCCGGTGGAGCCGGACGAGATCCTCTCGGTCCCCTGCGACATCCTCGCCCCCTGCGCGCTCGGCGCAGTGATCAACGACGAGACGCTCCCACGCCTCCGCTGCCGCATCGTCGCCGGGAGCGCGAACAACGTCCTCCTCGAGCCGCGTCACGGGGAGGAGCTGGCCGGGCGGGGCATCCTCTACGCCCCCGACTACGTCATAAACGCCGGCGGCCTGATAAACGTCGCCGACGAGCTCGAAGGCTACAACCGGGCCCGGGCGACCCAGCGCGTGAAGCGCATCTACGACTCGATGAAGAGCATAATCGCCATCTCCAGGCGCGACGGGGTCCCCACGCACGTGGCCGCCGACACCCTGGCCCTGGAGCGCATCCAGGCGATAAGCTCGATAGAGCGCCTGCACACCGGACACCCCTACGGGGAGAGGCCGCGCCAGCGCGAGGTTCTCTGAGGATTCCCTAGCCGCCGAAGCGCCCCTCGAGCTCCCTCACCTCGGGGAGCCCGATGAACTCGACGAACCCGGAGAACGAGGGGGACTCCCCGGAGAGCGCCCCGGGGGTCCCCCTCTCCCGGATCTCCCGCAGGACCCGCCTCATCTCCCGGGTCGCACCGAGCAGGGTGCTTACGGGGAAGATGACGAGCGAGTAGCCCATCTCCTCCAGGCGTTCCGCGGATACCGGCGGGGTCTTGCCCCCTTCGACCCAGTTGAAGAGCAGCGGCGTCCCGGCGAGCTCCCGTGCGACGGTCTCAGCCTCCTCCTCGCTCTCGACCGCCTCAACGAACAGCACGTCGGCCCCAGCCTCCCGGTAGGCGCGGGTACGTTCAATCGCCCTCCCGAGCCCCTCGACGGCCCGCGCGTCGGTACGCGCGATGATGACGAAGTCCTGATCCTCCCTCGCGTAGATTGCGGCCCGGACTTTCTGTACCATCTCCTCCACCGGGACGACCTGCTTGCCGGAGAGATGCCCGCACTTCTTGGGGAAGACCTGATCCTCGATGTGGATCGCGGCAACGCCTGCGGCCTCGTAGCTTTTGACCGCCCGGATGACGTTCAGCGGGTTCCCGTACCCGGTGTCCGCGTCGGCGATCAGCGGGATGTCCACGGCCTGCGCGATCCTGCGGGCGTTCTCGACCATCTCGCTCATCGTGAGGAGCCCCACGTCCGGCATCCCGCCGAGCGCGGCCGCGCTCCCGAACCCCGTCATGTAGACCGCGGGGAACCCCGCCTCCTCGACGAGCCGGGCGCCGAGCGCGTCGTACACCCCCGGCGCCGCCACCAACCCGCCGCCCTCGAGCAGCTCGCGCAGCCTCCGCCTCCTGTCGTTCCCGCCTCCACGGAGAACGCCCACAGCAAAACCTCCTCTCGAAAGCACTCCCTCCGTTCACGAACCGCGTTTTTCAGAGGTGCAGCGTCTTCTCTTTACCCTCCCAGCGGACCACGAGCTCGAGCGGCGTGCTGGATGAGGCCTCTATCCGCGGCTCCTCCAGGGGCGAGGAGCGGGCCCTGCACAGCAGATCAAGCGTGCCCCGCGCCCCGAACGGGTAGCGCAGTACGCCGTGCTCTTCGAGCAGCCGCACGTCCCAGAGGAGACGACCCGCGGGGGCGTCGGGGTGCAGCCCGAGCACCTGCTCCAGCAGCACCGCCACCGGCCCGATCCCGCTCCAGCCGACGAAGTCGTCGCGGGCCGGGTTTCCAGGCTCCTCGCGCTCCGGGGCGTAGTTCTCCCAGAGGGTCCCGGTGCGCTCGAAGACGCGGGTGACGTTCTCGAGGTGGTTGCGTCCGATCTCGTGCGCGAGATCCCAACGGCCCACCCTCTCGAGCCCGCGCAGCAGCATGTAGTTCGTCGGAGGCCAGACCCCGCCGAGCCAGTACCCGCCGTCCGCGCGGTACTCCGGGTGGTCCGCGGAGAGCGAGGGCACCCGGTGCGGCCTCGAGAACTCTCCCGGGTTCTCCAGGTGTCCGACGAACCGCTCCAGCCTCTCTTCGGGCACCGCCCCGGCCAGAAGCGCCCAGTACGCCCCCACGCTCTTCATCCCGGAGAGCGAACCGTCCGGCAGCGCGTCGTGGTAGAAGGCGCTGCGCTCGTCCCAGAGCCTCTCGTTCGCATAGCGGACGAGGCGCTCCCTCTCGGCCGGCAGATCCGGGGCTTCACGACCGAGGATACGGGCCATCTCCGTCAGGATGCCGGCGGCGAAGGCCTGCTGCAGGCAGGCGTCGGCCCAGACCAGGTGTCCGTGGGTGAAGAGCCGCTCCTCGCGCGTGCCGGCGAAGCGCGGCTGGTTGTCCATCCCGGAGCCGAGCCCCGAGGTCCAGTGGGAGCCGTCGCGCCAGGTGCGGAAGCGCCGCGTCCAGCGGTGGTAGGCGAGCAGGGCCGGGAAGACGCGCGCGAGCCTCTCTGCGTCTCCCGTGTCGCGGTAGTACTCCCACTCGGCCCACGGCAGCACGTTCGGCCCGGTGCTGGTTGGGTCGAAACGTTCGAAGCGGTCCTCGCCGGTGTGGGTGTCGATCTCGCGGCAGATGAACCCGTCGGGGTGCTGTTTCGCGTAGAGGTTGTCCAGGGTGCGCTGGAATCCGAAGGCGCGCCTCCCGTAGCGGCAGAAGAGCACGATGAACGCCGAGTCCCACATGAAGAGGCACTCGTTGAACGCCGTGTCCACGAAGCTCGAGACGAACCCGCTCGCCGGCTCGGGGGTACGCAGGTTGGAGAAGGCGAGCTCCCACGCCCGCCGGTAGCAGGCGAGGATCTCCGCCCTCCCCTCCCAAACGGGTTCGGGCAGGGCGGAGCGCACCTCCTCGAAGGCAGGGACGGGCTCCGGGTCCGGCCCGACCCCGCGGAAGGGATTCTCCTCCACGAGCGGCTCTTCGAGGTGGGTGTCGAAGCGAGGCGTCACCACAGGGATGATCTCACGGGAATGCTCCGGTTGCAAAGGGGCTTAGCCGGTGTTCACGTGCACCTGCGCGTAGAGCCGCCGGAAGGCGAGCGGGTTCATCCCCTCGTAGCGGCGGAAGATCCTGCGGAAGTACCTCGCATCCTTGAAGCCGCACTCGCGGGCGATCTCCTCGACGTTGTGGTCGCTCTCGATGAGCATCCGGCGGGCGTGACGCATCCTTCGCCAGTGGATCGCCTCCGTCATCGTCTGGCCGTAGACGGCCCGGTAGGCCCGGCCTAGATAGTCCGGGTTGTAGCCGAGCTCTCGCGCCACCGTCGAGGTGGAGAGCGCCGGGTCGTGGAAGTGGGTGCGGATGTAGGAATCGGCCCGGCAGGCGAGGAGCGTGGCGTTCCCATCGGTGGTCCGGGTTGATGGACCGGCCCCGGAGACCTCGCAGAGCATCAGCATCAGGAGCAGGGCGGCCCGCACGGAATCCAACCACCGCGACTCCTGGTCGTCGAGGAAGCGCCGGAAGAGCTCCGCGAGGTGGTTCGGACGTCCGACCGTGGCGTGCTGGGGCACCTCCAGCCCTCCATCACCCACTCCCGCCTCGCAGACCTCGAAGTGTATCCAGTAGAAGGAAGAGATCCGGGGGGTAGGGCGCGGCCCCGTAGTGCCGCCTCCCGGGCCAGAGGACGAGCGACTGTCCCGCCCCTACCTCGAAGAGCCGCTCCTCCTCGAATATGGAGAGCGCCCCCTCGCGCACGAAGATGAGCTCGTAAGAGCTAAGCACCCGGTCCGGGTGCACCCCGCGTCCGCGCGAGACGAAGAGCCCCGCGTTCTGCGCCCGCACCGGTAGCCCCGATCCCAGCCTGAGCCTCTGCACCTCTCCCACCAGGTCGTAATCGTACCCTTTTTCTACACTATCCTCACGTTGACCCCGGCCGCCGACGTGAGAAGGTTGGGTGTGCCGGGAAGGGTGGCGCACAGCAGAAACCAACGCCTCGGGCGATCAAAAACGTTCGATCCGCACGTATACTTGGGGCCGAAGAGAGGAGGAGGAGATGAGCGAAGGCAAGAGGGCGGACATCTGCACGGTCGGGGTGGACTTCGGGACCGAATCGGGCCGGGCGGTGGTGGTGCGCACCTCCGACGGGGAGGAGCTGGCGAGCGCGGTCTGCGCCTACCCGCACGGGGTGATGGACCGGGAGCTGCCCGACGGCAGGGAGCTCCCCCCGGAGTGGGCGCTGCAGGACCCGGAGGATTACATCGAGGTACTCAGGCGGGCGGTTCCCGAGGCCGTGCGCGAGAGCGGGGTGGACCCGGCGTCCATCGTCGGAGTCGGGATAGACTTCACCTCCTGCACGATCCTGCCGGTGAAGGAAGATGGTACGCCGCTGTGCACGCTGCCGGAGTGGAGGGACGAGCCTCACGCCTGGGTCAAGCTCTGGAAGCACCACGCCTCCCAGCCGCAGGCGGACGAGGTCAACGAGCTCGCCCGGAAGACCGGCCAGAGCTGGCTCGCCCGCTACGGCGGCAAGATCTCCTCGGAGTGGTTCTTCCCCAAGGTGTTGCAGATCCTGGAGGAGGCCCCGGAGGTCTACCGGGAGGCCGATCGGATCATCGAGGCGGCCGACTGGATCGTCTGGCGGTTGTGCGGGGTCGAGACGCGCAATACCTGCACGGCCGGGTACAAGGCGATCTACCAGGACGGGCGCTTCCCGGACGACGAGTTCTTCGGCGGGTTGCACCCCGGGCTTGCGGGCGTGGTGGACGAGAAGATGAAGCGCGAGCTCTCGCCGCTCGGGTCGCGGGCCGGGGGGCTCACGGCGGAGGCCGCGGGGTGGACCGGGCTCAGGGAGGGCACCGCGGTCGCCGTCGGCAACGTCGACGCCCACGTCTGCGCCCCCGCCGCGGGCGTCGTAGAGCCGGGGAAGATGGTGATCATCGCCGGAACGAGCAACTGCCACCTGGTCCTCGGCGATCGTCTCGCCGAGGTGCCGGGGATGTGCGGGGTGGTCGAGGACGGCATAGTCCCCGGATACTACGGCTACGAGGCCGGGCAGAGCGGGGTCGGGGACATCTTCGGCTGGTTCGTGAGGCACGCCGTCCCGCCCGAGTACCACGAGGCCGCCCGCAGAACAGGGCTCGACCTGCACGGCCATCTCGAGGCCGAGGCTGCAAAGCAAAGGCCCGGCGAGCACGGCCTGCTCGCGCTCGACTGGTGGAACGGCAACCGCTCGGTGCTCGTCGACGCCGGGTTGAGCGGCGTGCTGGTCGGGGCGACGCTCGCCACCCGGGCCCCGGACATCTACCGGGCGCTCATCGAGTCCACCGCCTACGGGACGCGCAAGATCATCGAGACCTTCAAGCAGAGCGGGGTGGCGGTGGACGGGCTGGTCATCGCCGGCGGTCTGATGAAGAACCGGCTCCTGATGCAGATCTACGCCGACGTGACCGGCTACCCGCTCGACGTCATCGCGAGCGAGCAGGGACCGGCGCTCGGGAGCGCGATGCACGCTGCCGTCGCCGCCGGGGTCTACAGGGACATCGCCGAGGCCTCGCGGCACATGAGCCGGGTGCACGAGGACGTCTACCGGCCCATCGAGGAGAACCGGCGCGTCTACGACGCGCTCTACCGGGAGTACGAGACGCTGCACGACTACTTCGGGCGCGGCGAGAACGACGTCATGAAGCGCCTCAAGAAGATCCAGCGCGAGAGCAAGGGAGGAGAGCGTGAGGCTCAGAGCACTGCGTGAGGAGGTCGCCAGGCTCCACCAGGAGCTCCCCAGAAACGGCCTCGTCGCCTGGACGAGCGGCAACCTGAGCGGGCGCGACCCGGACTCCGGGCTCATCGTCATAAAGCCGAGCGGCCTCAGGTACGAGGAGCTCACCCCGGAGTCGATGGTCGTCGTCGACGAGGAGGCGAACGTGGTCGAGGGACACTACAACCCCTCGTCGGACACCGCCTCCCACTGCTACATCTACCGCGAGATGCCCGATGTCGGCGGGGTGGTGCACACCCACAGTCCCTACGCGACCGCCTGGGCCGCCGTCGGGAGGGAGATCCCCTGCTTCCTGACCGCGATGGCCGACGAGTTCGGGGGGCCCATCCCCTGCGGCGGCTTCGCCCCGATCGGTGGCGAGGAGATAGGCCGCGAGGTCGTCCGGACGCTGAGGGGACAGGAGTCCCCCGCGGTCGTGATGCAGAACCACGGGGTCTTCGCCGTCGGAAAGAGCCCGCTGGAGGCGATAAAGGCAGCCGTCATGTGCGAGGACGTGGCCCGGACGAGCTTCCTCGCTGTTCAGCTCGGCGAGCCCATCCCCCTCTCCGAGGAGGACATCGCGAGGCTGCACGAACGCTACACCACACAGTACGGCCAGAAGAAGAGTTAGACGGAGGTGAACGAGGTGACATCCAGACCCAGGATAGGGCTGCTCGGGATCATGCAGGCCCTCTACGACGAGATGCTCCCGGGCATAACCGAGCGGCAAGCGAACTACGCGCAGGAGGTCGCCTCGCACCTCTCGGGGGCGGCGGATGTGCGCTTCCCGAAACCCGCCCGCTCGCGCGAGGACATCGAGGAGATAGTAGAGCTCTTCGAGCAGGAGAAGCTCGACGGGATCATGATAGTCATGCTCACCTACGGCCCCGCGATGCGCGCGACCCGCGCCCTGGCGAACACGCGCCTGCCGGTGATGCTCGCCAACATCCAGCCCGAGCCGCACGTGACGGCGGAGTGGGACATGGGCGACATGACCTACAACCAGGGGGTGCACGGGGCGCAGGACACGGCGAACGCGCTCGTCAGGGCCGGGGTCCCCTTCCGGGTGGCGAGCGGCGACTGGCGCTCGCCGGAGTTCGGGCGGGCCTTCGAGGAGTGGGCGCGGGCCGCGGCTGCGGTCACCGCCTGGCGGCGCCTGAAGGTCGCCATCTTCGGCTACGCGATGAACGGGATGGGCGACATCCGCGTCGACGAGACGACGATGCTGAGGGAGCTCGGGCCGGAGATAAACTTCCTCGCCACCGGCGACATCCACCGCGCGATGCAGCGGGTTTCGGCGGAGGAGGTGAAATCCGCCCTGCGCGCGGAGGAAGAGCGCTTCGAGATCGACGAGAACCTCACCCCCGAAGAGCGCGAGGACTCGGCCCGGATGCAGCTCGCGATAAAGAGCATCCTCGACTCCGGCGGCTTCGGCGCCTACTCGACGCACTTCGATGCGATCGGGGAGGATGGCCGCTTCTCGCGGCTGCCGCTCGCCGCCGCGTCGAACCTGATGGCCGAGGGCTACGGCTACGGGGCCGAGGGGGACGCGTGCAGCGCGGCGCTCGTCTCCGCCGGGCACGTCTTGGCCGACGTCGCCCACTTCACCGAGATGTACGCGCTCGACTACGAGCGGGACGCGATCCTGATGAGCCACATGGGCGAGGGGAACTGGCGCATCGCGAGAGACGACGAGAAACCCCGCCTCATCCACCGGGAGCTCGGGATCGGCCGCCTCGGCCCGCCCCCGACGGTCCTCTTCCGCATCCAGCCCGGCCCCGCGACCATCGCCTCGCTCGCCCCGATCTCCGGCGGGCGCTTCCGCCTCGTCGTCTCTGAGGGCGAGGTCATAGACAGCGAGGTCCTCCCCAACCTGGAGATGCCCTACGGCTTCTTCCAGCCAAAGACCGGCGCGAGGGCGTGCCTCGACGGCTGGCTCGCCGCCGGGGGCACCCACCACGAGGTGATGACCCCCGGCCACCACGCCTCCCTCTGGCGCACCTTCGCCGAACTCCTCGGGATCGAATACCGCGAGGTTTAGAAAAGAAGAATCCCTCTCTCTCTGCGGCCGGTGCGCATCATCTGCGCACCGGCCCCGTACCTTTACCGCCCCACACAAACATCTCCCGGCCCAAAAACCGCCCTCACCAGATGTCTCTTCTCCGAGTCGGAATAGTTTCCTTTTTCTACGAAATCGACACGTTGCCCCTTGTGCCCGGCCATGCAAAGCTGTGACGGGCAGAGAATTCAGGGAAAACGGGCAGCGGGTGTTTATGCTGGAAATTCGGTCAGAGACTACGACGAATCGGATGGCATTGTAATCTGGCGGGACTCGAGAGGAGGAGATCTTGGTAACGTGAAGGTGGGCACCCTGATCTTCATCATCGCCTGGGGTGAGTTCCTCTACGCGATAAGCTTCCTCACCAACCCGGAGGCCTACCCCATAAGCGCGGTGATAAGCCAGCAGGTCTCCGCCTACGGCATAGACTGGCCCGGGCTGATGGCCCTGGCGACCGTTACCTCGATCCCGGTGCTCGTGCTCTTCGCCGCCACCCAGCGAAGGCTCGCCGAGGGGCTCTCGCTGGGGTCCGTGAAGTAGCGGAGCCACTTTCCGGGCACCGTTCGAACATATAACAGAGCTGGCAAGAGAAAATTCCTGGATCGGAGAACCAGATTGGACCACTCCAGATACGATCTCTCTTTCACGGTGGACGTCTCCGGCAGCCCACACGCCCGCCTCGACCCCGTACCGCTCGGGGACGTGCGTCTCTCGGACGAATTCTGGGAACCACGCCGCGAGATCAACCGCAAGGTGACGCTGCGGGAGCAGTATGAGCACCTGGAGAGCTCCGGCACGCTGGACAACTTCCGGCGGGCATCGGGCAGGATCGAGGCCCCCTTCCGCGGGATGTACTTCGCCGACTCCGACGTGTACAAGTGGCTCGAGGCAGCCTCCTGGACGCTGACCGCGAACCCAGATCCGGAACTCGGGGAGATGGTCGAGCGCGCGATCGACGAGGTAGAGGCGGCCCAGGAGCCCGACGGCTACATAAACACCTACTTCACCTTCGAACGAAAACGGGAGCGCTTCACCAACCTGAGGGACCTGCACGAGCTCTACTGCGGGGGGCACCTGATCCAGGCGGCCATAGCCCACCACCGCGCGACCGGAAGCGAACGCCTCCTCGATGTGGCTCGCCGCTTCGCAGACCTCGTCTGCAAGACCTTCGGCCCGAAGAGCGAGGGCAAACTCGAGACCGCCGACGGACACGAGGAGATCGAGATGGCCCTCGTCGAGCTGTTCAGAGAGACGGGCGAGCACAGATACCTCGACCAGGCCCGCTTCTTTCTCGACGTCCGGGGCCGCGGCAGGATCAGCGGCAGGGAATACCATCAGGACCACCTGCCCTTTCGCGAGCAACAGGAGATCACCGGCCACGCCGTCCGCGCCACCTACCTGAACGCAGGAGCAGCCGACGTCTACGCCGAGACCGGCGACGAAGACATCCTCCATGCTCTTGAGCGCTTGTGGCATAACATGGTAACGAAGCGTATGTACGTGAGCGGCGGGATCGGCTCGCGCTACGAGGGGGAGGCGTTCGGGAAGGACTACGAGCTTCCGAACGAGAGGGCCTACGCGGAGAGCTGCGCGGCGATAGGCAGCGTGATGTGGAGCTGGCGGATGCTGCAGATCACGGGCGAAGCGCGCTACGCGGACCTGATCGAACACAACTTATACAACGCCGTGTTGCCGGGCGTCTCGCTCGACGGCCGGCGCTACTTCTACCAGAACCCGCTCGCCGACGACGGCACGCACCGCCGGCAGGAGTGGTTCGGGTGCGCCTGCTGCCCGCCGAACATCGCCAGGACGCTCGCCGCGCTGCCCGGCTATTTCTACAGCACCTCGGAGGGGACCGTATGGGTGCACCTCTACGCCGAAGGCGAGGCGAACCTCCAGGGCCCGAAGGTCCGTCTCAGGCAGCGCACCGGCTACCCGTGGGACGGGGATGTCGAGGTCGAGGTGGTCTCCGGCGAGGGTGAGTTCTCGCTCATGCTGCGCGTGCCGGCGTGGTGCGAAGAAGCGCGCATAGAGGTGAACGGAGCTGAAGCAGACATCCCGGCGAAGCCCGGCTCCTACGCCGTGATACAACGCCGCTGGCGTCCCGGCGACACCGTGAGGATGCACCTGCCGATGCCCGTGCGCCTCCTCGAGAGCCACCCCTACGTCCTCGAGAACACAGGGAGGGTCGCGGTCATGCGCGGTCCCATCCTCTACTGCGCTGAAGGTGCGGACAACCCGGACGCGGCAGACCTCCGCGACGTCGTCCTCACACCAGACGCGGGCTTCTCCGTCGGGCCCCACCCAGAACTCGCCGGGATGCCGGCGCTGCACGCCCCAGCCAGCATCGAATCCCTCGACCCCGGCTGGCGGGGGAGCCTCTACCGCACCCGAAGACTCCCCACGCCCAACAGACGCCCCTCCAGGCTCACCCTCGTCCCCTACCTCGCCTGGGCCAACCGCTCCCCCGGTCCCATGCAACTCTGGCTCCGCTCCGGCTGACCCCAGCCCCGGGCGTTGACAAATCCCACCCCTTGATTTATTTTCCACTTTGATAACTTTTATAATCGACAAAACATATAAAACCACGAGAGGAGCGTGAGGTGATGCAGGCCCGGGTCAGGGATCTAGAGGAGCGGAGGCGGGCGCGCAAGGCAGCGGTGATAGACACCGACGTACACGAGATGCTGGTTTCGGAGCGGGATCTGGTACCGTATCTGGCGGAGCCCTGGAGGAGCAGGGTGGCTGCGGTTGACGGGTGGAAGGAGTCAGCCTTCCCCTACTCCTATCCGCAGGTGGCCGGGGTGGCGATGGCTGATGCGGTGATGGCCGATGGGAGGCCTGCGGGTTCGGATCTGGGGGTGATGAGGCGCCAGCTTCTCGATCCGTATGTGGTGGAGCGGGCGATACTGGTCAGCTCGTTCCATCCTACCAACATGAAGGTGCAGCCGGAGTTCGCCGGGGCGCTCGCCTCGGCTTACAACGACTGGCTGATAGAGAACTGGCTGGACAAGGACCGGAGGCTGCTCGGGTCGGTGACGGTCGCGGCGCAGGACCCGCAGGGTGCCGCGCGCGAGATAGACCGGGTGGGGTCGGACCGGAGGTTCGTGCAGGTCATTCTGCCGGCGGTGCCACACCATCATTTCGGCCGGTCCTTCTACCATCCGATCTTCAAGGCCGCCGAGCGCAACGGCCTCGCCGTGGCGTTCCACCAGTCCAACGCCACGGAGACCGCGATAGGGTTGCCCACGTATTACATCGAGTGGCACACGGCCATCTCTCAGACCTGGCAGTCACAGCTCATCGGGCTCATCGCCCACGGCGTCTTCGACCGCTTCGAAGAGCTCAGGGTCGCCATGATCGAGTCGAGCTGGACCTGGGTTCCGCACCTCATGTGGAGGTTCGACCACAACTACCGTTCGCTCCGGCGGGAGGTTCCCTGGGTGAAGAGGATGCCTTCAGAATACATCCGGGAAAGGGTGCGTTTCTCGACGCAGCCGATGGAGTACCCGGAAGATCCCGAAGATCTGTGGCGGATGTTCGAGATGATCGGCTCCGAAGACTTCCTGATGTTTTCCAGCGACTACCCGCACTGGGACTTCGACTCGCCCTATCATGTCCTGCCTGGAAGCTTCCCGAAGGAGATCCGGCGCAGGATCCTCTACGACAACGCGAAGGAGTTCTATGGACTATAGAAGCGTGGAGGCGCCGCGCAGGCGGCGTTACGTTCTCTGCGCGAGGGAAGAGCTCGCACCCGGTGAGATGAGACGCTTCAGGGCCGGCAGCCGCAGCGTCACCCTCGCCCGCCTCGACGACGGCTCCTATCGCGCCGTCTCGAGCACCTGCCCGCACGAGGCCGCAGACCTCTCCAAGGGCAGGGTCGAACGGATGTGGACCGCGAGCCGCACCGGGGAGCACGTAAGCTCGAAGCGGTGCGTAATCGTATGTCCCTGGCACAACTTCGAGTTCGACCTGGCCAGCGGCCTCTCTCCGTGCGAGCCTCACCGCCGGGACATGCGCCTCAGGGTCTATCCGGTGGCGCTAGAGGGCGAGGAGGTGGTCGTATATGTTTAGCAGGACCCGCGAGGAGAACGAACCCGGCACGTCGTTCTCCGGGATCGCGAAATCTCTTCCGGAGGAATCCTTCGTCGACCACCGGCCGCTGCTGAGGCGCCTCGGCGACGACCCCACCGGTGATCTCTCGCTCAACGCCGAGACCCGGTGGGAGGCGATGGCCGAGAGCCCTTATACCACCCCGAATGATCTGTTCTTCGTGCGCAACCACGCCCCCACCCCGCGTATAGACCCCCTCGGGTGGACCCTCGTCGTGGAGGGCCCCGGAGTCGAACGCACGCTGCGGCTCGGCTACGGCGACCTGCTGCGCCTGCCCCAGACGACCATCGTCCGGGCCCTGGAATGTGCGGGCAACGCTCGAGTCTTCTTCGCCGAAGAACAGGGCAGGGAGGCGCCGGGTACGCAGTGGCGTCTCGGGGCCATCGGGGTCGCGGAGTGGCGGGGCGTGGCCCTGAGGGAGGTGATGGAGCGAGCCGGGCTCAGGAGCGGGGCGTGCGAGGTGATGCTCGAAGGGCTAGACGCGGTGAGAATGCGCCGCCCGATACCGATCGGGAAGGCGCTGGAAGAGGACACCATACTGGCCTACGCGATGAACGGAGACCCCCTGCCCGCGGATCACGGGTTCCCGCTGCGCGCGGTGGTCCCGGGATGGGCCGCGGTGGCGAGCGTGAAGTGGCTCGGGCGCATCTTCGTCTCTCTGCAGCCCCTCTTCTCGCCGTGGAACACCTCACGATACGTCCTCACCGGAGGACACTATGGCAGAGGAAGGATCCCGGTCACCTCCCAGGTGACCAAGAGCGCCCTGGAGCTCCCCTGGCCCGCCGTGCTCCCGCGCGGCCGGCGCACCATCACCGGCAGGGCCTGGTCGCCGGGAGAGCGGGTCGCGAAGGTCGAGTACTCGATAGACGGCAAAAGCTGGCAGCAGGCCGCCCTGTACGGCCCGAACGTCGAAGGGGCGTGGGCCCGGTTCAGGATCCCGTGGGAAGCCACACCCGGCCGACACGAGATCCGGGTACGCACTACCGGCGAGAGCGGCCGGACGCAGCCGGAGACGGTTCCCTTCAACGAGCAGGGCTATCTGTACGGTGCCGTCGTCTCCCACCCGGTGGAAGTGCTGTGATGATCAGACCCTTCCTCTCCTACATGATCTGCGCAACCCCCCGGAGCGGCAGCACGCTGCTGTGCGAGGCGCTCACCTCCACCGGCATCGCCGGTCGGCCGGCGGAGCACTTTACTCTACCTACATTCCCACGACACCGGTCGCTGGGTGAGTCCCTACGGGCACCCGGTGAGAACCCCCAACATCCAGCGCCTCGCGGAGGAGGGCGTCATCTTCCGCAACGCGTTCTGCGCCGCCCCGACCTGCTCGGGCAGCCGGGCGTGCCTGCTCACCGGTCAGTACGCCCACTCGAACGGGATGGTCGGGCTCGCCCACCGTGGCTTCTCCCTGAAGGACTACAGCCAGCACATCGTCCACACCCTGCGCCGGCGCGGCTACTGGTCCGCCCTTATCGGGGAGCAGCACATATCCAAGAGGCCGGACATAATAGGCTACGACGAGGTATTCAAGATCCCTACAACCCGCACCGACGACGTGGTGCCGGTCACCCTGAGGCTCCTCCGCCAGGATCACGGAAGGCCCTTCTTCCTCTCGGTCGGCTTCTTCGAAACCCACCGTGAGTTCTTCAACCCCTCCTCACCGAAGGAGGCAAACTACGTCCTGCCCCCGCCGAACCTGCCCGATACCCCGGAGACCCGCCTGGACACGGCCTCCTTCTACGAGAGCATAAGCTCGCTCGACCGCGGGGTGGGGGCGGTGCTCGATGCACTCGACGAGACCGGTCTCGCCGAAAACACGCTCGTCATCTGCACGACGGACCACGGCATCCCTTTCCCCGGCGCAAAGGCGACCCTCTACGACCAGGGTCTCGGCGTGATGCTGATCCTGCGCGGTCCGGGCGGTTTCACCGGTGGTCGGGCCATAGACGCCCTCGTCTCGCACATAGACGTCTACCCGACCATCTGCGACCTGGCAGGCATCGACCACCCAACGTTCCTGCAGGGTGAATCCCTCCTGCCCCTGGTACACCGAGAGGTGAGAGAGATCCGCAAAGCCATCTTCGCCGAGAAGACCTACCACGTCGCCTACGAGCCCGAACGCTGCGTCCGAACCCACCGCTGGAAATACATCCGGCGCTTCGACCCGACCCATCCCACCCCCGTCCTCGCCAACATAGACGACAGCCCCAGCAAAGACCTCCTCCTCGCACACGGCCTCGCGGAGACCCTGATACCCGAAGAGCGCCTCTACGACCTGCTCTACGACCCGAACGAATCGAACAACCTCGCCCAAGTACCCTCCTGTCAGGATGTCCTCGAAGAGATGCGCTCCCGCCTGGATTCCTGGATGAGAAAGACGAACGACCCACTGCTCGAAGGCCCCATCCCCGCTCCCCCTGGCGCCGAACTGAACACCCCCGACCAGATCTCTCCCAAAGAACCAACGATTACCGCCTGACCCCCACCAGAAAGTCCTTGACAGCCTTCCTCCCAGAAGCCATACTTTCATGCATTGTTAAGTAAATTAACAGAAAAAGGAGGCAAAGTTGAGAAAAGTCGGGGTTCTGGTGCTGGTGGCTGTGCTTCTGGCCGCCGCCGCGATCGTGCTCTCGGGGTGCGGGGGGAGTGCTTCCGGATCTGCGAGGAGCGGCGGGGGCGGGAGCGGGAGCGGGAAGGTGACGCTAAACGTGGTCGGGTACTCCACCCTGGAACAGGTATACGACAAGCTGATCCCGGCGTTCCAGAAGACGGAGGTGGGCAAGGGGGTCGACTTCCACACCTCTTATGGTGCCTCCGGGGATCAGAGCCGGGCGGTGGCGGCGGGACAGCCGGCGGACGTGGTCGAGTTCTCGCTGGCGCCGGACATGGAGAGGCTGGTGCAATCCGGCACCGTGAGTCCGGACTGGGACAAAAACCGCTACCATGGGATTGTCACCGACTCGGTGGTCGTGCTGGTGGTCAGGAAGGGCAATCCCAAGCACATCCACGGTTGGGACGACCTGGTCAAACCCGGCGTAAAGGTGATAACCCCGAACCCGTTCTCTTCGGGCAGCGCGCGGTGGAACGTGATGGCCGCCTATGGAGCGCAGCTCAAGGAGGGCAAGAGTCCCGCGGAGGCGGAGGCCTACCTCAAGAAGCTCTTCTCGCACGTACCGGTCGAACCCGCGAGCGGCAGGGAGGCGCTGCAGACGTTCACGGGGGGCGAGGGGGACGTTCTGATCAGCTACGAGAACGAAGCCATACTCGCCCAGCACGAAGGCGAGGACGTGCAGTACATCATCCCGAAGCAGACGATACTCATACAGAACCCGATCGCCGTCACCAAGGACAGCAAGCACAAGAAGCAGGCCGAGGCGTTCGTCAGGTTCCTCTACAGCCCGGAAGGGCAGAAAATCTTCGCCAGGGAGGGATATCGCCCCGTGGACAAGAACGTGCTCGCACGGTTCAAGGACGAGTACCCAAAGCCTGAGGGCCTCTTCACGATAAACGACCTCGGACTCGGCGGCTGGGACAAAGTCCAGAAGAAGTTCTTCGACCCGAACAGCGGCATCTTCGCGAAGATCAGCCGCCAGCTCGGGAAGCCGACCCAATGAGCGTGTTGCAGGACAAAGGCGTGGCCGCTCCCCCGCGCGGCCACGCCGCCCGCGGAACCGTCGTGATCTACCTGAGTCTGATCGTCCTGATCCCGCTCGCGGCGGTGGTGTGGAGGGCGACCGGGGAGGGAGTCTCGGGGTTCGTGCGGGCCGTCACCAACCCCGAGGCCGTCGCCGCGCTGCGGCTGACGTTCGAGGTCTCGCTCGTGGTCGTGGCCCTGAACGTTGTGAGCGGAACGCTCATAGCCTGGGTTCTGGTGCGAGACCGTTTCCGGGGAATGGGGGTGGTCAACGCGCTAATAGATCTGCCCTTCGCGCTGCCGACGATAGTCGCCGGGCTCACGCTGCTCGCCCTCTACGGGCCGAAGAGCCCGCTCGGGATCAACGTCGCGTACACCAGGGCTGCGATAATCATGGCGTTGCTCTTCGTCACGCTCCCGTTCGTCGTGCGTTCCGTGCAGCCGGTCCTGGCCGAGCTCGACCGCGAGGTCGAGGAGGCCGCGGCCTCGCTCGGGGCCGGGCCGCTCCAGAGCTTCCGGCGCGTCATCCTGCCGAACCTCCTGCCTGCCATCCTCTCCGGCGCGGCGCTCGGCTTCGCGCGAGCGATAGGAGAGTTCGGATCGGTCGTCATCATCACAGGGAACATCCCCTACAAGACGGAGGTCGCCTCCGTCTACATCTACGGTCAGATACAGTCCGACAACCCCTCGGGGGCGGCCGCGGTCTCGGTCACGCTGCTCGCGCTCTCGCTTTTGGTTCTCCTCGGGATGAGGCTCATCGGACGCTGGGGGGCCCGGCATGATCTCTAGGCTCGCGCTGCGCGCGGTCGCGCTCGGGTATCTGGCTCTGCTGCTCGTCTTCCCGGTGGCGATGGTCTTCCGGAAGGCCTTCGAGGAGGGGGCGGGCACGGCCTGGCGGGCCGTGACGAATCCGGCGGCGCTGCACGCCCTGTGGCTCACCCTGCTGGCCACCGCGATCGCGGTGGTCGTGAACACCCTCTTCGGCATCCTGTGCGCCATCGTGCTGGTGCGGCACCGGTTCCCGGGCAGGGGGTTGCTCAACGCGATCCTGGATCTGCCGCTCGCGATCTCACCGGTCGTCGTCGGACTCGCGCTCTACACGCTCTACGGGCAGGGTTCACCCGTCGGCGACTGGCTTTTGGCGCACGGGATCAAGATCATCTTCTCCGTACCCGGGATCGTGCTCGCCACGATCTTCATCTCCCTGCCCTTCGTCGTACGCGAGGTGATGCCCGTACTGCAGGAGATAGGGACCGAGCAGGAGCAGGCGGCGGCCACCCTCGGAGCCTCGCCCACGCAGACGTTTTTGCTGGTGACGCTGCCCGCCATCCGCCAGGGCGTAGCCTACGGCGTGGTCCTGACCACCGCCCGGGCCATCGGCGAGTTCGGGGCGGTGAGCGTGGTATCGGGGAGGATCTCCGGCCTCACCGAGACGATGACCGTCTACGTCCAGGACCGCTTCCAGAACTTCGACCTCGCGGGGGCGTACGCCGCCTCGGTGGTGCTCGCCCTGATCGCGGTGGCGACGCTGCTCCTCACGAACGCCTTCAAGCCAGAGGAGGAGAGATGAGCATCGAAACGAGGGGTGTTGCCAAGCGCTTCGGGGAGTTCGTCGCCCTCGAAGGCGTCTCGATCGAGGCCCCATCCGGCTCCCTCACCGCGCTGCTCGGGCCCAGCGGGAGCGGCAAGTCAACCCTCCTCAGGGTGATCGCCGGGCTCGAGGAACCGGACGAGGGCCGGGTCTTCATCAACGGTGAGGACAAGACCGCTCTGCCGCCCCAGAGACGCGGGGTGGGCTTCGTCTTCCAGCACTACGCGGCGTTCAAGCACATGACCGTCTTCGACAACGTGGCTTTCGGGATGAAGATAAGGCGCCTCCCCAGGAAGGTCATCCGCGAAAGGGTGCAGGAGCTCCTGGAGCTCGTCCAGCTCGAGGGGTTCGCCGGACGCTACCCCTCCCAGCTCTCGGGCGGTCAGCGTCAGCGCATGGCCCTCGCCCGCGCGCTGGCCATAGACCCGGAGGTCCTGCTCCTCGACGAACCCTTCGGGGCACTCGACGCCCGGGTACGCCAGGAGCTCAGGGCGTGGCTCCGGAAGCTGCACGAGGGGATGAACGTCACCACCATCCTGGTGACCCACGATCAGGAGGAGGCCATGGAGGTGGCAGACCGGATCGTGGTGATGAACCACGGCCGGGTGGAGCAGACCGGCAGTCCCCGCGAGCTCTACGAGCATCCCCACAACGAGTTCGTTATGGGGTTTATCGGCCCCGTCAACCGGCTCGGGGACACCTTCGTACGCCCGCACGACATAGAACTGCTGTCCTCCCCGGAGACCGGGACCACCGGTGCACGCGTGGACCATCTGGTCTATCTGGGCTTCGAGGTGCGTGCAGAGCTCACCCTCGAAGATGGGCGGAACAACATCTGGGCCCAGCTCACCCGCGGTGAGGCCGAAGACCTCGGGCTGGCCCCCGGAAAGGAGGTGTACGCCCGCATGAACTCCGCGAGAACCTTCGGCGAGAATGAGCAGCATAAGCCGTGAGGGAGGACGGGAAGAAAAGCCGGAGGAGAGAACTCGCGAAGGACGTGGCCCTCTATCTGCTCCTGCTCGCGCTGGCCTTCTCCGCCGCGGCCGGTCGTGAATCGCTCTTCCTCTGTGTCGTGGCGGCGGGCTGGCTCTCCCTCCCGCTACTCGTCGGCAGGGACACCGTGCTCGACGCGGGGCTCTTGTTCATGCTCGTCGCGCTCGGCACCTTCCTCTCGGCTGCACTCGCCCGGCTCGTGCTCGCGGGGAGCTAGAGCACCTCGCTCTCGGGAGTGTAGCCCTCCAGCCGACGCTTCACCGCGTTCAAAAACCGCAGCGCAGCCCCTCCGTCGAGGATGCGGTGGTCGAAGGAGACCTCCAGGTTCATGATGCTCCGGATCGCGATCGCATCTCCCACCACCACCGGGCGCTTCACGATCGCCTCGGCGGAGAGGATCGCCGCCTGCGGGTGGTTGATGATCGGGGTGGAGACCACCGAACCCAGCGCGCCCGGGTTGTTGACCGTGAACGTCCCGCCGGAGACGTCCTCGGGGGAGAGCCGCCGCTCGCGCGCCCGTCTGACCAGGTCGTCTATCCTGCGGGCGAGCCCGACGATGCCGTAGTCGTCCGCGTCCCGGATCACGGGCACGATCAGGGCGTCCTCCAGGTCCACCGCGATCCCGACGTTTATCCGCCGTCTCAGCACGATCCTCTCCTCATCCCAGACGGAGTTGAGGATCGGATGCTCCTTGAGGCTCTCGACGGCGGCCCTGACGATGAACGGCAGGTAGGTGAGCCTCACCCCCTCCCGCCGGGCGAAGTCTTCCTTGATCCGCTCGCGCAGCGCCACCAGCCCCGTGACGTCCGCCTCGACCATCGTCCAGGCGTGCGGGGCCTCGCGCTTGCTCAGGCTCATGCGGTTCGCGATCGCCCGCCGGACGCTGTCGAGCTCGACGACGCGGTCTCCTTCGTGGACTTCGACCCGCGCGCGGGCCGGCTCCGGCGTGGGGGCGGGCCCGCGCGCGGCCTCCCGCTCGCGCACGTAGGCCTCGATGTCCTTCCTGGTGACCCTGCCGCCGATGCCAGTACCCCGGATCTCGGAGATGTCTATCCCGTGCTCGGCGGCGATCCTGCGCACCACCGGCGAGGAGCGCCTGAGCCGCAGCTCCCCGGCGTCCGGCACCCCTCCGCGTCCGTTCCCGCCGGATGCGCCGGGCCTCCTGACGCGTTGCGCGACGGCCGGCTGGGCCACGGTTCCGGCGGCCGGGAACTCCTCCGTCGGCCCCTCCGAGCGCATGTCTTCCCGCGGCGGGCCTTCGGACTCACCCTCGACGGCGACGAGCGCGATCTCGGTGCCCACCTCGACGGTCTCGCCCTCGGAGACGAGAAGCTTCTCTATCCTGCCGGCGATCGGGGAGGGCAGCTCGCTGGAGACCTTGTCGGTGTCCACCTCGCAGAGGGGCTCGTCCTTCTCGATCTCCTCCCCCTCGGACTTGAGCCAGCGGGCTATCGTCCCTTCGGTCACGCTCTCCCCGAGCTGGGGCATGGTAACTGGTTTCGCCAACTCTCCCCCTCCCTAGTAGCGGGCCAGCTCGAGCATGGCCGACTCTATCCGCGCGGCATCGGGCACGAAGGCGTCCATCATCGGCCGCGCGAAGGCGGCGGCGGGTATGTCCGGCGCCCCGAGGCGCATCACCGGCGCGTCCAGCCACTCGAAAGCCTCGCGCGCCACGAGCGCGGCCATCTCCGCCGTCACCGAGCCGGTGATGTTGGCCTCGGAGATCGCGAGGAACTTCCCGGTCTTGCGCGCCGAGGCCAGGATCGTCTCCCTGTCCAGCGGGTAGAGGGTCAGGGGCTCCACGACCTCGGCCTCGATGCCGTGCTCCTCGGAGAGCTTCTTCGCGACCTCGAGCGCGGTGTGGAGCACCAGCCCGTAGGCGACGACGGTGATGTCCTCACCCTCCCGGTGTATCTTCGCCTCCCCGATCGGGACGGTGTAGTCCCCCTCGGGAACGTCCTCCTTGAGGAGCCGGTAACAGCGCTTGTGCTCGA
This sequence comes from Rubrobacter sp. M3-4, assembly GCF_059772285.1. Classification (NCBI taxonomy): domain Bacteria; kingdom Bacillati; phylum Actinomycetota; class Rubrobacteria; order Rubrobacterales; family Rubrobacteraceae; genus Rubrobacter; species Rubrobacter sp. M3-4. Next base: position 181,520 of record NZ_JCBAJP010000006.1, read on the forward strand.
AGAAAAGCACGGGGTTGGGGTCCCGGATCGCACTCTTCAAAAGCCCCTTGGCCTCCTTCGGGAAGGTCGGGGCGACGACCTTGAGACCGGGGGTGTTACAGAAGTACGCCTCCACGGACTGGGAGTGGTAGAGCGCCCCGCCGGGTACCACGCCGTAGGGAGCGCGGATCGTGATCGGCACGTTCCACGCCCCGTTGGAGCGGTAGTAGAAGCGGGCGGCCTCGGAGACGATCTGATCGAAGGCCGGCGGGATGAAGTCCGCGAACTGTATCTCGGCGACCGGCCGCATCCCGTTGACCGAGAGCCCTATCGCAGATCCGACGATGAGGCTCTCGGCAAGCGGGGTGTCGAGCGCCCTGTCGGGGCCGAACTCCTCCTGCAGTCCCTCGGTAACCCGGAAGACCCCACCGGCCCTCCCCACGTCCTCGCCCAGGATCAGGACGGTCTCGTCGGCGCGCATCTCCTCCTCGAGGGCGTCGTGGATGGCCTGCAGCAGGTTCCTGACGGCCATCTCCTCAGGCCTCCGCGTAGACGCGCTCGAGCGCCTCCTCCGGCTCGGCGAAGGGCGCGGCCTCGGCGTACTCGACCGCCTCGTCGATCTCCACTTTGATCTGCGCGGAGATCTCCTCCTTCTTCTCCTCGTCGAGCACCCCGACCTCGAAGAGGTAGCGCTCGAAGCGAAGGATCGGATCCTTCTGCCGCCACTCTTCGATCTCCTCGCGCTCGCGGTAGCGCCGGTCGTCGTCGTCGGAGGAATGGGCGGTCAGGCGGTAGGTCTTCGCCTCGATCAAAGTCGGCCCTTCACCCCGCCGCGCCCGTCCGAAGGCCTCCTTTGCGACCTCGTAGACGGCGAGCACGTCGTTGCCGTCCACCGCCACGCCGGGGAAGCCGTACCCTTCGGCGCGCTTCGCGATCGAACCCGCGACCTGCAACTCCTCGGGCACCGAGATCGCATAGGCGTTGTTCTGCACCAGGAAGACGACCGGGAGCCTCCTCACCCCGGCGAAGTTCATCGCCTCGTGCCAGTCGCCCTCGCTGGTCGACCCCTCGCCGCCGGAGACGAGCACCACACCGTCCTCCCCGCGCAGCTTGAACGCCAGGGCACTCCCGACCGCCTGCGGATACTGCACCCCGACCGGCGCCGAGGCGGTGACGATCCTCAGCTCGCGGCTGGAGAAGTGACCCGGCATCTGCCGACCGCCGCTGTTGGGATCCTCTTTTTTGCCGAACAGGCTCAGGAACTGGTCTCGGACGCTCTGCCCGAGAAGCATAACCATTCCAAAGTCCCGGTAGTACGGATACAGGTAGTCGTACCCGGGCCGCATGTTGTACGCCGCCCCTACCTGCGCAGCTTCATGCCCCTGACAGGAGATCACGAAAGCCGCCCTGCCCTGACGGTTCAGGATCCACATGCGCTCGTCCGTCCGCCGCGCCAAGAGCATGGCACGGTACATCCTGATTAGGTCACCCTCGTCGAGACCTAGCGCCTCGTGCCTGGTGCGGGTCTTCTCCACATCCACTCCTCCTGCCTCGACCTCTCGCTGAACACAAGCGGGACAGGATGCCCTTACTCGATTCTACCAGAGCCCCGGATCGCCCGACCCTCGTCCTCTCCTTGAAATATCTGGTGGAGCCCGTAAGATCGATATTCGTGCAAGCGAATTAATTTCGGGAGGAAGCGCGATGGCGGAGAGGTTCGATGTCGTGGTGATCGGGATGGGCCCCGGTGGCGAGGTGGCGGCGAGCCGTTTGATCTCGGGCGGCAAGAGGATCGCCGTGGTGGAGCGCGAGCTCATCGGGGGCGAGTGCGGCTACTGGGCGTGCATACCCTCGAAGACGCTCCTGAGGCCGCCGGAGGTGAGAAACGAGGCGCGGCGGGCCTTCGGAACGGACACCCCCGCGCTGATGCTCGAAGAGGTCTTCGATTACCGGGACTACATGATCCGCCACCTCGACGACGCCGCGCAGGTCGAGGGCTACGAAGAGAAGGGCGCGCGGGTCTTCAAGGGCGAGGGCCGCATCGCCGGACCCGGACGGGTGGAGGTGAACGGCGAGACCATCGAGGCCAGTCACATCATCGTCGCGACCGGCTCCGAGCCCAACGTGCCTCCCATCGAAGGTCTCGATGATGTCACCGTCTGGACCAACCGCGAGGTGACGACGAGCCGCGAGGTCCCCGGACGCGCCCTCATCGTCGGCGGGGGGCCGAACGGCATAGAGACCGCCCAGTGGCTCACCCGCTTCGGCTCGGAGGTGACGATCGTCCAGTCGGCGGACCACCTGATAAACCGCGAGGATGCGCAGGTGGGCGAGCTCGCACGGAAGTACCTCGAGGAGGAGGGCGTGCGGGTGCTCACGGGCCGGAAGGCGGTCCGTGCCCGGAGAAACGGGGAGGCTGCGACCATCGAGCTCGACGACGGGACGCAGGTGGAGGCGGACGTGGTCGTGGTCGCCGCCGGGCGCACCCCGCGCACGGAGGGGATAGGCCTGGAGAACGTCGGGATCGAGCTCCAGGATGGAAGGCTCCCGATAGACGATCGCTGCCGGCTCGCCGAGGGGGTGTGGGCCCTGGGGGACGTGACGGGGGTGGCGCTCTTCACCCACGTCGCCAAGTACCAGGGCCGCGTCGTCGCGGACAACATCCTTGGCAGAGAGCGGCGGGCGGACTACCGGGGCATCCCCCGTGTGGTCTTCTCGGACCCGGAGATCGCCGCCTGCGGGCTCACAGAAGAGCAGGCCCGAGCGCAGGGCATCGACGCCGCCGTCGCCAGCATAGACCTCGCGGAGTCCATCGCCCGCCCCTACACCTACGAGGAGAATCCCCGCGGCACGCTCTCGCTCGTCGCCGACAGGGAGCGCGGGGTGCTCGTCGGAGCGTGGGCCGTCGCGCCTTTGGCGGGTGAGTGGATCCACGAGGCCGCACTCGCGATCCGGGCGGAGATCCCCATCGAGAAGCTCCTCGATTCGGTGGCCCAGTTCCCGACCTACTCCGAGGCGTACCTCCAGGCCCTGGAGAAGCTGGAACTCTAGGCGGCGGGACGCTGGAGGCCGAAAGTGAGCATCCAACGAACGGCGGCGGACGTCGGCATAGGGATGATCGGCGGCTATGTGGGCACGAAGATCATGGAGCGCGTGTCCATGAGGCTCTACGAGCTGGAGTCCGAGGAGGACCGCAGGCAGGAAGAGGAGGTCCGCCCCGGACCTCCCTTCGAGATAGCGGCCAGGAAGACGACCGAGGCTCTGGGACTGGAGCTCTCGGAGCCGCAGATCCAGGCGCTCGCCACCTACGGCTTCCACTACGGCCTGGGAATGGCCTGGGGACCGGCCTACACCTTATTGAGGAGGTGGACGGACCTCGGCCCCGTCTCCGCCGGACTCCTCGTGGGCGCCGCGATGTCCCTCATCGTGGACGAGGGGATGACGCCCTACTTCGGCTTCAGCGCCCCCAACCGCTCCTACCCCCTCTCGACACACCTCAGGGGCTTCGCCGCCCACCTGGCTTTCGGGCTCGGCGTCGCCGCCACCGCGGAGACGCTCTACCGGCCGGGCCGCAACGCAGCCGAAAGGGAATGACCCGGAGAAGACATGCCCGTCGGACACCACCGGAACTGATGAAAAGGAGGACGAAAATGATGCCCGGACACAGAGGCGGCAAGATGCAGAAGATCATGCCGTTCGTGGGGATGACCTTCATGGCAACCCAAACCGTAACCTCGATCCTGGAGGTCGTGTACCTGATCCGTATATACAGAAAACTGAACTCCCGAAACGCCGGACAGTGAAAAGATCGAAGCTCCCCTCCCATTGACAAATTTGCTTATTCGAATATTATTTGTTTAAGCGAATTGAATGGAGGTGGCTTTATGAGCCTGAAGCGGATGAAGATCGGTGGCATGACGTGCTCCCACTGCGAGGTTGCGGTGAGCCGGGCGCTGGAGGGCGCCGGGGCGCGCGAGGTTTCGGCGGACTTCCGCCGGGGCGAGGCGGTCTTCGAGGCTCCGGAGGGAGTGGACGAGGAAGGGCTGCGGGGAGCCGTCCGGGAGGCCGGCTACGAGCCCCGTTCGCTGGAGGACGTCCGGGAGCGCCGGGTCCGGGTGGAGACCGGGGGTGGCGGTTATGACTACGATCTGGCCGTGATCGGTTCGGGCAGCGCGGCGTTCGCGGCGGCGATCCGGGCCTCGGACGAGGGGGCGCGCGTTGCGATGGTCGAGAGGAGGACGGTCGGGGGGACGTGCGTGAACGTCGGGTGCATCCCCTCCAAGAACCTGCTCGCGGCGGCGGAGGCCTACCATCGGGCGGGGAGCAACCCGTTCCGGGGCGTCGAGACCACGGCCGGGGCGGTGGACTTCGGGGCGCTCGTCGGGATGAAGTCGGAGGTGGTCTCGAAGCTGCGCAAGGAGAAGTACGAGGATCTCGCCGCGGAGTACGGGTTCGAGATCGTCCGCGGAGAGGCCCGCTTCGTCTCGCCGGAGGCCATCGAGGTCGGGGGTAAAAAGATCACGGCGCAGAGTTACCTGATCTCGACGGGGGCCAGGCCGTGGGTTCCCCCGGTAGAGGGTCTCGAGGAGGCCGGCTACCTCACCTACGAGAGCGCGATGGAGCTCGATGAGCTCCCCGAGTCGCTCGTCGTCATCGGCGGCAACTACATCGGGCTCGAGATGGGCCAGCTCTTCGCCGACCTCGGGAGCCGGGTCACCATCGTGGAGATGCTCGACCGGCTCGCCCCCAACGAAGAGCCGGAGGTCTCGCGCTGGATCGAGGAGGTCCTGCGGGAGCAGGGCGTGGAGGTCATCACCTCCGCGCGGGTCGAGCGCGTCGAGGGCGGCGAAAACAACAGGCTGGTGATCGCCTCCTCGGGCGGCGAGGAGCGAAAGATCGCGGCCTCCGAGATCCTGGTCGCCACCGGCCGCCGCCCGGTGCTCGACGGGCTCGGGCTGGAGGAGGCCGGGATAGAGCGCGACGAACGCGGCGCCCTGGTGCTGGACGACGAGCTCCGGACGACCAACCCGCGGGTCTTCGCGGCGGGGGATGTCACCGGGGCCCCACAGTTCGTCTACGTCGCCGCCGCGCAGGGCACCCTCGCCGCCGAGAACGCCCTCCTCGGCGCCGGACGCGCGATGGACTACGCCGCACTGCCGCGGATCACGTTTACCACGCCGAACATCGCCGCCGTCGGCCTCACCGACGCCCAGGCGCACGAGGAAGGGTACGCGTGCGAGTGCCGGGTGCTGGACCTGGAGAACGTCCCCCGGGCCATCGTCAACCTCGACACCCGCGGGATGGTCAAGCTCGTCGCCGAGAAGGAGAGCGGGAAGGTCTTAGGGGTGCACGCCGTCGGCGAGAACGCCGGGGAGATCATCCTTGCGGGGGTGTACGCGGTGAAGTTCGGCCTCACCGTGCAGGATCTCGCCGACACCTGGGCACCGTACCTGACGATGTCCGAGGGAATAAAGCTCGCCGCCCAGTCCTTCGGGCGCGACGTCTCGAAGCTCTCCTGCTGCGCGGCGTAGAAGGAAGGAAGAGTGGGCTACGAGAAGAGAGTGCTGCCGGAGGAGATGCGGGAGCGGTTGCGGGAGGTCTTCGGGCTCCCGCATCTCGCGGAGCTCGATACGATCGGCGACCTGACCGACGCCTTCGCCCGCGAGCTTGCGGTCCCGCGGGTGGAGGATCTCGTCTCGCAGGAGAAGACCCGCCACGAGGCGCGCCTGCCCGGCGAGACCCTCCACACCCACTGCTTCGTGGACGCGCTGATGCTCCCGTTCGCGCTGCGCGGCGAGCCGGTCGAGGTCCGCTCGCAGAGTCCGACGGGCGGTGAGGTCACCGCGCTCGTCACCGAGGACGGCGTCGAGGCGAACCCCGAAAGCGCGGTCGTCTCCTTCGGCGTGGCGAGGAGAGGAGCCGGGCCGGTCCAGGAGGTGCTCTGCCCGTACCTGAACGCCTTCCGCTCGCTCGCAGATTATGAACGGTGGGCGAAGGAGAAGGAGTCCGAGGCGATCACGCTCGCCCTGACGCTGGAGGATGCGTTCGACCTCGCCCGGGACTGGTCCGGCGAGGGGGCGTGCTGCTAGGAGAGGAGGTGGAGACGAAGTGCCGGAAGCGTGCTGCTAGGAGAGGAGGTGGAGACGAAGTGCCGGAAGAGAGAATAGAGGAGAGCCCGCCGCTCGCAGGGGCCAGGATCGGGAAGGAGAGCCCGGACATGAAGGTCGCGGCCAAGCTCTTCGAAGGTTTCGCCGACCCGACGAGGATGTCCATCCTCGCGTACCTGGCACGCCGCGGCGAGGCGAGCGTCTCTGAGATCGTCGAGGCCGTCGGGGCGAGCCAGCCGCGGGTCTCGGTACACCTGCAGTGCCTTGCGTGGTGCGGCTACGTGAGGGGGCGGCGCGAGGGGAGGCGGGCCTACTACGCGATAGCCGACGAGCGGGTGCTCGAGATCCTCAGGCTCGGCGAGGCGCTCCTCGCGGACAACCGCGAGCACGTCGAGGCGTGCGAGATCACCGGCGAGTGCACCTGGACCGGGGAGCGGTGCAGATGAGGCGGAAGATCGTGGGCTACGTGCTGGCGGCGAGCGCGATCGTCGCCTGCCCGTGCCACCTGGCCATCACCCTCCCGATCCTGATCGGGCTGCTCGGCGGCACCGCGCTGGGAGCGGCGCTCGCGGCCCATACGGGACTCGTCGTCGCCGGGGCGAGCGCGTACTTCGTCGCCGCGCTCGCGGTGGGCTTCTACCTCATAAGCCGCAGGAAGCATCAGGGAGAGGGCGATAAGGGTGAGGCGTGCCGCCTTCCCGCCGGCCCCGAGAGCAGACGCCGTCCCAGGAAGGAGGGCAGCAGGAGGTGAGGAGGCTTATCTCGCTCTTTGCCGGGCTGGTGCTCCT
>NZ_JCBAJP010000007.1:0-168173 GCF_059772285.1 Rubrobacter sp. M3-4
TTGCAGCCCGCCTACGAAAACTTCTCTGCGCTCTCGCCCACGCTGCTTGCGCTCGCGCTGCCGGCGCTGGTGGTGATGGTGTGGGGGGCCGTGAGGATCTTCGGCGGCGGGGAGATGGTCTTGGGGAGGGTATGGACCTCCGGGGAGGCCTCTACTGGGGGCGTGGGTTACACGCCGAGGGGCTTTTCCAACGCGCTGCGCACGGTCTTCTCGGACTTCTACCGGCCGAAGGAGGAGGTCGTGGGGCGTCTGTACCGCTCGCGCACGCTCTTCTGGCTCGAAGGTAGCTTCTACGAGTGGGCATCCGGCGTCCTCCTCGGGGTGACGCGGAGGATGAAGAGGATCCAGTCGGGCAACCTCTCGGCGTACCTCCTGTACGTCTTCGTGGTCCTCATGCTCGTGCTCGTCTACGCCTCGGCCGGGTAGACCGTGATCCGCAGGCTGCGACACGCTCCGGGTCCGGAGGAAACCAGCTCCCTCAGGGTCGCCCGGGCCGACGTCCTCGGCTCGCTCTCCTCCGGGGAGTGCATCTTCTGCCGGCGGGAGGGCGAGTCGGTCGGGCGGTTCTTCTTCTGGTACCTGCACGAGGGCTATTCCCAGCCGGAGAACGTGGAGCGACTGCGGCGATCGGGCGGGTTCTGCCCCGCTCACACCTCCTTCCTGATCCAGCAGGCCGTACCTCAGACGGTCGCGAGCATCTACCTGCCTCTGATCTCCGCGGCGGCGGAAGACCTGCGCGGAGAGGGAGGTGCCTTCTCTTTGGAGGCCCCGTGTCCGGCGTGCACCGCCGCAAGACGGGGTCGGGAGAACCTCCTGCGCTCGCTCGTATCCTCCCTGCGAGACGGTGAGGTGCGCGGCGCCCTCCGCCGCAGCCGGCCCCTCTGCCTTCCTCACCTGCTGTGGCTCGCGCCGGCCCTCTCCTGGGACGAGCTCGCCTTCGTGGTCGGGGTGATGCTCGACGAGATCCAGGAGGGGATGCGCACGGACTCCCTCTCCACCCCGCTTTGGGGATCACCACATCCCGGGGAGAGCCCCCCTCCCGAAGCCACACCCGCTACCAGCGGCACACCTGGAAGGGGCTGGTCTCCGGCCGTGGCGGAGCTCAGGTTCGACCTCTCCCGCCCCGGCTGCCCCGTATGCCGGGCGGAGGAGGAAGGGCTGGGACGCTACCTGAGCTGGCTCTCACGGGAGGTCGCGGAGCACCCCCACCACCGCTGGGAAGAAGCCCTCGGGCTCTGCGGGGAGCACGGACGGGCCTTCGGAGAACTCTCGGAGGCTTCCGGTAGGCTTCTCACGGAGCTCGCCTCCCGCTGGCAGGAGAAGCTCGGCGCGCTGGGGGATGCCCTGCGGGAGGAGAGGCCCCCGGAAGGTTTCCTCCCCCGTCTGGCACGCCTGCCCACCCTTTTCGGGAGCCTGCGGCGCGAGTCCGCGGCACTCCCGGCGCTCCGTCAGGCGCTCGTACGGTCGTTCGAGCCGCGCAAGAAGGTTCTGCAGAGGCTGCGCGGTCCGGTGCTGCAGCGCTCGCCGTGTCCGGCGTGCCGCAGCGCGAAGACGGCCGGGAGGTCGAAAGCGGACCTCCTCTGGCGCGCCCTCTCCGACCCGGAGACCCGCCGCACCTACGAGGAGTCGAACGGGCTCTGCCTGAGACACCTTCCACCGACGCTCTCGCTCTGCGAAGATGGTGCGGCAAAAGAAGTGCTGTCGGGCACGGCGAGGAGCAGGATGCTGATCCTGCAGTGGGAACTACGCGAGTACCAGCGCAGGCAGAGCTGGAACGCACGGTACGAGAGAAAGGGGCCCGAGCAAGACGCCTGGCTCCGGGCCGTGGCGGCCTGTTCGGGGATCACTGGGGAGGTGAAGCCATGATGGAGGTCACGATACCGGGACGCGGCCCCCTCACCTGGGAGCACCTGGTGCTGGATTTCAACGGAACGCTCGCCCTGGACGGAGCACTGCTCCCGGGCGTCGCCACCCGGCTGAGGAAGCTCTCCCGAAAGCTGGAGCTGCTGGTCATCACCGCCGACACCTTCGGGAGCGCCTCCCGCGCCCTCGCCGGGCTCCCGCTGCACCTGGAGGTTCTCGGCGAGGGGGTACAGGGCGAGAGAAAGGCCGCGGCGGTGCGCAGGCTGGGCGCGGAGAGGACCATCGCCGTCGGCAACGGCGCGAACGACGCCGCCATGCTCGAGGCGGCCGGTCTCGGGATCGCGGTCCTGGGCGGGGAGGGCGCCGCGCGCGGCGCCCTCCTCGGAGCGGACGTCATCGCCCCGGACATCCGCTGCGCGCTCGACCTCCTGCTCCTCCCCGGGAGGCTCGTCGCCACCTGGCGCCCCTAGGGATAAGAGCCGGGTGACCTCAGTAGGCTTCCTCTATCTCCAGGACGGTTATGTACCCCGGCTCCCCCGCCTCCACCGGATAGCCCTCGACCAGAAACCCCGAGACCCTCACGTGCTGCCCAGCGTACGCTCCGAGGTCTTCGGTGTCGCTCCTCAGGGCGTAGGCCACGTCCTCCTCGTCCTCGTCGAGGAGCGCCCACTCGGTACCGTAGGTGTGCCTGAACTCGGCATCCTCCACCCTCTCCAGCATACCCTCGGCTTCGACCTGCTGCTCCTCCACGGTCTCACCTCCATCTCGCTCGTGCAGCTCTCCTCCCTCTCTCTCTGCCTACCCCGAACCTCCTCCCGGCAAAACAAACTCAGCACGAACCGTCCGCCCGCCGCCGCGCGGCGGCAAGATCAGAGACCACCTGCTCCCTGAGTCCCTCGTAGTCCCCCCTCCCCCGCAGCCTCAGCAGATACGCCGGATGGTAAGTGGCGATCGCCGGGAGGCCGAGGTTCGAGTCGAAGAAGCGGCCCCGGCCGCGGCTCAGGGTGAACGAGCCCCCGAGGAGCGCCTTCGCCGGCACGCCCCCCAGGAGGACGAGGACCCGCGGACCGACGATCCCGAGCTCCTCTTCGAGTATCTCGAGCCCTTCCCGGATCTCGGCGGCGCGCGGCGGCCGGTTGGAGAGACGCCCGCCCCGCTCCTTCGTCGGCCGCACCTTGACTACGTTGGTCACGTAGACCCCGGACCGGTCGATCCCGGCTTCCTCGAGCAGCTCGTCGAGGAGCCTCCCCGCCCTTCCCACGAACGGCCTCCCGCGCTCGGCCTCTTCCCTGCCCGGCGCCTCCCCGACGATCGCCAGATGCGCCCCCACCGGCCCCTCCCCGAAGACCGCACCCTCCCCGAGGCGCTCGACGGTCCTCCCTTCGAGCCTCTTGAGCTCCCCGGTGGATCCCATGCTTCCCGCCGCTCCCTGCGGAGCAGGCTTTCCCTTACGTCCCCTCCTCGTCGGGCTCCAGCAGGTCCTGCACCGGCACGTCCGGGTCGAAGGGGTAGGGCTCTATCTGGCTCGATCCACACCTGGGACAGGCGAGGTGATCCTCCTCCGGCTCGACCGGGCTGAGGCGCGCTCTGCTCTCCGGGAAAACGTGCCGACAGATCAGACAAACGAACCTGGCTTCTGCCATCTTCTCCCCTTCCGTCTCCCGATCAAGACAGCGGGCGGAGAGAAGGCGAGACCCTCCGCCTGGTCTTCCACCCCTGACTCTACCACGCTCCCGATCGCCCGAAACCGGACCCTCGATCCCCGAAGGCGGGCCGCACCTCCCCCACCACCCCGCCGTGCAGGTCGTGCACCGGCGCGGAGAGCAGGCCGGGCGGCACCCCCACCCCGCGACGGGCGAGCGCCCCGGCGGCAGCCGGTCCCACGGCCCTCTTCGCACCGTCGGAGACCTTCAGAGCGAAGCCCCAACCTCCTTCGGGGCTCCCACAGGCGAAGACGCCCTCGGCCCCGCTCTTGGCGACGAGCGGAGCCCCCCGCATGAGGTCGGTGTCGAAGCGCCCGGTCCCGGCGACGAGGTAGGGATTGTGCATCATCGCCTCCCGGACCCGCCGCGCCGCCTCCGCAATCCCGCCGCAGAGTCCCTCGCCGGTGGCGAGACGGGCGAAGCCTGTGGCGAGCGCCCGCAGAGGGAGCGCGAAGGTCTGCACCCCGCAGTTGTCGCGGGCGGGCGAAAGATCCCCCTCCGGGACCCCGCAGACCCGCGCGAGCACGGCCCTCACCCCGCGCTGCACCGGGTGTTCGAGCTCCTTGTAGCCTGCGACATCCCACCCCCGGTGCACGCAGAGCGCGAGCATCCCGGCGTGCTTGCCCGAGCAGTTGCCGTGCACGGGACGCGGCCTCTCCCTGCTCCGGGCGAGCGCCTCGGCGGCGGGCCCGTAGAGCGGAGGATGCGCCCCGTTGCCGAGGTCTTCCTCCCCGAGACCGGCCTTGCGCAGGACCGAACGGACGGCCTCCACGTGCGCCTCCTCCCCGCTGTGCGAGGAGCAGACGACGGCGATCTCCTCCTCCCCGAGCCCGAAGCGGTCCGCCGCGCCGGAGACGAGGAGGGGCAGGGCCTGGAAGGGCTTGGCCGAGGAGCGGGGGTAGACGGGGACTTCCGGATCCCCCACCGCCTCGAGAACCTCCCCCGAGGGATCGCAGAAGACGAACCTGCCGCGGTGGACGCTCTCGACGAGAGGCCCTCGGGTCACGGTCGCGAGCGGGACGTCCTCCCGCATCTTACTCCCCACAGAGCTCGATGATGCGCAGCGAGATCATGTCCTGCGCCACCCGCAGGCGGGCCATCGCCGCCGCGAAATCCTCCTTCTTCCGGTAAGAGACCGCCTCCTCGAAGAGCGCGCGCACCTCCTCCAGGAAGGGCTCGTCCTTCCCGCCGGGGCTCTTTTCGTTCAGGCTGGCGCGGGCCATCGCGAGCAGCGACTCGGTGCGGCGGTTCGGCATCCAGAGCGCCGCGATCGCCCCCTCCAGGTAACCTCCGACCCGCAGCAGGTGCGCGACCCTCACCCCGGTCGTCCCCCCGCTCATCCGAACCACCGCCGGATGTTCCCGGAGAGGATGCCGGAGACCTCCTCCTCGCTCAGACCCGCCGCCCGGCAGGAGGCGAGGGTGGCGTGCAGGGTCGAGGGGAAGTCCCCGTAGGGGATGTCCGATCCGTAGCAGACGCGGGCCGGATCCACCGAGCAGAGCAGCACGTAGAGGTCTTTCGCCCTCACGACCGAGGTGTCGAAGAGGACGTTCGGATTATCGGCGAAGGCGCGGGAGGCGGTGAGCACCTCGACCATGGCGGAGTGGCCCAGGATCAGGCGCAGCTCCGGGTGGGCCTCCAGCGTCGGCAGCAGCGGCTCGACGATCCTGCCCATCCCGAAGCCGGTGTGGATGAGGACCGGGATGTCGGCCTCGGCGGCCATCCCGAGCAGCCTGACGACCCGCTCGTCGTCGAGCTCGAACCGCTGGCTCACCGGATGCAGCTTGAGGCCCCTGAAGCCCCGCCCGACGCAGCGCTCGAACTCGGCGTCGTAGTCGAGGTGGGGGTTGAGCCGGAAGAAGGGGACGAAGAGATCCGGGTGCTCCTCGAAGGCCCGCCAGATTACGTCGTTCGGTCCCGAGTAGTCGTCGCGGGCGTCGGGGTCGTTGAGCGGGAAGACGATGTTGCGCGAGACGCCGGCGGCCCGCATCTGCGCGATGAGCCCCTCGGTGCTCATCGCGTGGCCGTCCACGTCGGTGCCTATGTGCGAGTGGCAGTCGAAGATCTCGGTACCCGGCGGGATGCTTCTCCTGACGCGCTCCCACACCGGGGCCATCGCCCCGCTCGTGAGCGCCTCGACGCTGGTGGTGCGGGCCTCTCCCTCTGAGGCATCCATTACTGGCCTCCGTCCTCCTCTCTAGATCCAGGGCGAATGTTAGCAGAGTAAGACGTCGCCGCGGTGCGATCGAAAACCGCGTTCATCCGCCGGAGCGGTGCGAGAACCCGCTCCAGTAATCGAAGGACTCGGTCCCGTCGGGAGAGCCTCCCCCCTCCTTTGCGCCGTACACCATCACGTAGGTGAGGGTCCTCAGGTGGCCGAACTCCCTCAGGTCCGGGGTGGAGGGGATGCGGCTGCGCCAGGTGCCGGTGTCCACGAAGTAGCGCTCATCTTCCGCGTCGGAGGCGAGCAGCGCGAGCCTGGGATCGTGGGTGTGACCGGCGACGACGAAGCGCACCGCTCCGTCGCGCAGCGCGCGCTCGCGGGCTGCGAACGGGACCGGGCCGGTGCCGGTCTCCTCGCGTACGGCGTGGCGGGTGTAGAGTCGGGCGGCCCCGAGGGGGATCCCGAAACGCCAGCCGCGCAGCCCGAGGAAAGCCCTGACCGCGTCGAGGACGTCCGGGCGGCCCTTCCTCTCCAGACGCTCCATCTCCTCCAGCAAAAACGGGCTCTCCCGGATGGAATCGAGTATCCTCCCCGCCACGGGCTCCAGAAGCCCCCAGATCTCCTCCTCCGGCAGGCGGGATCCGCCGACGTTGAGCAGGAAGTTGAGCAGCGCCGACTGCGGACGCAGGTCGTCGAACTCGAGCAGGCGCAGGTAGACCGCCGCGAGCGTCTCGTCCGCGAGGATCTCCTCGTCCCCGTAGACCTCGCGGAAGACGCGCGGGAAACCGACGGCGACCTCGGTGGTGATGAAGTCCCCCAGGTTCGGTCGGGCGTAGTACGCGGCCGGGAGCTCGACCGGGAGCTCGTCCATCCCCCCGCAGTCCAGCGCAAAATTGTAGCGGTCGTACTCGTGGCCGTGGCGCACCAGCACCCTCGGGTCCTCGAAGAGGATCTGGTTCGGGAAGGGCTCGTCCTTCCCGCCGAGCCCGACGAGGCGCCGGATCTCCCGCCGCAGGCGCGGGGTGGCACCCGCGAGCCGGTCGTGGTTGCCGGTGATGTAGTGCAGCGCGGTGGGCACGGGGAACTCTCTCTCCTCCCCATCCTCCACGTAGCGCCCGGAGGCGAAGGCCCGCAGGGCCTCGAGGCTCCCGGCGACCTCCGGTTCAGCGGCGATCGCGGAGAGTATCTCGAGCGCCTTCGATTCCACGGCGGAGCCGGAACCGTCCTCCCCGAAATGGTACGGTCTCTCCTCACCCGAGAACCAGAGGTCGGTACGGTTGAAGTCGAAGAGGTCCCCGGCGAGCACCAGGTCCACCCGCTCCGCCCGCCGGCGTTCCGCCTCAGAGGCCAGCGTGGCGACGAAACGCCAGAAGGCGCGAGACGGAGCGTTGCGGGAGAAACCGAGCGAGGAGCCGCCCTCCCCCTCTATGCGATCCGAACGCTCCTCCTCGAAGTGGCTGTCGGAGATCACGGCCAGCATGGGAGCATTCTAGAGGCGGGGAGCGCCTCCTGCATACCTCGTTTACTGGCCGCCTCTTCGCACGGCCTCTTCCTGCGTGTAGAGGGTGAGCATCGCCACCCGCGGCCCGTCGACGCTCTTGACCCTGAGCGTCGCCCCCTCCACCTCGACCGTGTCCCCCGGCCGAGGCGGACGCCCCAGCGCCCCGAGGACGTAGCCGCCGATGGTCTCGAAGTCCTCGCGGGGGATCTCGAGCCCGAAGCGCTCGTTCACCTCGCTTATCGGGATGCGCCCGTCGACCGCGAACACCCCGCGTCCGAGCTCCTCGACGGTCGCCTCCCCCGCGTCGAACTCGTCCCGGATCTCGCCGACGATCTCCTCGATTATGTCCTCAATGGTCACGAGCCCCTCGACCGAACCCCATTCGTCGACGACTATCGCCATCTGCAGCTTGCGCCGCTGAAACTCCCGGAGCATCTCCTCTATGCGTTTGTTCTCGGGGACGATGAGACACTCCCGGATCAGGGGCTCGAGCCTGAAATCCTCCGGGTTCTCCCGTGCCGCCCGGAAGATGTCCTTTATGTGCACGACCCCGAGGATGTGGTCGAGGTCCCCCTGGTAGACCGGGTAGCGGGTGTAGCGCCCGAAGACGGCGCGCTCCACGAGCTCCTCCAGCGGCAGGTCGCCGGGCAGGGCGACGATGTCCGGTCGAGGCACCATGATCTCGCGCACGACCATGTCCCCGAAATCGAAGACGTTCTCCAGGTAATCACCCTCCTCGGGCTCGATGTACCCCGATCGCGCCGAGGAGGCTATGAGGAAGCGAATCTCCTCCTCCGATGGCACCTCCGAACCCTCCCCGAGCCGGATGCCCCACGGCCTCAGGACCAGGTTGGTCGCGGCGTTGACCAGCCAGCTCATCGGCCGCAGGATCACGACGAACAGGTGCAGCGGACGGCTGATCCAGAGCGCCGCACCCTCGGCCCGCTCTATGGAGAAGTACTTGGGGGCCTGCTCGGCGAAGACGAGCTGGAAGAAGGTTATTATCGAGAAGCCGATCACCACCGAGACGACCCGGATGAGGCCACCGTCGCTCACCCCGACCGCCGCGAGCGCGGGGCGGATGACGGCGGAGACGGCCGGCTCGCCGATCCAGCCGAGAGCGAGAGAGGCCATCGTGATCCCGACCTGCACCGCCGAGAGGTAGGTGTCGAGGTTCTTGAGCGCGCCGTGCACGCTCGCCGCCCGCGCGCTGCCTTCTTTCTCGAGCTGCGCGATGCGGCTCTCCCGTACCCGTACCAGCGCGAACTCGGCCATGACGAAGAAGCCGTTGAAGGCGATCAGGACGATGGCGGCGAGTACGCCGAGCCAGGATAAGAGAGGGTCTTCGTGCATCTCTAGCGGCCCCTGAACCTCGGGCCTGCCGTATTATCCCTGAAAAGCTCACACATCTTCGTCTCTTTCGTGATTATACCGTGGAAGGCGGGCGGCGCACCGCCCCCGGGAGCGGCTAGAATCATCGCGTGACACACGAATCTTCTTCGAGAAGGGCGGCGGGCATCCTGCTCCACCCGACCTCGCTCCCGGGGAACGCCGGCATCGGGGAGCTGGGGGAGGAGGCGCTGCGCTTCGTGCGGTTTCTGCGCAGGGCCGACCAGCGCCTCTGGCAGGTCCTCCCGCTCGTCCCGACCGGACCCGACGGGTCGCCCTACTCCTCGTCCTCTGCCTTCGCCGGCAACCCCCTGCTCGTGAGCACGGGGCGGCTGGTGGAAGAAGGCCTGCTGGAGGAGGGGCCGGAGCCGACGCCGGAAGACGCCCCGGTCGACTACCCGCGTCTGATCTCTTCTCGCAGAAAGCTCCTGTACCGTGCCTTCACCCGCTGGCGCCCGGATGACAACTTCCTGCGCTTTCGGGAGGAGAACGCCTGCTGGCTCGAGGATCACGCGCTCTACGAGGCCCTGAGAGAAGCCCACGGCGGCAGACCATGGACGCGCTGGGAACCCGCCCTGCGCGACCGAAGACCGGAGGCGCTGAAGCGGGTGCGCAGGGAGCTCGCAGAAGAGATCCGTTACCACCAGTTCGTCCAGCACCGCTTCCAGAGGGATTGGGACCGGGTCAAATCGGCGGCGAACGCGGCGGGTGTCCAGATCATCGGGGACCTCCCCATCTTCGTCTCCCGCGACTCGGCCGACGTCTGGGCCGACCGCCGCCTCTTCCGGCTGGACGATCGAGGGGAGCCCGCCGCTATCGCCGGGGTTCCTCCGGATTACTTCTCGGAGACGGGCCAGCTGTGGGGCAACCCGCTCTACGACTGGGAAAGGATGGAGCGGGAAGGCTACCGGTGGTGGGTTTTGCGCATGAAGCGCGCCCTCACCCTCTACGACGCGGTGCGCGTAGACCACTTCCGTGGGTTCGAGGCCGGCTGGGAGGTCCCGCCGGGCGAGAAGACGGCGAAGAACGGCCGCTGGGCGCCCGGCCCGGGGAGGAAGCTCTTCCGGAGGCTCGAGGAGGAGCTCGGGGAGCTCCCCGTGATCGCGGAGGACCTCGGCGAGATCACACCAGAGGTCGAGGAGCTGCGCGCCGGGCTGGGGTTCCCGGGCATGAAGGTCCTGCAGTTCGCCTTCTCCTCCGACGCCGCCAACCCCCACCTCCCGCACAACCACACCGGGAACTGGGTCGTCTACACCGGGACCCACGACAACGACACCACGGCCGGCTGGTGGCACGATGCCTCCCCCGCCGAGCGCTCCTTCGTCCGCCGTTACCTGGGGCGGGAGTTCGTCTCGGTGTGGGACTTCGTGCGCCTGGCCTACGCCTCTCCGGCAGACCGCGCGATCGTCCCGATGCAGGATCTCCTCTCGCTCGGGTCCGAGGCCCGGATGAACGACCCGGGGAATCCCGAAGGGAACTGGCGGTGGCGGATGTCCCGGGAGGCGCTGTCGGAGGAGCTCGCCGAGAGGCTGCGCGATCTGGCCGCAACCTACGGCCGCTAGAGCCAGCGCAGCTGGCCCGGGGGCCAGAAGATGAGGAAGGCCTCGCCCTGCAAGTCGCTGTCGGGGACCGCCCCGAAGAAGCGGGAGTCGAAGGAGTTCGCCCGGTTGTCCCCCATCGCGAAGAAGTGGCCGGGCGGCACCTTTACCGGCCCGAAGGAGCAGGTTCTGGGTCTCCCCGGGACGCAGGGGTTCTTGTGGATGTAGGGCTCTTTCTGCGCGACCCCGTCCACGTAGAGCACGCCGTGTTTTATCTGGATCGTATCCCCGGCGACGCCGACGACGCGCTTTATGAGATCCTCGCCGCTCCCGTTCGGATCCTTGAAGATCACGATCTGCCCCCGCTTCGGCGGCTCGAAGCGGTAGATGAACTTGTTCGCCAGCACCCTGTCGCCGACCATCAACGTCGGCTCCATGCTCGCGGATGGGATGCGGTACGCCTCGACGATGAACGGCCTGACCACCCCGAAGACCAGAACGAAGGCGACGACGAGGGTGATGACAAACTCGCCGACCGGCCCGCCGAACCTGCCGCGGCGCTCCGGCCGCTTGCCCTGGTGTGAGAGATTATCGCTCATGCAACCCGTCAATCGTACCGCAGCAACCCCGATCGTGCACGCACCACACGGGCTCACAGCCACCCGAAGCGCCCTGGTGGCCAGAAGACGAGGAAGACCTCACCCTCCAGAGCCCTCTCCGGGACCGCCCCGAAGTAGCGGGAGTCCTCGGAGTCGGTGCGGTTGTCCCCCAGGACGAAGACCTTCCCCGGAGGCACGGTGACGGGGCCGAAGGGTGCGGGCTCACCCCCCTTCACGTAGGGCTCCCTCCGGGGAGCGCCATCCACGTAGAGCACGCCGTGTTTTATCTGGATGGTGTCCCCCGGCAGCCCGACGATGCGTTTGATCAGGGGGGCGCCGCCCGGGTCTTCGGGGTTCCGGAAGATCACGATCTGCCCCCGCTTCGGCGGCTCGAAGCGGTAGACGAACTCGTTCGCCAGAACCTCGTCGCCGGGCCGCAGCGTCGGGATCATGCTCCCCGTCGGGATCCAGTAGACCCCGACGACGAACGGTCCGAGAATCCAGAAGAGAGCGGCCAGAACTGCGGTGAGGACGAGCGAGAAGCCCGGCACCCCGATCCTCCGTCCGGACGAGGTCTCGAAGCGCCGGTAGGGGTCTCTCGCCGCCACGGAGGCTCAGGATACCATCACTCCCGGGGATCCCGACCGGTCGGAGGATCGTCTCGGGGCTCGGCGTGGATGACGACGTGCTCGAGATCCGGGAACCGCCCCCGTATCGCCTGCTCCATACGCTCGGTCAGAGCGTGCACCTCCCCCACGTTCTCCGAACCGGGGAAATCGCAGTGGAGCACGGCGTCCACACCGTCCTCCGAGCGGTACAGCCGCACCTCGTGGCAGCCCGCTCCCCTCCCCACCCCTTCCGCCACCCGCTTTATCTCCGATGCAAGGTGGGGCAGCTCGGAGGTGATCTCCTTCGCCTCCCCCGCGGGCTCCGGTTCGGCGACCTCGATGTGGGTGTTGACCCGGCTCAGCTGCGGGTACCGCCCGCGCACCGCCCGGCCGAGCCGGTTGGCGAGCGCGTGGGCCTCCCCGAGGGTGAGTTCCGGAGAGACCTCCAGGTGCAGCGAAGCCTCCAGATGTTCCCCGGAGCGCTGCACCCGCTCGTGGTGGGTCCTCAGGCCCATCTCGAGCGCCGTCGCATGGATAGCCTCGGCGAGCGTCTCGGTGTCGGTGACGACCGGTTCGGTGTGCACCACGCTCTCCACCCGCGGGTCGACGCCGCGCACCGCCTCCTCGACCCGCTCGGAGATCTCGTGCGCCTCCGGGGCGCTGATCGTCCGCGGCACGGTTATCACGACGTCGGCGAAAGCCCGGCTCCCGGACTCCCGCAGGCGCACGGAGGGGGTGTCGATGACGCCGGGGACGGAGGAGGCGGCGCTGCGCACCCTCTCCTCCATCTCCTTCGGCGCCCGATCGAGCAGCACGTTGACCGAGCTGAAGAGCAGCTCCGTGGCCTTGTAGAGGATTATCCCGGCGACGGCGAGCGCGGCCAGCGCGTCGGCGTTCGCCAGGATACCGATCCCGGTGGCCCTCCCGAGCGCGACCAGCGCGAGCCCGACGATGACGGCGGAGGAGCTCAAGAGGTCGGCCCGGAAATTCAGCGCGTCGGCCTCGAGCGCCCGGCTGCGGTAGCGCCGGGCCACGCTGAGCAGGATCCGCGAGCGCCAGAGGTCCGTCAAGATCGCCAAAAGCATCACCCCGAACGCCGCCGGGGTGGGCCGTACGTGGCTACCTTCGAGCAGGAGACGGATCGCCGCCTCATAGGCGATCCAGGCCGCCGTCACCAGAAGCAGCACCCCCTGTATTACGGCCGAGAGGTTCTCGAACCGCTCGTGCCCGTAGGGGTGCTCCTCGTCCGCCGGTCTGCGGGCCACGCGTACCGAGACGAAGGTTATGAGCGAGGAGACGAAATCGAGCCCAGAGTGCGCAGCCTCGGCCAGAAGCCCGAGGCTCCCGGTGAGGAGCCCCACCGCAAGCTTCAGGCACGCGAGGAAGAAGGATGCCCCCACCGAGACGAAGGTCGCCCGGTCCTTCTCCAGCCGCTCTCTGTCTTCCTGCCGGCCCATCGCCTGAGTTTAACACTCTCCCAGGGGTGAAAATCGCGCTTTTTGCGGGGCTTTCTCAGGCCTTCGGGGTGCGGGCGGAGAAGCGCCGCCAGAGCAGGTAAGCGACCGCGAGGACCACGCCGAGGACGACCAGATAGTCCAGGTAGTGCAGGTAGGATCCGACCCGCTCCCAGTTGCGCCCGAGGAAGTACCCGAAGTAGGTGAGCGCGGTGACCCACGGGATGCACCCGAGCAGGGTGTAGGCGGAGAACCGGACGAGGTTCATCTTCGCCGCCCCGGCCGGGAAGGAGATGAACGTTCGCACCACCGGCAGGATACGCCCGACGAAGACGACGATCTCCCCGTAGCGCTCGAACCACTTCTCGGCGGTGGCCAGGTGGTGCGCCCGGACGCCGACGAAGCGCCCGTAGCGGAGCCAGAGCCCCCGGCCGCCGGTCGCGCCGATGGCGTAGGCGATCCAGGAGCCGACCATGTTGCCCGCCACCCCGGCGGTCACCGCCCAGAAGAAGCTCATCTTGCCGGCGAAGACCAGATACCCGGCGAACGGCGAGATCGCCTCGGAGGGGATGGGTATTCCCATGCTCTCGAGGATCATCAGCGAGAAGACCGCGAGCAGCCCGTAGGCACCTATCGTTCCGGTGACCCACTGAACGAGGGGCTGCAGGATGGCTTCGACCATGCAGGAAAGCTACCATCGAGGCACGGAGATTTCCACCCGTGGGGTTATCCGGAGCGTGACCGAGGACGTATCATGTGTTCGAAGTGCCTTGCCGCCACGACCAGAGGGAGTAGCGAGGATGCAACACCTGCCACACGTCATACAGCCGATAGCGCCCTATCTCGACCGGTACGGCTACCTCGCGGTCTTCGGCGGCGTCATGCTCGAAGATTTTGGCGTCCCATCCCCCGGCGAGACGCTCATGATCGCCGGTGCCGCCGTCTCCGCGCTCAGCGGACGCCTGTTCGTCTGGTGGGTCCTGCTCGCCGCCTTCCTCGGGGCCGTCATCGGCGACAACATCGGCTTCGCGATAGGACACTTCGGGGGCCGCGCTCTGGTGCTCCGCTACGGCCGCTACGTCTTCATAACCGAGAAGCGGCTGCAGAAGGCGGAGAGCTTCTTCGACCGGCACGGCGGCAAGGTGGTGCTGGTGGCCCGCTTCGTCGAGGGGCTGAGGCAGCTCAACGGGATCATAGCGGGCGCGGCCGGGATGAGGTGGCGCAGCTTCCTGCTCTACAACATGGCCGGGGCCGCGCTGTGGGTTGGGGTGTGGGGTAGCGTCGGCTACTTCTTCGGCGACCACCTGGACCGGGTGCTGCCGCTCGTCGAGCGCTACACCCTCTACGTGGTCGCCGCAGCACTCCTGCTCCTCGCCGCCGGGGTCGCCTACACGCTCTACCGAAAGAAGAAGGAAGGGGGAGCCTAGCCCGCCTCATCATGACCCGTCCTCAGCGCGAGGGCGCAGACGAGAGCGCAAAGCGCGCATCCTCCCACCATCCCGGCGAGCCCTCCCCACCCGCCCCGCGCGTACGCCGACCCGCCCGCCGTCCCGCCGACGCTCGAGCCCAGATAGTAGAAGAGCAGGTAGAGCGAGGCGGCGTACGCCCGCATCCTTCCGGCGATACCGCTCACCCACCCGCTCGCGATCGAGTGCGTCCCGAAGAACCCGAAGGTGAAGACGGCGACCCCGAAGAGGATCAGGGCGAAACTCCTCGAGACGGTGACCGCGAGACCGCAGAGCATGAGCGAGAGCCCCGCCGCCAGCGCCCTACCCCGTCCCGCACCATCGGCGAGACGGCCCATCAGGGCCGAGCTCGCCGTGCCGAGCAAATAGAAGAGGAAGACCCCCGAGGCCTGCGCCTGGCCGAGGCGGTACGGCGGGGCCTGCAGCCGGTAGCCCAGGTAGTTGTACACGGCGACGAAGCCCCCCATCGCAAGCGCCCCGATCGCGTAGAGCAGGAGGAGGCGACCGTCGCGCAGACACCACAGCAGGGCCCGGCCCACGCCCACGAGCCCGACCTTGCGGGGCCTGAAGTTCCGCGCGGGCGGCAGGAGCCTCCAGAAAGCGGCACCCGCGACGAGGGAGACCCCACCGAGGACGGCCAGCGCCACCCTCCACGAGAAAGCCTCCGCCAGAAGCCCCGACGCGATGCGGCCGGCGAGCCCGCCGACGCTGTTGCCAGCGATGTAGAGCCCGACCGCGGAGCCCAACCTCTCGCGGCTCACCTCGTCCCCGAGGTAGGCCACCGCGACCGCCGGCACCCCGGCGAGGCACACCCCCTGCAACCCACGCAGCAGGACGAGCAGGGCGAAGTCCGGTGCAGACGCGACGAGCAGCATCACGAGGGAGGAGGAGAGAAGCGAGAACGTCATCACCGGCGCCCGTCCCCAGCGGTCCGAGAGCGCGCCGAAGACGGCCAGGCAGACGGCGAGCGTCCCGGTCGTCGCCGAGAGCGCGAGGCTCGCCGCCGCAGGACCGAGCCCGAACTCACCGGAGAGCGCCGGTAGCAGCGGCTGCACGCCGTAGAGCATCGCGAAGACCGCGACACCGGCGAAGAACAGGGCGAGCGAGGCACGTCCGAAGCCGGGGGTACCCGGTGCAAGCTTTCCGCCCTCACGCATGCATCCAGCGTACCTCCCCGAGAGAGAACATGCACGCGGCGCCTGCGCCCTCACGTATAATCGCGGCAAGAGAGGAGGCACGTGGACAACCGGCAGATAGCCAGAACCCTGCAGACGATCGCGACCCTGATGGAGATCCGGGGCGACGACCACTACCGGGTGCTCGCCTACCAGCGGGCGGCCGAATCGGTCGCCTCGCTGGGCCATCCGGTCGCCGAGGTGGAGGATCCGAGGGAGCTGCCGCACGTCGGCGAGACGACGGCCGGGGTCATCCGCGAGCTGGCGCAGGGCCGCACCCCCGGGATCCTCTCGGAGCTCGTCGAGGAAGTTCCCGCCGGCCTGGTCGAGGTCACCAACCTGCCCAACGTCGGGCCGCGTACGGCGGGCAGGCTCTGGCGCGAGCTCGGCGTGGAGAGCGTGGCGGACGTGGCGAACCTGAAAGAGGGAGCCATCGCGTCCCTGAAGGGCTTCGGGAAGAAGAGCGAGGAGCGCATCCTGCGCGCCGCCCGCACCTACGGCTCCACCGAACGCCGCATGCTGCTCGACGAGGCGACCTCCCTCGCCGCGAGGATGCTCGATTTCATCCGCTCCCACCCCGCGTGCGAGCGGGCGGAGGTCGCCGGATCTCTCAGGCGTCAGAAGGAGACGATAGGCGACCTGGACCTGGTGGCAGCGAGCACCGACCAGGAGAACCTGGCGGACGCCTTCGCCGCGGCCCCGTTCGTGGACGAGGTGCTGGCCCACGGCCCGACGAAGGTCTCGGTCCGTTGCGCGGGTACGGAGGTGGACCTCCGGATCGTCGAACCCGAGGCCTTCGGCTCTCTGCTGCACCACTTCACCGGCAGCAAGGCCCACAACGTCGCGCTGCGCGAGCGGGCGGTCAGGATGGGGCTGAACATCTCGGAGTACGGCATCGCGAAGGCCGGCAGCGGCCACTACGAGCCGGTCGCGACGGAAGAAGAACTCTACCGCAGGCTCGATCTGCCCTACATCCCGCCCGAGCTGCGCGAGGACACCGGCGAGATCGAGGCGGCCGAAGAGGGCCGCCTGCCGGAACTCATCGAGCTCTCCGACATCCGTGGCGATTTGCACGTCCACACCGACTACTCCGACGGCAGGGGCACGATAGAGAGCATGGCCGAGGCGGCCATCGAGCTCGGCCACGAGTACCTCGTCTTCTGCGACCATTCGAAGAGCCTCAGGGTGGCCAGCGGCCTCTCCCCCGAGAGGCTCGCCCGCAAAATAGAGGCCGTGCGCGCCGCCGACGCGAGATACGACGAGATACACCTCCTGTGCGGCGCGGAGGTCGACATCCTCAAAGACGGCACGCTCGACTACGAAGACGGGCTGCTCGCGGAGCTCGATCTGGTGGTGGCGAGCGTGCACACGGCGTTCAACATGCCCGAGCGGGAGATGACGGACCGCATCGTGCGGGCGATGAACAACCCCTACGTCCGGGTGCTCGGGCACCCGACTGGCAGGCTCCTCAACCGCAGGGAGCCGTACGCCGTGGACGTGAGCCGCCTGATAGCGGAAGCGGTCTCCACAGGCACCGCCCTCGAGCTCGACTGCTACGTGGACCGGCTCGACCTCTCCGTCCCGTACGTGCGCGAGGCGGTGGAGGCGGGGGCGAAGATAAG
Source organism: Rubrobacter sp. M3-4 (assembly GCF_059772285.1). Taxonomy (NCBI): domain Bacteria; kingdom Bacillati; phylum Actinomycetota; class Rubrobacteria; order Rubrobacterales; family Rubrobacteraceae; genus Rubrobacter; species Rubrobacter sp. M3-4. The sequence goes on from NZ_JCBAJP010000007.1 coordinate 17,083, forward strand.
CATCGACACCGACGCCCACGACGAGGGCGCGCTCTCGTTCATGCGCTTCGGGGTCTCGCAGGCCCGCCGGGCATGGGTCGGGAAGGCGAGCGTCGTAAACTGCCTGCCCTGGACGGAGTTCGAGCGCTACCTGAAGCGCGGGAAGTAACCCGCAGCACCGGCGGAATGTATACTCACCCGGCATGGGCAAGGAGCGCACATCCCCTGAATTGGACTTCGGCATCCGGGTCGGGGCCGTGGTCGAGCGGGACGGCAGGATACTGCTGGTCCGCCACGAGAAGCCGGGGCGAGAGCCCTACCTGGTGCTCCCGGGAGGGAGGCTCGAACCACGGGAGACCATCCCGGAGTGCGCCGCGCGCGAGCTCGCCGAGGAGACCGGGCTGCGCGGCCGCTTCGGACGGATCCTCTACGTGAGCGAGTTCTTCGACGAGGGGCGCCACACGGTGGACATCACCGTGCTGATGGAGGAAGTACACGGGGAAGCGACCCTCGGCCACGACCCGGAGGTGGAGCCAGGAGCGGCTCCGACCCTGAAGGGGCTCGTCTGGGTCGAGACCGGGAGGCTCGGCGAGGCCAACATGCTCCCTCACAGCATAAGGGACCGTCTCGCACGCGGGCTCCTCCGGGAGGAACCGGAGATCTACCTGGGAAGTGGTCGGGATAACTAGCGCGGCGAAAACCCTCCTCCTCGTGGTCGTGCAGGACGTGGTGCTGGCCGCCATCGTGATAGCGATCTTCCTCACCGGGGTGTTCGTGCTGCGCAGCGCCGGACGCCGGGTTACCTACTCGCTGTCCTCGCTGGGCCTCAGGCGGCCACGCAACGGGATCCTGCGGGGCGTGGGGCTCGGGGTCGCCACCGGCCTCGCGGGCATCCTCGTGGAGACCGTGGCGAACCCCATCAGCGTCCTCGTGCTCCGGCACTTCGGCTACTCGGCGAAATCCAGCATCCAGCAACCGTTCATGCAGGGGCTGGAGGGCTGGGTGCGCCAGAGCCCCGGGGTCGCGATCCCGGCGATGATCGCCGTCGTTGTCCTCTTCGGACCGGCCGTCGAGGAGCTGGTCTTCCGCGGGGCGATCTTCAACGGGCTATACCGCCTCGGGGCGCTCCTCTCTTCCCGGCTCCGTCTGAAACGCGGGCGGGGCGTGTCCTTCTGGGTGGCGGCGATCGTATCCTCCTCGCTCTTCGCCCTGCTGCACCTGGAACCCGTGATCTTCCTCTCCATCTTCGTCCTCGCGCTGCTTCTGTGCTACGTCTTCTTCCGCACCGGGAGCATCCTCACCTCCTTCGCCGCCCACGCGACCTTCAACTCGCTCGCCGTGATCGTCATAATCCTCGACGGTCTCAGGGTGCTGAACCTGCCGGTCTGATAGTGCAGGTCCGCCCTTTCGCGACGACCGCGGCGCATGTATCATGAGGTCGTAGCATCCCGCGCCCTGGACGGCCCGGGTCGTGCGGTACGGAAGGTGATGATGCCCGGCTCGGTACGCAGCTCGCTGCTCTTCTGGTGGCTCGCCGCCATGGTGGGGGCGCTGCTGATCTGTTGCCGCCCGGCCCGGGGGCCGGAAGGGCCGTGGCACCTGAGTCTGGTCGCCCACGGACCCGCGGCGCAGGAAGGCACGTTCCTGAGCCGTGCGGGGGATCGACGAGCGCAAGCCGCGGCGCCAGCGCTTTCCCCCGACGGGCCGGCAGGAGGATCTGCGGCGAGGTGGGAATTCGCCTTACACCACCCGCCGGCCCTGCCGCACAACGCACCGCGGGCCGGCAGTAACCCGACGGGGGCGACCGACTCACCGCTCGAGGGCACGCCGCTACCGCTACTCACGGCGGTGCTGGCAGCGGTGTCCGGAATGCTGCCGCCTCCGCCGACCGCCCGCAGGGATTCCTCACGTACGTCCTGCCCTCCCGGCGCACCCTCCCCGACCATCGAGCATCCCGGATAACCCCTCGCCAAGAGAAGGGGCGGCAGAACGCCCACGCGGCGACGGAAGCCCGGCGAGAGCAGGGAGGCGATCATCATGAACACAAACGTGAAACCCAAAGAGTACAGCGCAAGGACAAGATGCGTGCTGCTCGTCCACGGCAACGAACTCTTCCGGGAGGCCCTGGCCCTCCTGCTGCAGTGGAAGACCAGCTTCAAGCGCAGCCTGCAGGCCTCCTGCCCCGAGGAGGCCCGCTCGCTGCTCGGAGAGCTCCGCGAGGGACCGGATCTGGCGATATTGGACCTCGACGCCCTCCCGCTGGAGTACCGTGAGGATCCGGGGAGGATCGGCTGGCTCACCGGGGTACCAGTGGTCGGGCTCACCTCCGGCAAGGGGAAGTACGAGGCGGCCGAAGGGTGTGTGATTCTCAGCGTCTCGAGCTCAGCCGAGAAGATAGTGGCGGCCGCCAGAGAACTCGGGGAACGCGGATGAACATCCTCTACGATCACCGAACAGGGAACGGCCCTCAACCATCTGCGCCGGGCACCTCACCGATGTACCTGGCCCTCGGCCGTATGAGGCCCCCGGACGCGTACTGCTCGATGGCGTGCCCCACCCATCCGACCGTCCGCCCGACGGCGAAGAGCGCGACCGCAGCGCCGGGCGGAAGCTCGAGCGCCCGCGCGAGCACCACCAGCCCGAAGTCCAGGGTCGGCCGCTCCCCCATGATCTCCAGCACGGCCTCCGCAACCTCTTCCGCGAAGGCGACCGCGCCGCTGCCGGGGAGCCTCTCCCGGAGTATCCGCATGATCTCAGCCCCGCGAGGGTCCCCCGCGGGGTAGAGCACGTGCCCGAAGCCAGGAACTCCGTCTCCCCGCCGGAGACGCCGGACTATCGCATCACGCGCATCGCCGGCATCCTCGACCTCCTTCAGGAAGACCTCGACGAGGTCGAGCGCCCCACCGTGCTTCCTCCCCTGCAGGGCCGCGAGCCCCGCCAGAACGACCGCGTAGGGGGTGGCCTCCGCCGAGGCCGCGCAACGCGCGGCGAACGTTGAGACAGCGAGCTCATGGTCGGCGCAGAGGATGAGCACAGCCTCCAACAACCGCCCGTCCCCGGCATCCCACCCGCGCCGCAACGTCTCTGCCATCCCGTCCCCCCCACACTCCTCACCGGCGACCGCCGCCATCGTGCGCAGGATGCGCGCCCCGGTTCTCGCTACAGCCTCCGGACGCAGGTCGTAGGCCGCGAGGTCTTCTGACGCAGCTACCGGTAGGATCACCTGGAAAACCTCGAGCGGCGTAAGATGCCCCACCTGCTCGCGTGCCGCTCGCAGGCGCGAAGAAAGCCCGGAAGGGGCCCCGCCGAAGACCTCCGATACCCGCCCTTCGTCTCCTAGCCAGATCAGGGCGGCCACCTCCTCGAAGGTCGCCCGGCGGGAGAGCTCCACCGCGTCCCTGCCCCGGTAGTAGAGCCGGCCCTCCGAGATCCTGGCGATGCCGGACTCCATCACCGGCACCCCCCACCCGAGTATCCCCTCCACAGCCCGCGCCGGATCCCGCCGCACCTCCCTCCGCCGCTTCAGCGCCCTCACGTCCTCCGCCCGGTAGCGCTTCTTCCTACCCTCACCCGGCTCCGAACGCACCAGCCCCCGGCTCACGTACGCGTACAGCGTCCGTACGCTCACCCCCAGCTCCTCCGCCGCCTCCCTCGCGCTCAGATACCGCCCTTCGCTCATGCATCGGCCTCCTCTCCAATTACATTGATTATATTAGCAACGTTGACAATATATTTACACAAAGCTAATCTGTGTGTGGTTGGCACCCTTTTCAGGAGGCTGAAGATGGACGAAAGGGAAGCGACGTTCGCACCGGGTCTGGAGGGTGTGGTCGCGGCGAAGACGCGGCTGAGCAGTGTGGATGGGGAGAGAGGGGAGCTCGTGATCTCGGGGTTCCCGGTCGAGGAGCTGGCGGGCCGGGCGTCCTTCGAGGAGGTGCTCTATCTGCTGTGGAACGACGAGCTGCCCGATGCGAAGCGGCTGATGGAACTAAGGCGTGGGCTGGCGGCGCGGCGCACGCTCCCGCGGGCCGCGCTGGAGGTGTTGCGGGAGGCAGCGAGAGAGAAGTCGCCGGCGATGGAGGCCCTGCTGATGGCCTGCAGCACGCTGAGCCTGGATGTACCGAAGGGTGACCTCCGGGAGTCGGCGCTCGCCCTCGTGGCCCGCTTCCCGGTGATCGTCGCCGCCTACTGGCGGCTGCGGCTCGGCGAGGAGCCGGTCGAGCCGGACCCGGAGCTCGGACACGCCGCCAACTACCTCTACATGCTCTCCGGCGAGGAGCCCGAGGAAGAGCAGGCCCGGGCGCTGGAGACCTACCTCAACACCGCGGTGGACCACGGGCTCAACGCCTCCACGTTCACAGCGCGCGTCATAGTCTCCACCCGCTCGGATCTCGTCTCCGCCGTCACCGGGGCGGTCGGGGCGCTCAAGGGGCCGCTGCACGGCGGCGCGCCCGGACCGGCGCTGGACATGGTCTTCGAGGTCGGGGAGAAAGAGAGAGCCGAAGGGTATCTGCGCGAGAAACTCGAGCGCGGGGAGAGGCTCATGGGCTTCGGGCACCGCGTCTACAGGGTCCGTGACCCGCGGGCGGACGTGCTCGCCTCCGCCGCGAAGCGGCTGTACGCCACGGAGGCAGACACAGAGCTCTACGAGCTGGCGATGCACGTCGAGAATGTGGCCCTCAGGCTCCTGGAAGAGTACAAGCCCGGGCGCAGCCTCAAGACAAACGTCGAGTTCTACACCGCTCTACTGCTGCACGGGCTCGGGATGCCCTCGGAGCTCTTCGCTCCCACCTTCGCCGTGAGTCGGGTGGCGGGATGGACGGCGCACTGCCTCGAGCAGCTCGAGTCCGGACGCATCGTCCGGCCGCAGTCGGAGTATGTCGGGGTGAAGGACAGACGCTGGGTGCCGCTCGAAGAGCGGCAAGGAGCCGCCTAAAACCGCAGTCGACGGATCCCGGCCCCGCCACGAAGCGGGCGCACGCACAGTGTGGCCTTCGGCATGTTCGCCCTCCGGCGGACAAAAAACAACCCCCGGAAACACAGTCCCGGGGGCCGTACCCTTTCGAGTCTCGCGAGGTATCCCGTTGTCGGCACGCCGCCTGCAACTACCGAAGAGGCGGGGTGACCCAGGGTTCCCGCGGGATTTCGGGGAGCTAGGTCAGTGCCACCTCTCCCAGAAGATACCCGCGACTGCTACTCGGTGCGTCTATCTGGATCACCTCCTTTCCGTGCCGCCAACTGGGAGGAAGTGTACTACCCCGTCCCGTGAGGGGCAAGGGTGGGTTTTCAGATCCTCCCCTCAAGACGGCGGCGCAGCAGGTCGAACGCACCGCTGGCGCTGCGCTCCCGGATCGCTTCCCGCGAGCGGCTCCAGGCGGTGAGGTTGAGTTTCTCCGCGCGGGTGCCCCCGGCGTCGGCGAGGCCGACCCACACCAGACCGACCGGTTTCTCGGGCGTGCCGCCCTCCGGGCCGGCGATGCCCGTGACGGAGAGGCCGTAGTCGGAGTCCGCGAGCCTCCTCACGCCCTCGGCCATCGCCCGGGCCACCTCCTCGCTCACGGCGCCGTACCGGACGAGCAACTCGCGGGGGACGCCGAGCAGGCGTTCCTTGGCCTCGTTCGAGTAGGTCACGAGGCCCTCCTTGAAGTAGCGCGAGGATCCGGGTATGTCCGTGAGGCGCTTGGCGAGGAGCCCCCCGGTGCAGCTCTCGGCCAGAGCGAGGGTCCTGCCCTTCTCGGTGAGGAGCCTGCCCACGACGCTCTCCAGGGTCTCCTCGTCCTCCCCGAAGTAGTAGCGCCCGAGTCGGGAGAGGATCTCGCGTGCGACCGGCTCTATCTGCCTCTCCGCCTCCTCGGGGGTGGCGGCGCGGGCTGTGATCCGCAGCCTCACCTTGCCCTGCCCGGCGAGCGGGGCGACGGTGGGGTTCTCGGCGTCGAGCAGATCCTGCACCCGCTCGGCGAGCGCCGACTCCCCGAGCCCGACGAACCACAGCGTCCTGGAGACTATAGCGCCCTCGCTGCGCTCCCGGATCAGGGGTACCAGCGTCTCCTCGAACATCCCGCGCATCTCCTGCGGGACGCCGGGGAGCGTGGCGAAGAGCGTACCGTCGCTCTCGAGCAGCGCGCCCATCGCGGTCCCGAGCGGGTTCGGGATGAGGGTGGTACCTTCGGGGAAGAGCGCCTGCTTGTAGTTGGAGGGCGAGGGCTTGCGCCCGAACTCCCGGAACTTGCGCTCGACGTGCTCGCGGGCCTCGGCGTACTCGACCATCCTTCGTCCCGTGGCGCGCGCCAGCGCCTCGTTGGTGAGGTCGTCCGAGGTAGGCCCGAGCCCGCCGGTGGTGATCACGAGGTCCGCCCGCGAGGCCGCCTCCTGCAGGGCGGCCGCGATGCGTTCGAGGTTGTCCCCTACGGTCGTGTGACGGTAGATCCCGACGCCGAGCGCCGCGAGCCGGCGGCTGATCCAGGCGGTGTTAGTGTCGACCAACTCCCCGAGGAGCATCTCGGTACCGATCGCGAGAACCTCGGCGCTGTCAATGGTCTCTCTCTCGTGCATGCGCTCCTATTCTACAATCCTTCGCATGGCTAAGGACATGACACCGCAGGAGGCTGAGGAGTTCGTCCGCCCGCTGCTCTCCGAGAAACGCTACGCCCACACGCTGCGGGTGGCGCGCACGGCGGAGGAGCTGGCGTACCGGCACGGCATCGACCCCGCGCGGGCGCGCCTCGCCGGGCTGCTGCACGACGCCGCCCGCGACATGGGCGGAGCCGAGCTCCTGAGGCTGGCCGGGGAGTGGAAACTCCCCGTGGACGGTTGGGAGAAGGAGAACCCCAAGCTCCTGCACGGCCCGGTCGCCGCCGAGATGGCCCGCCGCAGGCTCGGGCTCACCGACGAGGAGGTGTTGGACGCCATCCGGGTGCACACCACCGGCGCGGCGGGGATGGGCCCGCTCGCGCTCGCCCTGTACGTCGCCGACAAGATAGAGCCCGGACGCGACTATCCGAGCGTGGGCCGGCTCAGAAAGCTCGCGGAGGGAGACCTCGCCGCTGCCGCCGCCGAGTCGCTGCGCACCGCCATCTCTTACAACGAGAAGCGCGGCAGGCGGACCCATCCCGCGAGCGTCGAAGCCCTGCGCTGGTTAGAGAGGGAGGCCGGGGGCGTAGAGGAGCCATAGCCCCAAAGCGGCCAGAAGCGCGACCGCGACCGCGACAACGGCCTCGGCGAGGCCGCCGGATCTGATCCCCCCCGGCAGGAGCCGGAAGGGGCGTCCCAACGGCCAGAGAAGCGGCACCCCGCGGGTGTTGAGCGCGTCGGCGAAGACGTGCGAGGCGTAGCCGGCGACGAGCGCCGCGGCGAGCTCCGAATGTCCCCCGAAGAAGTAGCTCACCACGATCCCGAAGACCACGAGCCCGAAGAGCGAATGGGTGAGCGTGCGGTGGCCGACGGTGTGAACGAGGGTGAACGATACCAACCTCAGCGCCCAGCTCACCGGGCGCGTGAGCGCATCGAGCAGCGGGCTCTTCCTCCGGCTGAGGCCGTTGCCGAGGGTGCTGCGGGGGTTGTCCAAATCCGGCAGCCAGGCCGCCACCACCGCCGCAGGATAGACGTAGAGCGGTGGATCGAACCCCGCCACCAGCGCCGCGCCCGCGAGCGCCGCAACCCCGAACACGGCGTGGGTGCCGGCCTTCATCCCCCGAGCAGCGAGCGGTAGATCTCTTCGATCTCCGAGGCGATCTGGGGCCAGTCGTAGCGGCGGGCCGTGATGAGCCCCTCTGCTGCGAGCCGCGCGCGGAGCTCCGGGTCGCGCAAAAGCCGCACCAGCTCCCGCGCCAGCGCCCGCGGGTCGCCCGGCGGCACGAGGATGCCGTCCCGGCCGCGTGTGATCACCGAGTCGTAACCCGGGATGTCGCTCGCGAGCACCGGGAGCCCGGCGGCGAGCGCCTCGATCAGGACGACCCCGAAGGACTCCGAGCGGATCGAAGGTGCGCACAGCACGCTCGCCGCGTGCATCGCCCCGACGAGCTCCCTCTCGTCGAGCATCCCCCGCACCCTCACGCTCGAGAGCAACCTCTTCGGGATCTTCACGTCCTCTGGGCGGCTGCCCACGATCTCCAGGTGCGCACCCGGCACCTCGTCGAGCACCTCCTCGAACGCCCGCAGGAGCACCGGAAGGCCCTTGCGCGCCTCCGGGCGCCCGACGAAGAGCACCCGGTCCGGGTCTCGCCTCGGGGAGGCGGGAGGTGCGAAGCGCCTCGTATCCACCCCGTTCGGGACGATCCTGTACTCCCCGGGGAAATATCTGGAGGCCGTCCTCGCCGCCGCCGGGGAGACCGCCACCCTCACCTTCACTATCCTGCCGGCCCGGTCCATCGGATCCGCCGCCCGTTTGACGGTCCGGAAGGCGCGGTAATAAACGCCCCTCTCGGGGTAGTTCGCGTGGAAGGTCCCGACGACGGGGATACGATAGGCCTCGGCCGCGGCGAGCGCGGCCCAAGAGACGACGGGCACGAACGGCTCGTGGACGTGCATCACGTCCGGCATCTGACGCCGCACTGCCCTCCGCACCGCACCCCACGCCGACGGCGAGAACGCCAGGTTCGCGAGCGAGCCGTTCATCGGGATCGGCACCGATCTCCCCACCGGCTCGACCCGCGGGGGCAGCGGTCCGTGCCGCCCGAGCTTCGGGTGCAAAAGGCGGGTGCGCACGTCGAGGGGGTCGTTCGGCGCCATCACGCACACACGGTGTCCCCTGCGCTCCATCTGGGTGGCGAGCGCGTCCACGTGCTCGAGCACCCCTCCGGGGAAAGACCAGGAGTACGGAGAGACCAGGCAGATCCTCACCCGAACACCCTCTCCAGACGCCCGCCTATCCTGCGCCAGTGCGAGCCGTACCAGAAGACACGCCCGCACCCGCGGCAGGCGTAGAACCGCCGCTGCTCGCGCCTCACCCCGGGCGGGATGCGCCCGGCCACGGTTTCGGCGGAGACCTCCGTGAGATCCCCGCCGCACTCCATGCACCGCGGCGCGCGGCGTTCGAGGGAAAAGGAGCGTACGACCAGGGCGAGCTGCTCCTCGACCGGCAGGTTCTGCGGGATGCGTACGAAGCGCAACCGCCCCTCGCGCACGGGCTTCCGCTCGAGGAAATCCGCGTCGCTGCTCAAGAGCACCCTTCCCTCCGAGAGCGCCTTCTCCGCGAGGTGACGATCGGAAGTATCGGTCCCCTCCCTCGCGTAGTACGCGTCGTATCCGGCCGCCCGGAGCCACTTCGCCAGGGAGCCGAGCATCGCGTCACAGAGGAACCTCACCTCATCCCCGATGATCCGAACCCTCCCTCGCCGCGCCCGTCGGTCGAGGCGCCCAGCTCTTCGACCTCGACGAAGGAGACCTCGGGGACCCTCACCACGACGAGCTGGGCGATCCTCATCCCGGCCTCCAGGCGAAAGCCCTCGGCGGGGTCGTGGTTGATCAGGGGCACCTTTATCTCCCCGCGGTAGCCGGAGTCTATGAGGCCCGGCGCGTTGACCAGCGAGATACCGTGCCGGGCGGCGAGCCCGCTGCGCGGCAGCACGAGCCCGGCGTACCCGGTAGGGATCGCCACGCAGATCCCGGTGCGCACCAGGACCCGGCCTCCGGGCGGGAGCTCCGCCGCCTCGAGCGCCCTGAGATCGTAGCCGGCGTCACCGGCGTGGGCCCGGGCGGGAGGTGAGGCATCGGGCACCACCCTCCTGAATTCGATCCGCGGCACGCTCACCCTCGCGCGCTGGATCTCGGACACGACGTCTCCCTCGGGGGAACACACTCAAGCAGGTTCATACGGAAGAGCATGTTAGCACGGAGCGGGCTTATCGAACCACGCCGGCAGATGCTATGCTTAGCGCCATGGAGAGAGCGAGAGAAGGCAGGTACCTGGTAACCTCGGCGCTCCCCTACGCCAACGGGGCGCTGCACGTCGGTCAGATCGTCGGGGCGTACCTCCCGGCGGACATCTTCGTGCGATACCTGAGGATGCGCGGTGAAGACGTACTCTACATCTGCGGCACCGACGAGCACGGCGTCCCGATCACGCTCACCGCCGAGCGCGAGGGCAAGAGCCCGAGGCAGGTCGTCGACTACTGGTACGCGCACATGAAAGAGACCTTCTCCCGCTTCAGGATCAGCTTCGACAACTTCTCCCGCACCTCGACCCCGCTGCACGCGAAGAACACCCAGGACTTCTACCGGAAGCTCAAGAGCGGCGGCTACATCTCCCAGGCGGCATCCAGGCAGATGTACAGCCCGACCGAGGGACGCTTCCTGCCGGACCGCTACGTCGAGGGGACCTGTCCGGTCTGCGGCTACCGGGAGGCCAGAGGCGACCAGTGCGACAACTGCGGCAGCTGGTACGAGGCGTACGAGCTCATAGAGCCGCACTCCAAGATCACCGGCGGCCCGGTCGAGGTCCGGGAGACGACCCACCTCTACTTCGAGCTGCCGAAGTTCTCGCAGAGGCTCAGGGAGTGGGTCGAAAGCCAGGAGCACTGGCGCGAGTCGGTGAAGAACTTCATCCTCAGCATGATCGAGGGCGGCCTCGAGCGCCGGCCGATCACGCGGGACATCTCGTGGGGTGTGCCGGTTCCGGAGCCGGGTTTCGAGGACAAGCGCTTCTACGTCTGGTTCGACGCCCCGATAGGCTACGTCTCCTCCACCCAGGAGTGGGCCGAGCGGGTGGGCGAGCCCGACCGCTGGCGCGAGTACTGGCAGGAGCCGGACACGAAGCTCATCCACTTCATCGGCAAGGACAACACGGTCTTCCACACGACGATGTGGCCCGCGATGCTGATGGGCGCCTCGGAGGGCGGCCCGGAGGAGTGGGTCCTCCCCTACGACGTCCCGGCGAACGAGTTCATGAACCTCGAGGTCGTCGTCGACGGCGAGCGGCGGGCGGTTCAGATGTCGACGAGCCGCAACCTCGCCGTCTGGCTGCACGAGGCGCTCGACCGCTTCCCCGCAGATCCGCTGCGCTTCTACCTGGCCTCCACCCTCCCGGAGACCGGGGACGTGAACTTCTCCTGGCACGACTTCCAGGAGCGGGTCAACTCGGACCTCATCGGAACTTTGGGCAACTACGTAAACCGCACGCTCTCGTTCACCGAGCGCTACTTCGGCGGGGAGCTGAAGCGGCCGCCGAAGATGCCGCCCGAGGCGCTCGAGGCGCTGGAGGACTTCCGGCGGATCGAGGCCCGCTACGAGGAGAGGATGCTCGCCCGCCGCCCCCGGGAAGCCTTCGCCGAGCTGCTGGCGCTCGGCCGGCGAGCGAACCGCTTCTTCGACGCCGAGGCTCCCTGGCGCACCCGCAAGGAGGACCCGGAACGCGCACGGACCACGCTGTACGCCTGCTGCGTGCTGCTGGGGTCCATCGCCTACCACGCCGCCCCGTACGTGCCGGATGCGATAGAACGCCTGGAGGGGTTCTTCACGGGGCCTGTGGAGCGCGCACTCGACCTCGAGCTCCCGGAGAGATATCGCTCCTCGGGGGCCGAGCCCCTCTTCCGGCGGATCGAGGACGAAGAGGTCGCCGAGGCGGAGGCCCGGCTGCTCGAGGCGCTCGGAGCCTGAGCCGGGCTTTCGGCGCCTGACTAAAGCCTTCTCCATTTTCCGCCGATCAAACAGGTATGCGAGGGACCGCGCTGGCAGAGAGTCGGCCCGCCGGGGAGGGAAGAGCGGCCGGAGGAGGCCCCTGGATCGAGACCTGGACGCTCTTCCTCCTCGTCTTCGGAGCCCAGTTCGCATTCGGGATGTGGATGGATGGCCGGGGTTTCCTGTGGGGAGACGCGCTCGATCGCGCCACGAGCGCGCTCGTGGCGCTTTACAGCACCGACCCGCACCTCGCCGCGATAGGCTTCGTCTGGATGCCCCTTCCGACCCTGCTGGAGATCGCCTTAACATCCACCTACGTCCTGTGGCCGCAGGTGGTCTCGAGCGGCTTCGCCTCGACGTTCATCACGGCACTCGCGGGAGGGGTGACGGCGGTTCTGCTCCTGAAGGTCTCCAGGAGGTTCGGAGTCTCCCCGGTGGTCGGGTGGGCTTTCGCACTTCTGGTGTGCACGAACCCGATGCTCTTTCTCTTCTACACCAACGGGATGAGCGAGGGGGTGGCGGCGCCGTTCCTGATCGGGGCGACGGCGGGCATCACCCTCTTCTGGTACACCGGCCGGCGCAGCTACGTGGCGATGGCCTCGCTCGCGCTCGCCTTCGGGTTCGCCTCGATCTACCAGGCGGTGCCGTACGGAGGATCGCTCTTCGCAGCACTCGTCCTGGGGGTGCTCTTCGGTTCGGAGTCGAAGAGGTCCGCCCCGCAGGGAGCGTGGAGAGCGATAGAGGGTCTCGGGATACTCTTCCTGGTTCCGAGCGTCTACGTCGGCATCCTGTGGATCGGGGCCAACTGGGTAATCATGGGCGATCCGCTCTACTTCGCCCACAGCCAGTACTCCAACCAGGGAGTGGTCGCCTCATACGAAGGCGCGAGGCTCGCCGCCGGGGCCACGGGAGATCTCGGGGCCACCCTACGTTACGTCGGGGAGCGCACGGCTCCTTTTCTCATCCCAACGGCCTTCCTGCTGGCGGCTCGCATACTCGATGGAAGAGCCCGGGAAGTGAACACGATCTCGCTGGTCCTGCTCAACCTCGGCGTGCCGCTGGGCCTGATGGTGCCCCAGCTCTACGCCGGCAGCTCCTTCGGCTGGCTGCGCTACTTCATGTACCCCCTCTTCGCCGCCGCCGGCTGGGGTCTCTACGAGGTGGCGAAGAGCCGCAGGAAGCGCCTGGCGACGGTCTTCGTGCTCGGAGGGTGGGCGTTCGCTTTCCCGGTGGTCCTCTGGGCCATGGCCAACCCGTCGCTGGGCCAGGACGAGCACTACGAGGTGCGCGCCCTGGTGAGCGGTCAGGACGCCTCGGAGACGGGGTTCACGAACTACCTCGCGGACGCCGCTCCGGTCGTACGCTACCTCGAGGAGAAGGTGATGCCCGAGGGCCACGTCGTAGCCGCGGACGCGACGCAGGGCTGGCCCATCGCGGCACAGATGCCCCCCAGGTACCTGTCGAACCTTCTCATGCTCACCCCCGACAGGAGGTTCCTGCAGGCGGTGCGAGCTCCGCAGAAGTACCACGTCTCGTACCTGCTCGTGCCCGACCCGAAGAAATACCCGAACGACCTGATAAACACGACCTATCCCAGGCTGTGGGAAGGGAAGGAGCCGGGGTTCAGGCTGGCCGCGAAGTTCCCCAGAACAATGCAGGGGTGGCGTCTCTACCGGCTCGCGCGGTAGGTCAGGACCCTACTGGCTCCCCTGCGAGGCCCCCGATTGCTCTTCGAAGTGCAGTCCGTGCTCGGTCTTCTGCCAGTAGGAGGGGCGAACGATCAGCTCGTAGAGCGCCATGTACCCCGCGACGCTCATCAGCAGCCAGTACAGCGGGATCAAGAGCGTGTACGGCGCGAGATCGTCGTTGCCTCGTCCAACGGCACCGATGAGCCCGAGGAAGACGAAGAAGAAGTTACCGACGAAGAGGCTCGCGAGCGCCAGGTAGTAGACCGGCCCGGGGAAGAGCATCGGGATCCAGCCGGGGCGCAAGAGCAGCCAGAGGACCAGGAGCAACCAGAAAACCGGTGAGACTATGACGGTGTAGATGAGCCCTCCGACGGTGGCCAGGAAGTGCAGGGTGTTCTTCAGCCCGATCTCCCGCCACAACCGCAGCGGATGGCGGGTGTGGACGAGGAAGGTCTGCATGTAGCCTTTGATCCACCGCGAACGCTGCCGGATCCAGTTCTTGAGCCGGCTGTTCGCCTCCTCGTAGGTGGTAGAGTCTAGCATCCTAGTGGTCCTGCCCATGCGCGCGAGCCTCAAACCCAGATCGGCATCCTCGGTGACGTTGTACGGGTCCCAGCTCATCGACTGTTTGAGCACCTCGGCGCGGAAGTGGTTGGAGGTCCCACCGAGCGGGATCGGGGCCCCCAGACGGTGCAATCCGGGCAGGAACATGTCGAACCAGGCCGAGTACTCGAGGGAGAACCAGCGCGTGAGCAGGTTCTGGCGAGGGTTGTAGTAGTTGAGCTTGGCCTGGATGCAGGCGACCTCCTCGCCGGAGTGCCGGAACCCCCAGACCGCGCCCTTGAGCTGGTGGGGATCGGGCTGATCCTCGGCGTCGTAGATCGTGATGAGCTCTCCCCGCGCGTAGAGCAACCCGTAGAGCATGGCCTTGGGCTTGGTGCGGGGCTCCCCGGGAGGTACCTTGAGCACCCTGAGCCACCCAGGCCTGCCGACCTTCTTGGCAGGTGATCCCCCCGGAGCTTCCGGGACCGGGAGAGACCTGAGCCAGCCTGGTTTGCCGACTTCTTCGACGGCCGCGAGCGTCTGATCGTCGTCCTCTTCGACGAGGAGGATGCCGTCGAGTTTGTGCTTCGGGTAGTCCAGTCTGGAGAGTGCATCGAAGAGGGCCCTCATCGTGGAGGGCTTCTCCTTGTAGACGGGGAGAAGCAGCGTATAGACGGGCAACTCGCGCTCGTCGAGGCTCTGCAGCTCCTCTCGCGAGGGGCGTATGGCCGACCCCGCGCGCCAGCCCTGCCAGGCGGTATACATCCGGTAGGTCCCGTAAGCAACGTAAAGGAGGGTGCCCACCGCCACGAGCACGACGGCGGTCATCACGGGAGCGACGAAGATGGCGCCGGCGGCGAGCACGAGCAACGCGATCCCCACGACGATCTGGAAGGCCGAAAGCCGGTTCCCGAAAGCCGAGAAGTGCGGGACCTCCTCGAGCAACCCGGTGACGACGGCTTCGACGTCGTCCTCCGCGTACAGGGAGCTGGAGAGCGCGGCTACGGTCTCGGCGTCGGCTATCCGGGGCTCGACCGATCGACCAAGGTACTCCTGGATCGCCTCGACCGCCTCCGGAGAGGGGTCGGCGAAGACGACGGGGACGGCTTCCCCGCCGGGGTTCTCGAGGGCGACAGCCTGCCACCGTCGGGCCAGATCCGCCGGGAGCAGCGGCTGTGGGGTCTCCGAAGGGCCGGCCGCCGAGAGCCCCAGCCTCCGGGCGAGGACGCTCGAGAGCGTGGGCGCATCCACGGCGTCGTGGGCCAGAAGGATCTCCCCGAGCCGTCCACCGCTGCGCGCCTGTTCGTCCAGGGCGAGGAGCAGGTCCTCCTCCGTGATCACACCTTCGTCCAGCAGCAGCCTCCCCAGCCTCCGGAACCGCATCTTCTCTTCTTCGTGGACGGGGAAAGCGGTTCCGAGAGCGGCGTCTATCTCCCGGGCCGGCGCGATCCGCACCGGGCGTCCGGCGAGGTCGCCGTCTGGCAAAGGCCCGAAGGGGTCCGCGATGGCTACTTCTCCACCGACCAGTGGAGCCCAGCGACGGGCTTTGAAGACCTCCGGTTCGCGGGCGCGGATGGCACCGATGTCCAGATGCTCGGCCCGCAGGGGGAACTCGAGCGGTGGGATACCGGTCGCCTCCGAGAGCACGGAGACGACCTGCTCGGGACCGAGATCCTCGAGCACCAGCCAGAAAGGGTAGCCGAGCTTGAGTCGCCGCCTCGCCCGCTCGGGGTCCGGGACCACCCCTCGTTCGATGAGATCTTCCAGCAGCTCCGTGGTTCTGGCGTTCATGGGATCAGACGCTCCACCCATCTTCGGCCTCTGTCCCGATTATTCGGAAGCACTCTCCAAAACTTTAGGCGACCTCCGAACCGGTCGGAACCGCTGCATCACCGCTGGAGCTCTCCATCAGGCTTTTCTGTAGGGCGTGGAGACGGTGTGGCTCCCGTCGGGGAGCTCCGAGATCTCGTAGTCGCCGAAGAGGATCGGGTCGGAGATCACGAGGCACAGGAAGAGCCTGACGGCGAGGGCCCGGATCTCGCTCTCGGCGTGAGCGTCGGCGCGCATCTCGATGATGTGGCGCAGCGCACGAACGTTGCCGGTGAAGATCATCGGCGCCTCGGTCTCGTTCGGCAGAAGCGAGCGGGCGGTCTGCTGCACTTTCTTGCGGGCGTCGGTCCTGTAGTCCGCGGAGAGCGCGGCGTCGCCTTTGCTCTGCAACCCGATCAGCCTCCCCGCCAGCTCCTCGTACTCCCGCCGCGCCCGGTCTATCCTCTCCTCGAAGAGGCGGTGCAGCTCGTCGTCCTGGCGGTATTCGGGCCTCTCGACGAAGCGCAGGACGTTACCTGAGACGTAACGCTGGCTCACCTGCGAGAAGCCGACGCCGGCCCTGTGCCTGACTAGCTCGTGTGTCGTGCTGCGGCTGATACCGTAGAGGAGGAAGCTGAAGCTGGCGTGCTCAAGAACGGAGCCGTGCCCGGAGGAGACGAGCCGCTCGAAGTAGCCGACGGCGTTCTCGTTCTTCGTGCGCCGGGGCCCGAAGGACATGTAGCAGATCTGTCCGGCGCTCTTGCAGAGCTGGGAGGAGTCGGGGAGTCGCGTGGGATCGCGGACGTACTGCGTGAAACCCAACCCGGCATCGAACCCCTCCAGGAACCCCGCAAGCCCCTCCAGGTTCGTTTGGGGCCTGGCGACCATCACGACGCCCGGCGCGCGCAGGTAGGGTGTCCCGGAGGCGGTCCTGAATACCGGGGAGTGGATGGCGGGATATCCGGAGAGGATCTCTCCGCCGAGCTCCCTGAATATCTCCGCCGCGTGTTCTTTCACCTCCAACACCAGGCCCCCTTCTCCGCTCGTACGACCGAGAGGAAAGGGTACCCACAGGAGCACGCCGGCACAAGTGCTCGTCCTCAGACAGCTTCGGAGAGCAGCGCCTGACGCAGCAACCCGGCGTGCCGGCCGGTCCTGATGGTTCGCAGGGCCTTTATCTCGACCTGCCGGGCTCGCTCCTGGGAGATGCCGAGCCGCTCGGAGATCTCGCGCAGCGTGAGGGGTCTGCCTTCCCCACCCAGCCCGTGGCGCATCCGGAGGATGCGTGCCTCCCGCTCCGGAAGAGACTCTATGGCCTCGGCCAGAGCCTCCTCCCACCCGGCGGCCTCGACCCGATCGTAGTCGGTGTGGCTGCTCTCGTCGGGCAGCAGCTCGCCCATCTCCGCCCCGTCTTCGGACATCCTGACGTTGACGCTGCTTATGGGCTGGCCGACCTCCCGCAGCCTGCGGGCCTCGGCCGGTTCCACCCCGAGACGTTCGGAGAGCTCCTCGTCCGTCGGCTCACGCCCGAGCTCGACGCTCAGGGCCGCTTCGACGCGGCGCAGCCGGAAGAGGGAATCGACCACGTGCGCCGGCAACCGCACGGTGCGGCCGTGGTCGGCGATGGAGCGGGTTATGGCCTGCCGGATCCACCACGTCGCGTAGGTGGAGAAGCGGTTTCCCATCTCGGGGTCGAAACGCTCCACCGCCTTTATGAGGCCGGAGTTTCCCTCCTGGATGAGGTCCTCGAAGGGGACCCCCCTCCCGCGATACTTCTTGGCGATGGAGATGACGAGCCGGAGGTTGGACTCTACGAGCCTGCGCCTCGCCGCCGGGTCGCCGGAGCGTGCCCGGCGGGCGAGCTCGCGCTCCTGTCGGGCGTCGAGGAGCTCGTGGTCCTGGATGCTGGCCAGATACTGCGTGAGCGTGTCGTAGGATTCCACCTCTCCTCCCTTCAGGCCGCCGGATGACGCCCGCCGTCGACGCGCGCCCCCGCGTGGGTGACGAAGCTTTGCAGTACGCGCTCGTCGAGGCTGGAGGTCACCCACCACTCGCGCCCGCAGGTTCCACAGCGTAATGCGAGCTTTCTTCGCTCTTCCTTCAGGACGACGCTCTCTTTGAGAGACCGCAGACAGCA
The DNA here is from genome assembly GCF_059772285.1 of Rubrobacter sp. M3-4. Classification (NCBI taxonomy): domain Bacteria; kingdom Bacillati; phylum Actinomycetota; class Rubrobacteria; order Rubrobacterales; family Rubrobacteraceae; genus Rubrobacter; species Rubrobacter sp. M3-4. The sequence goes on from NZ_JCBAJP010000007.1 coordinate 34,852, forward strand.
CGCCGGGAGATCCTTTATGTAGATCTCCTCCCGCGGCCTCCCGACCGGAGCGAGAACGGTGTCCGGACGCAACGCCCTTCTTCTGGGTCTCTTCATAACTCTGATACCTCCTCGTCGAAAGGAAACTCAGGCTGCCCCCCGGCGCTCTCCGAACTCCACGAAGCCACAGCCTTCGGGCTCGGCGGGGATGGGAATCCCCCACCGGGCCCCGCACGCAGGGCACTCGAACCCTTCCTCACGCGTGCGGGCGGCCTCTTCCCGGCAGCAGGAGGGAAGGTCCTCCTGGTAGCGGACCTCACCCTCCTCCGCCCACACCGAGACCCACGCCCGCCCCATCTACGCGGCCCTCCCGGAGAGGCGGCTTATCCACTCGGAGGCCTCCTCGCGGGTGAGCTCGGAGACGCGCTTCCCGACCATCTCCTCGAACTTCGGAACCCCGTCCTCGACCACGTCGGAGATGAGAGCCTCCAGATAGTTGAGCTGCTTGCGGGTCGCCGGAAGCTCCGCACGCCCCTCGTCACGCTGCCCCCGCTGCTGCAGGGCCTGCTCCACCGCCTCCTCCCCCTCGCTGAGCTCCTCGAAGGCCGTGACGCCGACGTTGATCGCATCCCGGAGAGCCCGCGCCTTCGCCCGGGTCTCGGCCATCCGGATCAGATGCGGCGCGATCGCCCGGCTCACGTTCTCAGGGCTGGCATCGCCTATCCCGCTGAAGCGCCCGTCCTCGGTCCTCACCACCGCCCGTACGATCGCCAGATGGCCGTTCTCCGCACTCGGCGCCTGAAGCAACTCCGTCTCGATGCTCCTGAGACCCCGCGAGTGCGCCTCGTCCAGAAGCCCGGCGTACAGCACGTACCTGCGGCCCCCGCGCTCGATCATGTGCTCCTCTCTCACCTTCGCACCTCCTCTCTATTATCCTCACTGAATCTGGTGAGACTGAAGTCAAATAGAGACACTAAGCTATCCCTTCGTAGGTGTACTGACGTCCTCCAGGGGCCGCGGTCTCGACGCGCCGGCGGATGAGGCCGAGCCGGGCGAGCCTGGCGGCGCGGTTGTTGCAGGCGGTGTGGTTGATCCCGAGCCGGGCGGCGAGCGCGGCGTTGGTGATCGGCCCGCCGGCGTAGATGGCTTTGAGGGTCTCCACGAGGTGGTCCGGGAGAGAGCCCACGAGGTCCGGATTCGCCCCGGGATCTTCCACCCTGAGAAGAGCGAGAGAGCGCTGCCTGAGCGAGGCCTCGACGTTCTCCAGCAGGTCACGGTCCCTCTCGATCAGCACCACCCGCCGCTCTCCGTACTCCCCCGCCGCGACCCGCGAGATGAGGATCCCGATCGCCTCGTCGGCGAAGGAGTAGTCCATCATCTCCACCCCACGGGTGTCCACGTAGAGCGTCTGCCCGTCGGGCATCTCGCCGAGCACACGTTCGATCGCCTCGCGCACCTCGCGGCCCGCGCGCCGGGTGACCATCAGCCGCCCCCCGGCCTCCGCCACGTCGAAGACGCGCCGCGCCCGGCCCTCATCCACTGATCCCGTCCTCACTGTACTCAGTGAAATCATTTGAGAGTATTGTACCCGCCGGGTGGCCGTAAAGCAAGGGTGAAATGGTGTGGATCATCCTCTACGCCCGTCCCCGGTGGCGAGGCGGGGGAGGGAGACGCGGACGAAGGTACCGGGAAAGTCGGGGACGTTGCGGGAGTTTCTGCGGCTCTCGTAGACGGTCACGCGTCCGGTGCCGCTGCGCAGCGAGAGGGAACCGCCGGAGCGGGTGGCGATCTGGGCGACCAGGGTGAGGCCGCCGCCGCGGCCGACCTCTCCGGTCCCCGAGACGCCCATCTCGAGCGCGTGGCGCAGGGCGTCGTTGTCGGTGACGACGTGCTCCGCCAGGGCGGGGTTGCGCAGGAGCGTCCTGCGGATGCCGACGCCGCCGTCGGCGATGGCTATGAGGACCTCCTCCCCCCTGCGGCGGGCGCCGCTTACGATGTGCTGGTAGGCCTGCACTGCGGCGAAGGCCCCGCAGGGGGAGGCGCTGTGTTCGGTGGCGTTCGAGCAGACCTCGGAGAGGACCGAGCAGACCGCGACCCGCTCGCGCAGCAGGTAACCCCGGTTCTCGAGGATGTCCGAGATCCTCTGGATGATGGCGGGGATCTCCTCCTCGGTGTGGAAGCTGACCAGCTCCTGCAGGGTTCCGGGATCCCGCCTCCTTCGCTCCTCGAGTGGGGAGAGGTCGAGGTTGACCCGCACCCGCTCACCGAAGAGCCTGAAGAAGTTCATCCTCTCCAGGTAGGCGGCGACGTCCCGTCCCGAGAGCGCGAGCCCCACCTCCTCCGAGCTCTCGAGCAGCTTCTCCAGGAGCACGGCGAGCCCGCACAGCCCGGCGGGTTCGACGAACTCCACGCTCCTCAGGTCGAGCACCGTGGGTCCGCCATCGAGCCTGGCGGCGGCTGAGAAGGCGGGGTCGAGGCTCCCGAGGGTGAGCACCCCGCTCATCGCGCCCCTTCTGCGGACGTCGAGGTTTATCTGCGTGATCACCGCCATGTTATTGTAATCGCTTCTGCGGGCAGCGCCGGTAGTAGAATCTCTCGCGTGCTCCGCCGTTGCCGACTGGAAGCGAGCCCGCAGGTGGCGATGAAGGACAGGCCGGTGAGCATCAGGGTGACCGGCCTGAAACCCCGCGGCAGGGTCACGCTGCGCGCGCGGACGAGAGACGAGCGCGGGAGAGGATGGAGCTCGTGGGCCTGCTTCGAGGCGGACGGGCGGGGAGAGGTGGACCTGCGAGAGGCGCGTCCGCTCTCGGGCACCTATCGGGAACCAGATCCGATGGGGCTCTTCTGGTCGATGCTCCCGGAGGGCTCGCGCAGACCCGAGGGGGTAAGGTTCGTCTGGCATACCCTCGCGCCGATCACGGTCCGCCTCACCGTAGAAGAAGACGGGTGGCCGCTGGCGAGCACGTCCTTGAGGAGGCTCGCCATCCCGGAAGACGGCAGCGTGGTACGCGAGGAGGTCACGGAGGAAGGTCTCGTCGGCACCTTCTTCCATCCCGTACGGGAAGAGCCCGCGCCGGCGGTTCTCATCCTGGGCGGGGTGGGCGGTACGGTCGGGGAGGACAGGGCCGCGCTGCTGGCCTCGCACGGTTTCGCGGCCCTCGCGCTCGCCTACTACAGGAACGGGACGCTGCCCCGGGCGCTCGTCGAGATCCCGCTCGAGTACTGCGAGCGGGCGCTCTCCTGGCTGGAGAGCCACCCGGCCGTCTCCCCGGGACGGACGGGGGTGCTCGGGATCTCCAAGGGCGGGGAGCTCGCGCTGCTGCTCGGGGCGACCTACGGCGAGAGGATTCGCGCGGTCGTGGGTTATGTCCCGAGCTCCGTGGTCTGGCCCGGCATCTACCTGAGGTGGCACCCGAGGCAGGCGCTCCGCTCCTCGTGGACGCTGGGCGGGGAGCCGCTGCCGTTCGTGGAGATACACTTCAGCCTCAGGGAGATCTCCGAGCTGTTTCTGCGGGCGCTGAAGCAGAGAGGATTCGCCCCGCGCTTCGTGCAGGAGAGGCCGCTCGAGGACGAGAGGGCCGTCTCGAACGGCGCGATCCCGGTGGAGAGGATAGCGGGTCCGGTCCTGCTCATCTCCGGCACCGACGACAGGCTGGTGCCCTCGAACCGGCTGGCCGATCTGGCGATCGCCCGCATGGAGTCCCGGGGACATCCCTTCCGTCACGAGCACCTGTGCTACGAGGGGGCGGGGCACTCCATAGGCGTTCCGTACCTGCCCGCGGTTACGAACAGGACGGGACCGCTGCTGCACGGGGGCAGCATGGAGGCGAACGCCCGGGCCAGCGCGGATTCCTGGCCGAAGGTCATAAGGTTCCTCGAGGAGAGCCTCGGAGAAGGATAGATTTCAGGTGCCCTCTCTACGCCGCTCGTAGAAGAGCTCGGTGTAGCGGCGGTTGTCGAAGCGGCTGATCAGGGCGCCATCCCCCACCTCGCGGAAGCCGCACTTCTCGAAGACCCGCTGCATGCGGTGGTTGTGCGCGAGCGTGGATCCCCGCACCACCCTGAGCCCGAGCTCGTTGAACGCGTACTCCACGAGGAGCCTGACGGCCTCGCTCGCATACCCCTTCCCGCGCTCGGTTTTGGGGCCTATCTTGATGCCGAGGTCGCACCCGCCGTTCCTGAAGTCGTACAGGGTGGCCATCCCCACAGGCTCCCCGCCCGCCTCGATGATGAAGGTCCTGACCCCCGGCTCCCGCCAGCGGGCGAGATAGTCCCTGCGCGCGGCCTCCAGCGAGATCGAGAGCGGCGGACGCCCGTTCCAGGCCGCGAGCTCGGGGTCACGATCCCACTCGTAGACGACCTCCACGTCCGAGGGACGCGGGGGACGCAGCAGCACCGAGCTACCTTCCAGCTCCTTCAGCTCTTCAGCGTGTATGGCAGTCCTTCCCTCCGAGATGAGATCCTACAGCCAACTAGTATAAAGCCCACACAGAAAAAGGGCCGGTCTTCACAAAAGGGATAACCCTCTTCCGGCCCTTAGCGTGCTCCTGGTGAGCCGCTGTATGTACCGTTGATTATATACTCTATGTCCGCTCCGCACAACCTTCCCGCCGCAGAGCACCCCGTGATATAATGCTCCCCGTCTGAGGGCCGCTAGCTCAATTGGCAGAGCAAGAGACTCTTAATCTCTAGGTTCCAGGTTCGAGTCCTGGGCGGCTCACAGGAGGCAGAGCCCCCGGCATGAACCGGGGGTCCCGTTTTTTCACCCCAGGGCCTTTTTCAGGAGCCCGATGATCCTCGCCTCTTCGGCGGCGGACAACTCCTTCAGCGCGAACGATACCGGCCACATCACGCCATCGTCGAGCTTCGCCGCATCGCTGAAACCGAGTGTGGCGTACCGCGTCTTGAACTTCTGCGCGCTCTGGAAGAAGCAAAGTACCCTGCCGTCCCTGGCGTAGGCGGGCATCCCGTACCAGGTTCTGGGCGTGAGCTCCGGGGCGTTCTGCGTGACGATCTCATGGAGACGTTCGGCCATGGTCCTGTCGGGTTCGGACATCTCGGAGATCCTGGCCAGCACGGCGCGTTCGCCCTCCTCCCGGCTCTTCCTGGCGCGTTCTTCGGCCTTGCGCTCCCGGGCGCGCTCCCTCATCGCGGCCCGCTCCTCGGCCGTGAATCCTCCGGGGTTCTTCGCGCTCATCGCTTCCTCCTCAGTGGTTCTTCCACACCGGCCGGCGTGGAAGAGTACACTCGTGACCCGGTCTCCCGCGCCGTCGCGGTTCTTCGCGTCGCGTGACCGCGATCTCTTGATCCCCACCCGCGCACAAACCACCCGACATGCACGGATGATACGCCAGAGCCTGGACAGGCACACCACCGAATCATGGAGACGGGCCGCCCAGAGAGATCGGTCTCAGCCGTCCCCTTCGGACGGGACGAGCGCCACGGCTCTCGCCCAAGCCCCGCTCCCCCGCTCGACCCTGACCGGAAAGCACACCAGCGTCGCCCCCACCGGCGGGAGCCTCTCCAGGTTGGCGAGCTTCTCGATCTGGCAGTACTCGCGCTCCATCCCGGCGAAGTGCGCCGGCCACAGCAGCGAGGGATCACGTCTCTCCCTCCACTCCGCACCGATCATGGGGTAGGGTCTGTCCAGGCTCCAGGCGTCGGTCCCGATGAGCCGCACGCCCCTCCCCACCAGGGAGAGCACCGCCTCCCTCCCCAGACCGCACCCGCGCCAGAAGAACTCCTCCTCTCCCCAGTGCTCGCCGGCGCCCGTGCGCAGGAGGACGACGTCCCCGGGCGAGGGGGTGTGTCCGATCCCTTCCAGCCGCTCCTCGAGCTCCTCCGCCGGGATCAGGCACCCGTCGGGAAGGTCTGAGACGTCGATTACGACCGCGGGCCCGACGAACCACGACAGCGGCACCTCGTCTATGGTCCTCGCGCGCCTGCCCTCCGAAACGGGGGCGTAGTGGAAGGGCGCGTCGACGTGCGTCGCGGCGTGGGTGGAGGCCTCCACGATCTCCCCGGCGAAGCCGAGCCCGGAAGGCAGGGCGCTCTCCGGTATCCCGAACATCTGCCGCCAGAGCTCCGCCCCCTCCTCGTGGGTGATGCGGCGCAGCCGCGGGGGCGCAGGCTCACCAGGCGTCGGCCCCAGCGGTCTGCTCAGGTCTATCAGGCGGACGCGCCCGCCCGGGAGCAAGACCTCCCCATGCTCCATTCGATCCCTCCTCTCTTCCCGCCGTTCCGCGAAATCACCGCTCCCGGGTTAGGATACCGGCATGCTGCCAGACGCTCACGGCTCGTCCCTGTTGCTCGTCCTGGATCTCGCCGGCACCTTCGCCTTCGGCCTCAGCGGTGGGCTGGCCGGGGTGCGCGCCCGCCTGGACCTCTACGGCGTCGTCGTGCTCGCGGGCGTCGTGGGGCTCGCGGGGGGTATAACCCGCGACATCCTCCTCGGCGCGCTGCCCCCCGCAACCTTCAGCGACTGGCGCTACCTGGCGGTAGCGGCCCTCGCCGGGCTCACGACCTTCTTCTTCCACCGCACGATAGAACGCTTCTACCGGCCGGTCGCCGTCTTCGACGCCGCGGGGCTCTCGCTCTTCTGCGTCACCGGGGCGGCTAAAGCCCTCGAGTTCAACGTGGGGGCCGTTCAGGCGGTTCTGCTCGGCGTCGTCACCGCGACCGGGGGAGGGATGCTCAGGGACGTCCTGGTTCGCGAGATCCCGACGGTGTTGCGCAGCGAGCTGTACGCGGTGCCGGCCCTGATCGGGGCGTCGATCACGGTGGCGGGCTCCAGGCTCGGGTACGACCCGACGGCCGCATCGCTCTTCGCAGCGGCGGCCTGCTTTCTCATCCGGCTGGCGAGCCTTCGCTTCGGCATCGGGCTCCCGACTCCCCCGGACGGTCGCGGCAAACCTGGGGAGTGAGCGCCGGAATAATCACAGCCCGGCGGGCTCCATGGCCGCCTCCCGCAGCCGCTCGACGTCGCGCGCGGGTGGCTCGCCGAAGAGCCTCCTGTAGTCGCGGCTGAAGTGTGAGGGGTCGCGGTAGCCGACCCGGCGGGCGGCGCCCGCGGCGTCGAGCCCCTCACCGAGCATGAGCCGCCGGGCCTCCTGCAGCCTCAGCCTCTTCTGGAACTGCAGGGGGCTCATCGCCGTGACCGCCTTGAAGTGGTGGTGGAAGCTCGATGTGCTCATCCCGAGCTCCCGCGCGATCTCCTCGACCCTGAGCGGCCGGGCGAGATCCTCGCGCAGCCTCTCCATGGCCCTCGCGATGCGGTGGGCCTGCCCGCCGCGGATGGCGATCTGGCGCAGCCGCGCCCCCTGATCCCCGCGGAGGAGCCGGAAGACGATCTCCCGGACGACGAGCGGCCTGAGAAAGCGCGCCTCTTCCTCCGGCTCCTCCAGGAGCCGCAGCAGCCTCACGACGGCGTCCAGGAGCCCACCGTCCAGCGGGCTCACGTCGAAGGCCCGCACGGCGGCGCGCTCCCCGGAGACGGCGTGCCCGGCCTCGACCATCACCGAACCCACGAGCGCGGGGTCCAGGGTCAAGACCACCCCCAGATAGGGCCGCTCCTCCGAGGCCTCCGTGATCCGGCTGGCGATGGGGAGGGCGGCGGCGGTGACGAGGTAGTGGCTGGCGTCGTAGCGGTAGAGCTCGTCGCCGAGCCAGACCTCCTTTGCCCCCTGCGCGACGACGCACAGCGCGGGGAACGAGACGCCGTGGTCCGGCTCCGTAGGCGCAGAGGCGCGCCGCAGCCGCAGCCCGCCGGGCAGATCGACGGCCCCGTCCTCGCGCACGGCCCGCGCGACGCGCTCCACGAGCTCCCGGCGCACGTCGCGCCCCCTCTCCGTCTCCCACCTGTGCATCGGATCCACAGCCAGCCCCTCCGTTCGATTCGGCAGGTTTGCAGGATAGTCCAAGAGTTCTGGAGGATCATTATACTGGCCCTCGCCCCAACGCCTGTAAAATAGCCGGCGTGCGGAGTGATCTCATGCCGGGTCTCTGATACAGCCCGGAATTTCATCCAACGACTCGCTCCGCCGAAGGCAGGAGTCGATACGGGAGGTAGCCAGGCCATGCGAGGAACGGTTCTGTACGGAACGCGGGACGTGCGCGTCGAGGAGCGCCCGGAGCCGGAGATAGTCGAGCCGACCGACGCCATCATCCGGCTCTCGGCGGCGTGCGTGTGCGGCTCGGACCTCTGGCCCTACCGCGGCATCGACCCGGTGGCCGAGCCGAGGCCGATGGGCCACGAGTACGTCGGCGTCGTCGAGGAGGTCGGGAGCGAGGTACGGAACGTAAAGCCGGGGCAGTTCGTCGTCGGCTCGTTCTTCGCTTCAGATAACACCTGTGAGATCTGCCAGAGCGGCTACCAGTCCTCCTGCGTCAACCGCGCACCCATCGGAGCCATCGGAACCCAGGCCGAGTACGCCCGCATCCCACTGGCTGATGGCACATTGGTGGCGACGCCGGACATACCCGATGACGACCTGATCCCCCACCTCCTCGCCGCCTCGGACGTGCTCGGCACCGGCTGGTTCGGCGCGGTGGCGGCCGAGGCCGGTCCGGGCAAGACGGTCGCGGTCGTCGGCGACGGCGCGGTCGGGCTGCTCGCGGTGCTCTCCGCGAAGCAGCTGGGCGCCGAGAGGGTCATCGCGATGAGCCGGCACGAGGACCGGCAGAAGCTCGCGCTCGAGTTCGGCGCGACCGACATCGTCGAGGAGCGCGGTGATGCGGGCGTCGAGCGCATAAAGGAGCTGACCGGCGGGCTCGGAGCGCACTCGGTCGTAGAGGCGGTCGGGACGCAGGAGGCGATGATGCAGGCGATCCGATCGACCCGTCCCGGCGGGCACGTGGGCTTCGTCGGCGTGCTGCACGGGGTGGAGATCCCGGGCGAGGAGCTCTTCCTCTCCCACGTGCACCTGCACGGAGGCCCTGCCCCGGTGCGGCGCTTTCTTCCCGAGCTGATCGACCTGATCTGGCGGCGCAGGATCGAGCCGGGGAAGGTCTTCGACCTGGAGCTTCCCCTGGAGGAGGCCGCCGAGGGCTACCGCGCGATGGACGAGCGACGCGCGATCAAGGCGCTGCTGCGCCCGTAGGGCGACCCGGGCCGGGCGGAACGGAACCGCGGTGAGCGGGCCTCCGCCCGCCCGCGGTCTTCCGGAGAGGGACCGTGCGGCCTCTCAGGATTCCGGGAAGGAGGAGCGGGTGTGAGCCCGCAGCCATCGCGCATCTTCGTCACGGGCTCTGCGGACGGGCTCGGGCGGGCGGCGGCGCGGGCGCTGTTGGAGCAGGGGCACGGGGTCGTCGTGCACGCCCGGAACCGCAAGCGGCTGGAGGCGGTGCGCGAGCTTCTGGAGCGGGGGGCGGAGGCCGTGGTCGGGGATCTCTCCGATCCCGGCGAGACGCTCGGCGTCGCGGAGCAGGTGAACCGCCTCGGGCGGATGGACGCGGTGATCCACAACGCCGCCGTCGGCGGCGGGCCGCAGGTGCTGCCGGTCAACGTGGTCGCCCCGTATCTGCTCACCGCCCGGATCCAGCGTCCCCGGCGCCTGATCTACATCTCCAGCGGCATGCACCGCGGCGGCAGGGCCGACCCGGGTAGCATGGACTGGAGCGGCAGCCGGGCGACGGCCTCCTACTCGGACTCGAAGCTCTTCGTCACCGCGCTCGCGATGGCCGTCGCCCGGCTCTGGCCGGAGGTGCTCAGCAACGCGGTGGACCCGGGCTGGGTGCCGACGAAGATGGGCGGCCCCGGCGCCCCGGACGACCTGCGCCTCGGGCACACGACCCAGGTATGGCTCGCCACCAGCGACGACCCGGAGGCGCGCACCTCCGGCGGCTACTGGTACCACATGCGCTGCCAGGAGCCGGCCAGGACAGTCAACGACGAACGCTTCCAGGACGAACTGCTCGAAGAGCTGGCACGCTTCACCGGGATCCGCCTCACACCCGGCGGACCGTCGACAGAGGAGGAGCGATGAGCGAACGGAAAGACGACGAGCTTGACGGGATCGGCGGGGAGGAAGAGATCGAGATATCCCCCCTCCGGCGCAGCGGGAGCCCGGGGAAGGCGGTGCCGGTCTGGGTCGTGCGCGTCGGCGACGACCTCTACGTCCGCTCGTGGCGCGGGCGCGGCGGAGGCTGGTACCGCACCGCCCTCGCCACGGGCGAAGGGCGCGTCCGGGCCGGCTGCGTCGAGAAACAGGTCGGCTTCGTCGAAGAGAAGGACCCCGCCGTCAACGACCGCATCGACGCCGCCTACCGCGAGAAGTACGGCCGCTACCCGGGCTACGTCCGGCCCATGATCGCCGGGGAGGCGCGTGCCACGACGCTCAGGCTCGTGCCGCGCCCTTGAATGCAAAACCATCCAGACCAGGAAGGGAGAGAACCAGATATGAGCGGACCATTGCTGAAGCTCAAAGGCGGCGTCGAGATGCCCGCGCTCGGGCTCGGTGTCTTCCAGACCCCGCCGGAGGAGACCGCGGCGGCGGTGGAGGCGGCTCTGCGCACCGGATACCGCCTGATCGACACCGCCGCGGCCTACATGAACGAGCGCGAGGTCGGGGAGGGCATCCGCCACTCCGGTGTGCCGCGCGAAGAGGTGTTTATCGAGACGAAGGTCTGGATCAGCGACTACGGCCACGACGCGACGCTGCACGCCTTCGAGAAGAGCAGCCGGAAGCTGGGGGTCGACGTCATCGACCTGCTCATCCTCCATCAGCCGCTGCCTAGCCGCTTCGACCTCACGCTCGAGGCCTACCGCGCGCTCGAGGAGCTGCTCGCCGACGGCAAGGTGCGCGCCATCGGCGTGAGCAACTTCATGCCCGAGCACCTCGACCGCCTGCTCGAAGTCGCGTCGGTTGTGCCCGCTGTCAACCAGATCGAGCTGCACCCCTACTTCCAGCAGAAGGAGCTGCAGCGGCGGCACGCCGGGCCGGGCATCGTGACGCAGGCGTGGTCGCCGATTGGCGGGATCACGTTCTACCGGGAGAGCGAGAGAAGTACGCTAGAGGATCCGACGATCGGCGAGATCGCGCGCCGGCACGGCAAGACGGCGGCGCAGGTGATGCTGCGCTGGCACCTGCAGGCAGGCCGCTCCGCGATCCCGAAGTCGGTCCGGCCCGAGCGCATCGCCGAGAACTTCGACGTCTTCGACTTCGAGCTGACACCGGAGGAGATGGCGGCGATCGACGCCCTCGACACCGGCGTGCGCGGCGGACCGGAGCCAGAGAGCATCACCCTCGAAACGTACGGCCGTGAGATCCCGGAGGCGTGAGAGGCGAACCCGGTCGATGACGCAGAGGGGCGGTATGCCAGACAAAAGCCACTGGATGGCGCGATGGAGCGATCGGCCGTATCTGTACCTGACCACGACCGGGCGCCGCACCGGGCGGCCGCACCGCATCGAGATCTGGTTCGCCGCCCATGAGGGACGGCTGTACCTGCTCTCGGGAGGCGGCGAGCGGTCCGACTGGGTGCGCAACCTGCAGGCTCATCCACGGGTTACGGTCGAGCTGGGGGACGAAACCCGGGTCGGTGTGGCCCGGGTCGTCCAGCCGGGCACGGAGGAGGATCGCCTCGCCCGCGAGCTGCTGGTCGCCAAGTATGCAACATCCACGGATTCCCTCGACGACTGGAAGCGGCGATCGCTGCCGGTGGCGATCGACTTCCCGGACGAGGAGAGCTGAAACGTATTCGAGGAGCAACGGACGCCCTCGATCACAAGGCGAAAGCAAGGAGGAGATCATGCAGAAGCGCAGACTCGGAAGGAGCGGCCTTGAGGTCTCGGAGATCGGGCTCGGCTGCATGGGCATGAGCCAGAGCTACGGCCCCAACCCCGGCGACCGGCGGCAGATGATCGCCCTGATCCGCGAGGCGGTGGAGCTGGGCGTCACCTTCTTCGACACCGCCGAGGTCTACGGCCCCTTCGACAACGAGGAGCTGGTCGGCGAGGCGCTCGCCCCGGTGCGCGACGAGGTGGTGATCGCCACCAAGTTCGGCTTCCGCTACGACGAGAACGGACGCCCCAGCCCGGCGAACGGCATGGACAGCCGCCCGGAGCAGATCCGGCGGGCGGTCGAGGGCTCGCTCGAGCGCCTCGGGACCGACCACATCGACCTCCTCTACCAGCACCGGGTCGACCCGGAGGTGCCGATCGAAGAGGTCGCGGGCACCGTGGGGGACCTGATCCGGGAGGGCAAGGTCAGGCACTTCGGCCTCTCCGAGGCGGCGGCGCGGACGATCCGGCGGGCGCACGCGGTGCAGCCGGTCGCCGCGATCCAGAGCGAGTACTCGCTGTGGTGGCGCAGGCCGGAGCAGGAGGTTCTGCCCGCGTGCGAGGAGCTCGGGATCGGCTTCGTCCCCTATAGCCCCTTAGGCAAGGGCTTCCTGACGGGCAGAATAGACGAGAACGCCTCGTTCGCCGAGGGAGACATCCGCAGCACCATCCCCCGCTTCGCGCGGGAAGCGAGGAAGGCCAACCGGGCGCTGGTGGACCTGCTCGGCGGGATCGCGCGGCGGAAGAACGCAACGCCCGCCCAGATCGCGCTGGCCTGGCTGCTCGCCCAGAAGCCCTGGATCGTTCCGATCCCGGGCACCCGGAGGCTTGAGCGCCTGGAAGAGAACATCGGCGCGACGGAGGTAGAGCTCGCCCCCGAGGATCTGCGAGAGATCGAGGAGGCGGCCTCGAGGATCAAGATCCAGGGCGCCCGCTATCCCGAGGAGCTGGAGCGCACGACGTACCGCTGACGTGAAGCGCGGGGCACGAACTGCTAAAGTCGCGTCGAGGAGGTAGAGAGCATCTTCGGCCATCTCGCAGTATCCGATCTACCCGTCTAGGGTACCGATACCCCCTTGAAGACGTTCTTAGAAGATTATCGGCGCTTTATTGCGGCGTCCATCTCGCGCAGCGCTGGGTTGAAGAACATGCCAGATTTCAGCGCCAGGTAGACCAGGCCCATCCCGATCAGGGTCGGCGTGAGGCCGACGCCCTCCACCACGAAGCCTCCGAGTGCCATCCCAAGCGGGATGGCAGCGAAGAAAAGGGCATTTATAGTCCCCAGCACACGCCCGCGAATCTCGGATGGAGTACGCTCCTGGAAGACCGTCAACGAGATCGGGTCGATCGGACCGGCAAGGGCACCCAAGACCGCAAACACCCCGACGAGCACGGTTAGCGAAGGTGCCATCGCCAACGTCAAGTAGGCAGTAGGCCCCACGAGAACACCACAGACTAGGAAGGTCATACGCCGCGGTAGACGGTGACCGAAAGCCCCAAAGAGGAGTGTCCCCGTAAGCGCTCCCATACCGAAGCCACCCAATATGGCCCCGAGGGCAACGGCACTGCCGAATACCTCCCTGGCGTACACGGGAAGGACGACCGCCTGCAGCGGTGCGTCCAGGAAGTTTCCCACAGTCATCAAGAACACGAGGGACAGGAGCAGCGGACTGGCCCAAACGAACCTCAAACCCTCGAACAACCCGCCGAGGTAACCTCGCACACCTGCCGCGTAATGATCAGTCACGAACGACCGTACCGATGGCACGGCCACCGCGACGAGGACGGCCGAGAAGACGAAGGTTGCAGCGTTCAACCACAGAACGCCAATTGCCCCGAAAGCAGTGATCAGCACGCCAGCGAGAGGAGGCCCCAAGAACTGGGCCAGGCGCGGCACCGCCGAGTCGGCCGAGTTTGCCCTCTCCATCGGCATCCTCGCGACACGGGCCAGTTCCGGGATCATCGCCTGGCGAGCAGACATGCCCGGCGCGTCGAGCACCGCACCCAGGAAGACGAGGACGATGAGCAACCAGAAGGTGAGGTAACCGGTCGCAAAGAGCAGCGGGATGAGTACCGTCGTTGCCGCACTTATCAAGTCGGCTGCAACGCTCGTGAGTTTGAAACCCAGACGGTCGATGATAGGACCGCCAAAGAAAGCCGCAATGATTGCCCCGAGCGCGCCGACAGCGCCGGTGAGGCCTGTCCTCGCGGCGCTGTCCCTGGTCTGGAGGACGAACCATGGTATCACCACGGCCGACATGGCGTTGCCCACCACCGAGACCGCGTTGGCCGAGAGCAGCGCGAGTATCGAAGCACGTCGCCTGGGCTGTTCGGTATTCGATGGTCTCTCCGGGCGGTTTGGTGCGTGCGCTCCCTGATCAACCGGCATGCTCAAACCGCTGCTCAATGTGGAGAGTCGGCTCGAACGCGCGTTCGGCGCGCTCCCTGGCCAGCCCTTCCGGCGTTGCCAGGCCCAAACCCGAAGCGCCCAGGACTATCTCCCGGGTCCAGTCGATACGAAGCTCTTCTTCGACGACCTGCTCCCTCAAGGCCCCCACGAAGAAGGCATTCAGGTTCAGCCAGGTCGCCAGGAGGTAGAAGCTCTGGCTCAGGTGCCCCAGGTCCGCCATTATGAAACGGTAGAGCCTGGGGGTGGGATACTTCCACATGGGACGCTCTATCACCGCGGTGTAGAACAGGACCACGCTGGCATTCGCGGTCCAGGCCTGGTCACCACACATCTCTGACATACGATCCCGGGGGTTGATCCGGGAGACCAGCTCCAACTCATGACTCCTGACGGAGTAGTGGTAGATCCCGGGTTCGATACCCTCGACGTTCATGATGCAAGGGTACGCTTCTATAAGATGTCTCGACCCGCCGGATGGGCTCGTCTTCATCAGTACTTTGCCGACGCCTGCGGCCCTGGCGAAGCCGACAGCCCCGCAGGTGTAGACGATCCTACTCTCGGGCACGGTACTCGCCGGAGAAAGCTGGTCGACCAGCTCGTCGCGAAGTTCGTTCTCCTCAACGGCCCGCGCCAGAAGCTCGGGAGTCATACCTTCACCTCCTTCCCTTGCGTTCGGCCGGCTCCTTAAATGGCCGGTTTTTACAGCACCACATATAAGACCCTTGATTACTCAAAATAGTTTCACTAATATGAGGTTGTCGAGGAGATATTTGGTGCGAACTGGAGGTGAGAGGATAATGATCAGAAATCCGGAGCTTGGCGCAGCACTCGAATGCGATTGGAGCGAGGCTAGGCGGCGGTGTTTGGCTCTGGCGATTAGGTTACTGCGTTCGCAGCATGACGCCGAGGAAGCTGTGCAGGAGGCACTCTTGCGAGGACTACGGCACGCACACGCCTGCCGCAACCGGCAGGACCCGATCCCCTGGCTGATGACCATCACGCGGCGTGAGTGTGCACGACTGTCGCGCCGGCGCCTTGAAAAAGGAGAGGTGGCATTGGAGGTGTGCGGCGAGCGAGGAGAAGAACTCGATACTTCTCAGGCTATCGTATCGGTCGTTGATCTTCGAGAAGCCGTGGCACGGCTCTCGCAAGAGGAGCGCAGGTTGCTATCCTTACGCTACGCAGAGCAGCTGACGCAGTCGGAGATCGGCAAAGCACTCTGTATACCCGAGGGAACGGTCAAGACCAAACTGCACCGGATACGCACGCGTCTCCGGGCGGAGATGTGGGTGGAGAACGAGTGGAAAACGTTGAGCTCCTAATCACGGACACAAGGGTTGTCAAGGCCCTGGCCCATCCCTTACGTGCCAGGCTGCTGACGATGTTGGACAGGCGGGAGGCGAGCCCGAAGCAGCTCTCTGCAGAGCTCGGCGAGCCGCTGGGGACGGTCAGCTACCACGTGCGCACGCTCCACGATCTGGGCCTCTTGCGGCTCGTGGGTGAGAAACGTCAGCGGGGTGCGGTGGAGCATTACTACACCGCGGTCAAGTGGATAATCCACGAGGATGCCTGGAAGGCGTTGCCTGGTTCGCTCAAGCAGACAGTGCACGCCTCTTTCCTATCCCGGATCGGAGATGTGGTCTCCTCGGCCGCGGTTGCTGGTGGCTTCGACGAGCCTTACGCAGTGTTGAACCACGACACCTTGGTTTTAGACGAGAAAGGAGCCCTAGAGCTGGCCAGGGAGGTCTCCGCGCTGATGAAGCGTGCCTTAGCCATCGAGTCCGAATCGAAAGAGAGATGCAGGGAATCTCAGTCCGCCGGTGCCAAACCGGAGGCAGTTGAAGTCAACCTCGTACTGATGCTGTTCGGGGCTTCTGACGACACGGAAGAAGACGAGAAAAAGTAAGCCTCACAGCCTTAACAACGGTGAGAACTTACACTTCTCCATCGCATCGTGGCCAGAACGCTGAAAGAGATCGAGGAGGCGGCCTCGAGGATCGAGATCCAGGGCGCCCGCTACCCAGAGGAGCTGGAGCGCACGACGTACCGCTGACGTGAAGCGCGGGGCACGAACTGCTAGAGTCACCTTGAGGAGGCAGAGATGAAGATCACGAGAAACGGAAGGAGGCCCTCCGGCAAGGGACCGGCCGGGTGGTTCACCGGAGACGTCTACCTGGACACCGCCGCCGAGCCCTCTGGGCCCTCGCGCCTGGCGGCGAGTGTCGTCCACTTCACCCCGGGGGCCCGCACGGCGTGGCACACCCACCCTAACGGGCAGACCATCTACGTCACCGAGGGCGTGGGGCTGTGCCAGCGCCGGGGAGGTCCGGTCGAGGTGATAAGGCCCGGAGACTCCGTCTTCTTCGAGCCGGGCGAGGAGCACTGGCACGGGGCGGCCCCGGACCGCTTCATGACCCACGTGGCGATGCAGCAGACCGACGAGGAGGGCAACGCCGCCTTCTGGGGCGAGCACGTCACCGACGAGGAGTACGGCGCGGCCCATCGGACGGAGGGCTGATCTCCCGACGCGCAGGCACCACCGTCCCCTTCGTCCGCACACGAAAACCTCTATACTTTGGGCCGGGAGGCCAGGGATCCCTCGTCTCCCGGCCCAAAATCCGGAATCCCTGCTGACGGAGGAAGAGAGGTATGAGCGTTCGGGTGGGTGTGATCATGGGCAGCACCTCGGACTGGGAGACGATGAAGCATGCCTGCGAGGTGCTCGACGAACTCGGAATCTCCTACGAGAAACGCGTCGTCTCGGCGCACAGGACGCCCGATCTCATGTTCGAGTACGCCTCCACGGCGGCCGGGAGGGGGCTCGGCGTGATCATCGCGGGCGCGGGAGGTGCAGCGCACCTTCCGGGCATGGTCGCCTCCAAGACGGTGCTGCCCGTGATCGGGGTGCCGGTGAGGTCCTCGAACCTGAGCGGGCTCGACTCGCTGCTCTCGATCGTCCAGATGCCCGGAGGGGTCCCGGTCGCGACCGTCGCGATAGGCCGCTCCGGGGCGACCAACGCCGGGCTGCTGGCCGCCCAGATCCTGGCCGTCAGCGATCCCGACATCCGTCACAGGCTCGAGGAGCGCCGGGAGAGGATGCGTCGCTCCGTCATCGAAGGGGGTGATCTCGGTTGACGAAGGTCGTTCTTCCGGGCAGCACGATAGGCGTGCTGGGCGGCGGCCAGCTCGGCCGAATGATGGCGCTCGCGGGGGCGCACATGGGCTACCGCTTCGTGACGCTCGACCCCACGCCCGATGCCCCGTGCGGGCAGGTCTCGGCCGCCCAGATCGTCGCAGCCTACGACGACCGCGCCGCCGCCAGAGAGCTCGCCAGATCCGCCGACGTCATAACCTACGAGTTCGAGAACGTGGATTCCGGCGTGGCGCGGATGCTCGAGCAGGAGTCGTACGTACCCCAGGGGAGCCGTCTGCTCCACACCACCCAGCACCGGCTGCGCGAGAAGCGGGCCGTCGAGGAGGCGGGGGTGCGGGTGGCGCCCTACCGGCAGGTCGAGAGCGAGAAAGACCTGCTCGATGCGGTGGACCTGCTGGGCACCCCCTGCGTGCTCAAGACCGCGACCGGCGGCTACGACGGCAAGGGGCAGCGGGTACTCCACTCGGAGGACGAGGCCGAAGCCGCCTTCGCCGAACTCTTTGGCCCGGGGGTCGACCTGGTGCTGGAGAAGTTCATAGACTTCGAGAAGGAGCTCTCGGTCATCGCCGCCCGCACCCCGGACGGGGAAGCGGCGGCCTTCCCGGCGGCGGAGAACGTACACGTGGACAACATCCTGCACCTCTCGATCGTCCCGGCCCGCGTGCCGCAGGAGGTGCAGGAGAAGGCCACGGAGATGGCGCTCAGCGTGGCCGAGTCGCTCGGCGTGGCGGGACTCGTCGCGGTGGAGATGTTCTGGGCCGGCGGCGACGAACTCTACGTCAACGAGCTCGCCCCGCGGCCGCACAACTCGGGCCACTATACGATAGAGGCGTGCGTTACCTCGCAGTTCGAGCAGCACGTGAGGGCCATCTGCAATCTGCCGCTCGGCCCGACCACCCTGCTCACCCCCGCCGTCATGGTCAACGTGCTCGGGGAGCACCTGGAACCCCTGATCCGGCTGATCGAGAAAGGTGGGATGCGAAGCCGCGGGGGCGTGACGCCGAAGGTGCATATCTACGGCAAGGCCGAGTCCCGCCCGAAGCGCAAGATGGGACACGTCACCCTCGTCGCCGACGACGTCGATCCGGCCCTCGCCTGGATCGAGGAAGCCGGGATCTGGGAAGGCCAGGTAGCGAAGACGGGTCCCGTCCGGTAACCCTCAGGGAGAGGCAGAGCTCCCGCCCCAGAACCCGTCCGGGGCGAAGAGTTCCTCGACGCACTCCTCGAGCAGCCCGCTCTCGAGCGCGAGATCGAGGACGGTATAACGCCGGCGGATCGTCTGCGCCCGCGCATAGGTCTGCCGGAAGCTCTCCCACTCGAGCCCTATCTCCCGCGGGCTCGTCGGGCATCCGGCCTCCGCGAGCAGCCTGCGCAGCTCTCCGGGGGGCAGAAGCTGCTCCCGCAGCCGCCCTCTGAGCGCCTCCCACCCCTGCGTGAGGCGCACGAGCCTCCGGCGCAGCTCGCCGGCCGTGGGATGCTTGGCGAGCGACTCCTCCACCGCGGCGCGCGCCATCACGGGGTTCGGGTGCGCCTCCCTCACCCGGCGCTCCACCTCGTCCCTCCCCGGCCAGCGGCGGCAGATCCCGTCCACGTCGATGTCGGTGAGATCCTTCAGCAGCATCCTCTCGTAGAGGGCGGCGATCGCCACGGTGCCGACCCCGACCTTGAACCCATGCGAGAGCGGCGGGTCCTGGTCGTGCCCGAGCCCCTCCATCTCCCAGAGGTGGCTGAACTGGTGCTCGGCGCCGGAGGCGGTGCGCGAGGAGCGGTAGCGCTGCATCGCGAGCCCGGACATCACGAGCCCCTCCATCAGGCCGGCCACGGCCTCCTCGTCCCCCCGACGCAGCCTGCCGGGCGCAGCGGTCCAGCGACGCAGCGGGCCCTGCACCATCTCGAAGCTCGTCCGATCGATCGCCTCCACCCCGAGGGCGTCGGCGACGATCCAGTCGGCTCCCGAGGTGATCTTGCCCAGGAGATCGGCGTAGCCGGAGGCGGTCATCCGCTCCGGAGCCCCGGCGAGCACATCAACATCCGCGACCACGGCCCGGGGCGCGGGGCAGGGCAGGGTATGCTTGTACCCATCCTCGGTTATCGTGGCGCCGAAGGAGGTGTACCCGTCGACCGAGGCCGCGGTCGCCACCGCCATGTACGGCCGGCCACACTCGTGGGAGGCGCGCTTGGTGATGTCGTTTATGGTCCCGGCCCCGACCGCGACCGGCACCGCCTCCCTGCCCCGGAGCCACTCTCTGAGATCTCCGACGCCCTCGGAGTCGGGGAAGAGAGGAGGATGCACCGGGAAGACGAAGCGTCCTGCGAGCGTGCACCCGGCGGCCTTCAGGCTCCTCTCGACCTCTTCCCCGGCGACCTCGAAGGTCCTCTCGTCCGCGACGATCACGGCCGGCACGGCCCCGAAGCACCCCTCGAAGACCTCCCCGACCTGTCCCAGGGCTCCTTTTTCTATGACGACGCGATCGGTCTCGGAAGCCTCCCCGAGCGCGGCATCCAGTCTCTCCTCCAAACGGAACTCCTCCCCTCGAAATTTTCTACGGCGCTTGCGGCTCGCCGGGGACCTCGTGACAGTGCCGGCAGCGGGCTTCGTAGCTCTCCTGCGCCCCGACGAGGATGGTCGGGGCGGTGGCGGGCGCGGGACGGCCGTCTATGAGGCGCTGGGAGCGGGAGGCCTCCCGGCCGCAGCGGGCGCAGATCGCACGCAGCTTGACCACCTCGTCCGCTTCGGCGAGCAGGGCCGGGACCGGACCGAAGGGCCGGCCGCGGAAGTCCATGTCCAGCCCCGCGGCGATCACGTCGTAGCTGCCGTCGGCGAGGTTCCGGCAGACCTCCACGATCCGCCCGTCGAAGAACTGCACCTCCTCGATCGCCACCAGGTCGGTCTGCGGCTCGACGGCCGAGAGCAGCTCGTCGCTGGAGGCGACGGCGCGGGCCTCGTGCAGCACGCCGTTGTGGGAACGGATGGCCGCTCTCTCCGAGCGAGTGTCGAGGGCGTGCTTGAAGACCTGCACCCGGCGTCGGGCGTACAGGGCGCGCCTGACCCGCCGGATCAGCTCCTCCGTCTTGCCAGAGAACATCGAGCCGGTTATGACCGTCAGAGAACCCGGACGCGGACCGTAAACTTCGAAGAGCCTCTCCGGGGCCCTCCTGACGCGCTCCTCCCGCACCAGGCAGGCTACTCTCCGGCCCTCTCGAGCGTGCGACGGGCCATCTTCACGCTGGCCTCGTCGACCATCTGCCCGTCGACGGCTATCGCCCCGACCCCCGACCGGCCGGCTTCCTCGTAGGCGGCGACGATGCGGCGGGCACGCTCGAGCTCCTCCTCCGAGGGCGAGAACTCGCGGTTGACGGTCGCTATCTGCGCGGGATGGATGCACCACTTGCCGTCGTAACCCAAAGACCGGGCGACGCGGCAGCTCCTGCGCAGCGCCTCCTCGTCGCGGAAGTCGGCGACGGGGCCGTCGAGGACGCGGAGCCCTCCAGCCCTCGCCGCGGTCGCGATGCGCGCCATCGCGTGGTGGAAGCGGTGTCCCGGGTAGAGCTCGTCCCACGCGTCCTCGATCCCGATGTTCCCCCCCGGCATCCCGACGCTCGCCGCGAAGTCCCCGGGCCCGAAGTGCAGCGCCTCAAGCCGCCCGCCCCAGAAAGCTATCTCCTCCACCCGGGCGAGCCCCGAGGCGCTCTCTATCTGGGCCTCGAGAGAGACCAAGCCCGGCTCGAGACCCGCTCCCGCCTCCACCCCCCGGAGCAGAACGTCGAGTGCGTAGAGATCCTCCGCCCTTCCCACCTTCGGGACGATGATCGAGCAGGGAACCCTCGCCCCCTCGACGACCTCGATCACGTCCCCGTAGAACCACCGGGTGTCGAGCGCGTTCACGCGGAAGGTGGGGGTCCTTCCCCGCCAGTCCATCCCGGTGAAGGCCCGCACGACGTTCCCGCGCGCCGCCTCCTTCTCCCCCGGCGCGACGGCGTCCTCCAGGTCGAGGAAGACGGCATCCGCCTCCGAGGCGAGCGCCTTCTCGATCATCCTCGGGTTCGAGGCGGGAACCGCGAGCAGCGAACGGACGAACCCCATCTCACCCCAGCAGCGTCTCGACCGGTTCGCCCCGGAGGGAGGCGTCCAGGACCTCGGTCGGGTGGGCGACCGGAATGTCACGGCCCATCCGGCGCAGGGATGCCCGGATCTGCAGCGTGCAGCCCGGGTTGGACGTGACCAGAAGCTGCGCCCCGGTCTGCAGCACGTTCTTCGCCTTGCGCTCGCCGAGCTCGGCGGCGGGCCCGGGCTCGACCATGTTGTAGATCCCGGCCGAGCCGCAGCAGATCTCCGCCTCCTTTATCTCCCGCACCTCGAGACCCGGTATCCTCCCGAGCGCCCGGCGGGGCTGGCTGCGGATGCCCTGCGCGTGGGCGAGGTGGCAGGCGTCGTGGTAGGCGACCGTGACCGGCAGCGGGTGGCGCTCGGCGACGGGCCCGATCTCCTCGAGGAACTCCGAGACGTCCCTCACCTTCGCGCTGAAAGCCTCGGCCCTGGCGGCGTACTCCGGGTCGTCGCGCAGCAGGTAGCCGTACTCCTTCATCGTCGAGCCGCACCCGGCGGCGTTGACGATCACCTCGTCGAGGTCGTAGCGCTCGAAGACGTCTATCGTGCGGCGGGCGAACTCGAGCGACTCCTCCTCACGCCCGGCGTGAGTCGAGAGCGCGCCGCAGCAGCCCTGATCGGGCGGGGCGACGACCTCGCAGCCCTCGGCGGCGAGCACCCGCACCGTGGCCGCGTTCACCTTCGAGAAGAAGACCCGCTGCACGCACCCGGTGAGGAGCCCGACCCGACGCCTCTTCTCGCCGAGGGGCGGGGTCACCTCCGGGATCCTCTCCTGCTCAGGGACCTCGGGCAAAAGCTCCTCCATCGTCCGCAGCCGATCGGGCATGAGCTTCAGCAGGCCGCTCCTGCGCACCAGGTTCCTGATACCGGCCCTCTGGTAGAGCCGGAGCGGGGCCGCGACCAGCCGCAGCCGCTCCGGGTAGGGGAAGAGGTTGAAGATCATCTCCCGGAACGCCCGATCCTCCGGCGCGCGCTGGTAGCGGCGCTCGACCTGGCCGCGGGTGGCCTCGATGAGCTTGTCGTACTGCACCCCGGAGGGGCAGGCGGTTACGCACGCCATGCACCCCAGGCACAGGTCGAAGTGCCGAACCATCTCGTCGTTCATCGGCTCGCCCTCGAGCCCCTTGTTCATCAGGTATATCCTGCCGCGCGGCGAGTCCATCTCCTCGCCGAAGAGCACGTACGTCGGACAGGTCGGCAGGCAGAAGCCGCAGTGGACGCAGTCGTCTATGAGGGCCTGATCCGGCGGGTGGTGCTCGTCGAAGGCCGGGAAGACCACCCGGCCGCTCTCTCCGCGTCCCGTTCCGACGGTCGCCTCCGCCGAGAGGCTCCCGGCTCCGCCGACGTCCTGCCCCAGATCTTCCGGGCTTGCTGCCCCGACGGCGCCGGCCGTGGCCTTCTCGGACGGCGTGCCGCCTCCGTTGTGCCGCTCGGTCACGCTAGATACCTCCCACGAAACGTCCCGGGCTCATCGTGCCCGGAGGATCGAACTTCTCCTTGACGCGGCGCATCAGCTCGAAGGCATCACCCGCGTACCCCCACACCTCGGTCCTGCGCTTGAGCCCGACCGGGGCGCGGGCGAGCACGACGCTCCCGCCCCGCCGCGAGCGGATCTCGCGCAGCTCGGCGATGAGGTCCGAGATGTCCTCCTCTCCCCCGCCGGAGACGGCGGCGAAGGTAACCCCGCTCGCCGCATGCCCCCGCAGGCTCACCTCGAGACCGCGCCTCTCCGCAGCCCCGGTGACCGATTCGATCACCCCGGAGAGCTCCGCCGGCGGGGCGTTCACCTTGAGCTCGACCTCCGCGGGCTCCATCTCGGGCAGCACGCGCCCTTCCTCCTCGCGCACCTCACCGAAGGGCCTGAGCAGGAACCTCGCCGTCTCCACCTTCGCGCCGATGCCGCCGGGGATGCTCTCGAGCAGGACCGAGATCTCCCGGCGGTCACCGTCCCAGAGGAGCTCCACGGCGCTCGGCACGATCTGCGAGCTGGCCACGGCCCGGGCCGCACCCGCCGCGCCCCCGGCATCCTCCACCGCCACCGTCACCGTGCGGGCGACCTCGGGGATCGGGTGCAGCCGGAAGTTCGCCTCCGCGATCACCCCCAGCGTCCCCAGAGAACCGGTGAAGAGCTTCGAGAGGTCGTAGCCGGCGACGTTCTTCACGACCTTGCCCCCGGCCTTCGCCACCGTCCCGTCGGAGAGGACGACCCTTATCCCGATGATGAGATCCCGGATCGTCCCGTAGCGCAGCCGCAGCGGCCCGGAGGCGTTCGCCGCGACGACGCCGCCGATGGTGGCGCCGCGCTCCGGCGGGTCTATCGCGAGCATCTGGTTCGAGGCGGCGAGCTCTTCCTGCAGCTCGTCGAGCTTCACCCCCGCCTGCACCCGCAGGACCTGGTCCGCCGCGGCGTGCTCGAGCACCCTATCCATCCTCGTCATGTCCACGATGACCTCGGCCCGGTGCGGGGGGTTCCCGAGGTGCATCTTGGTCCCCGCACCGCGCGGCACGACCGCCGCCCCCGCACCGCTCGCGACCCGCATCAGCTCCGAGATCTCCTCGACCGATCCAGGCCTGGCCACGAAGGATGGGACCACCCCATCCACGGCGTCCTGCCGGGTGGCCTCGCGCGCGTGCTCCCCGCCGACGACGTTCTGCAGCTGCTCCAGAGAGAGATCGCGCGTCTGCATCAGAACATCTCCGCCAGGCCCGCCTCCTGCAGCGGGTGCATCCTGAAGGGGCCGGGACGCTCGCCGCAGAGCCGCGGGGTCGGGAAGACCTTGCCCGGGTTGCACAGGTGGTGTGGGTCGAAGGCGCAGCGCAAAAGCTGCATCACGTCCAGATCCTCGGCGGTGAACATCTCCGGCATGTACTTCTTCTTGTCCTCGCCGATCCCGTGCTCGCCGGAGAGCGAGCCGCCGTGCTCCAGGCAGACCCGGATGATCTCACCCGCGAGTTCCTCGGCCCTCCCGGCCTGCTCTTCCCCGTCGTAGAGGACGAGCGGGTGCAGATTGCCGTCCCCGGCGTGGAAGACGTTCGCCACCCTGAGGCCGTACTCGGAGCTGAGGTCCGAGATCTTCTTCAGCACCTCCGGAAGCTCGGTGCGCGGGATCACGCCGTCCTGCACGTAGTAGTCGTTCGAGATGCGCCCCATCGCCGCGAAGGCCGCCTTGCGCCCCTTCCAGAAGAGCGCCCGCTCCTCGTCGTCCCTGGCTACCCGGATCTCTGAGGAGCCGTTCTCCTCGCAGATCCTCTTCACCTGCTCGAACTGGCTCTCGACCTCCGCCTCCGGGCCGTCGAGCTCGACCAGGAGCAGCGCCCCGCACTCCGGGTAGTTGGGATGCACGGCGGCCTCGACCGCCTCCAGGCACAGAGAGTCCATCATCTCTATCCCCGCCGGGACGCAGCCCGAGCCTATGATCCCCGAGACCGCCCCTCCCGCCTTCTCGGTGTCCTCGAAGGCCGCGATCAGGGTCCTTATCGCCTCCGGCTGGCGCACGACGCGCAGCGTGATCTTGGTCGCTATCCCTAAAGTGCCCTCGGAGCCGACGAAGGCCCCGAGCAGGTCGTATCCCGGCTCGTCGGGGGCCTTGCCGCCCCCGAGGTGGACCATCTCCCCGTCGGGCAGCACCACCTCCGCGCCGGTTATGTGGTTGGTGGTGAACCCGTACTTCAGGCAGTGGACCCCGCCGGAGTTCTCCGAGCAGTTCCCCCCGATCGAGGAGACGAGCTGGCTCGAGGGGTCCGGCGCGTAGAAGTATCCCTCATCCGAGACGGCCTGCGTCACCCAGAGGTTTATCACCCCGGGCTCGACGACGACGCGTTCGTTCTCCAGGTCGACCTCGAGTATCCGTCGCATCCTGGAGAGCACGATAAGGATGCCCTTCTCCACCGGCAGCGCCCCGCCCGAGAGCCCGGTCCCCGACCCGCGGGCGACGAACGGGATGCCCTCCTCGTGGCACACCCTCACCACCTTTTGCACCTGCTCGGCGCTCTCGGGCAGGACGACCAGATCCGGGATGACCCGGTAGTTCATCAACCCGTCGCATTCGTAGGTGCGTAGCTGCTCGCGCTCGTGGATCACCCCCTCCGGCCCCAGGATGGACTCCATCGTCCTTATAAGCCGGCTGCGTTCCATCTGCCTGCGATCCCCTTTCTCCTCGCGTCGCCGAACGGCGTAGAGCTGGCCTCTCTCTGGAGCAATTCTATCCCGAAAACAGGATGGCTTCTCGCCGGGATGCAGTGGTACTCTGGGGGTTCGAGGAGGCCCGGCCCGGAGGGTTGTCGTCGTGAAGGCTTCCTGGCGGAAGGGGCTCTCCACCGGATCCTCCGGGTCAGGCCTCCGTCTTTCCTACCCGATCACCTTCTGCCTCTAACTTCGGGACCGAGCCTCTCCGGTCCGAGCTCCCGCTTGAGTATCTTCCCGGTTGCGTTCTTGGGTAGCTCCTCGACGAAGACGACGCGGCGGGGGTACTTGTATCTGGCGACCCGCTCGCGGGCGAAGGCTATGATCTCCTCCTCTTCCACCCTCGCCCCCTCCTTCGGGACGACCACGGCGACGACCTCCTCGCCGAGCTCCTCGTGCGGTACGCCGACCACGGCGACCTCGGCGACCGCCGGGTGCTCGTAGATCGCCTCCTCGACCTCGCGCGGGTAGACGTTGTATCCGCCGCGCACGATCATGTCCTTTTTGCGGTCGACGATGAAGATGTAGCCGTCCTCGTCCATCCTGGCCAGATCGCCGGTGTGAAACCAGCCGCCGCGCATCGCCTCCGCGGTCTCCTTTGGCCTCCCGTAGTAGCCCTTCATGATCGCGTGCCCGCGCACCACGAGCTCCCCGGTCTCGCCGCGGGGCACCTCGCGGTCGTCCTCGTCCACGACCCTCGCTTCGATCCCCCAGATCGGAAGCCCTATGGAGCCGACCTTGCGCTCTTCGGCGGAGCGGTTGAAGCAGACGACCGGGCTCGTCTCGGAGAGGCCGTAGCCCTCGAGTATCGTGATCCCGAACTTCTCCTCGAACCTCCTCAACACCTCGACCGGCATCGAGGCCCCGCCGGAGATCCCGAGCCTGAGCGAGGAGGTGTCGTATGCGTCCGCATCCGGGTGGTGCAGCAGGTACTGGTACATCGTGGGCACCCCGGTGAAGATGGTGATGCGGTCGCGCTCTATCGCCCCGAGCACCGCCTCGGGCTCGAAGCGCGGGATCATCGTGATCGTGTTCCCGCTGTAGACGAAGGTGTTCAGGACCGCGGTCTGACCGAAGATGTGAAAGAGCGGGAGCGCGGCGATCCCGGCGTCCTCCTCGCTGGTCTGCACGAGCTTGTCCGCGTTGCACACCGCGTTGTAGAAGAGGTTGAAGTGGGAGAGCTCGGCCCCTTTCGGCCGACCGGTGGTCCCGCTGGTGTAGATGATGACCGCCGTGTCGTCGGGCATCGTCTGCACGGTCTCGAACTCCGGCGGGTGCTGTTCCAGAAGCCCCCCGAAGCCGAGCGCCCCCTCGGACGCCACCTCCTTCTCCCCCGCCACGATCAGGTACCCGCAGCCGGAGGCCTCCTCGTATCCCCTTCCAGCCGCCTCCAGGAACCCATCCCAGGCGACGAGCGCCTCCGCCCCGGAATCCTCGAGGTGGTAGGCGACCTCGGGGCCCTGCAGGAGCACGTTCAGCGGAACGACCACCGCCCCGGCACGCAGGATGCCGTAGTAGGCGATGGCGAACTGGGGGACGTTCGGCACCATGATCGCGACCCTGTCCCCGGGCTCGATCCCGAGCGAGGACAGCGCGGCGGCGAAGCGCATCGACGCCTCGCGCAAAGCGGCGTAGGTGACCTTCTCCTCCCCGAGGACGAGTGCGGGCTTCTGCGGCCTCACCTTCGCGCTCTCGTCCAGCACCACCGTCAGGTTGAGCGACATAAGGGGTCCCTCCTATTCGACTCTGCGCCCCTCCTCATCGTAGGTGTACCATCCCCTGCCGCTCTTGCGGCCGAGCTCGCCCCGCTCGTACTTCTCGACGATGCTCTTCGCGGGTCTGTCCTTCGGGTCGCCGCTCTCCTCGTAGCGGGAGTTGGCCGCGTGGTAGGCGACGTCTATCCCGGTGAGGTCCATCAGCTCGAAGGGGCCCATCGGGTGCCCGAGCGCGGTGCGGCAGGCGGTGTCTATGTCCTCGAAGGAGGCGACCCCGTTCTCGTAGAGCCAGAGCGCCTCGGAGCGGATCGCGTGCAGGATGCGGTTGGCGACGAAGCCGGGAACCTCCTTGTTTATGACGACGGGTTCCTTGCCCACCCGGCGGGCCAGCTCCGCCGTGGTCTCCACCGTGGCGTCGGAGGTCTTCGGGTTTCTGACAACCTCGACGCAGCGCATCACCAGCGCCGGGTTGAAGAAGTGCATGTTGCAGACCAGCTCGGGGCGGCCGGTCGCATCGGCGATGCGCGAGGAGACGATCGTCGAGGAGTTGGTCGCGAGGACGGCGTGCCCGGGCGCCGCCCGGTCGAGGCGCCGGAAGACCTCGCGCTTCACGTCGAGCCGCTCGACGACGGCCTCTATGACGAAGTCCGCCTCCGAAGCCGGGCCCTCAAGGTCGGTGGTGAAGGTCATCCGACCGAAGGCCGCCTCGACCTCTTCGCGGCTCATCCGGCCTTTCTCGACGTTGCGGCCCATGCGCCGCTCGAGCTCTTCCCGCGCCCGCCCGAGCATCTCCTCCTCGATATCCTGCAGGGCGACCTCGTAGCCGGCCAGGGCGCAGACCATGCCGATCTGGGATCCCATAGCCCCGGAACCGACGACGAGTATCCTGCGGACGTTCTCTATGTTCGGCCCTGCCACGCCTACCTCCCCTTGAAGTTCGGCTCGCGCTTCTCCAGAAAGGCGCTCATCCCCTCGAGCTTGTCCTCGGTGGAGAGCAGGATCGCCTGCGCGAGGCGCTCGATGAGCATCCCGGTGCCCTGGTCGGTCTCGAAGCCGTGCTTGACGGCGAGCTTGGCGAGCCGAACGGCGAGCGGGCCCTTGGAGAGGATCGTGCGGCAGGTCTCGAGCGCGGCGTCCATCAGCTCCTGCGGGCGCACGACCCGCGAGACGAGCCCGATGTCGCGGGCCTCGACCGCGTCGATGATGCGTCCGGTCAGGATCATCTCGACCGCCCTTCCCTTCCCGACCAGGCGTGCCAGACGCTGGGTGCCGCCGGCCCCCGGGATGATAGAAAGCCCCGTCTCCGGCAACCCGAAGCGGGCGTTCTCCGAGGCGAGCCGGATGTCGCAGGCCATCGCGAGCTCGCACCCCCCACCCAGGGCGTATCCGTTGACCGCCGCGACGGTCGGCTTCTCGAACTCCTCCACCTCGTCGTAGAGCCGCTGCATCGGGGCCGCGATCCCGTCGAGCATCGTCCTCTCCCTCAGGTCGCCGATGTCCGCCCCGGCGACGAAGGCCCTCTCCCCGGCCCCGGTGAAGATGACGGCCCCGATCCCGTCGTCCTCCCGGAAGCGTTCGAGCGCGTCGCGCAGCTCCCGGGTGACCTGCGCGTTCATCGCGTTTCTGACCTCGGGTCGGTTTATCGTGACGACGCCGACGCCGTCGCGGTTCTCGGTCAGGATGGTCTCGTAGGCCAAGACAAACCCCCTATCTGAACGCCTCTATTCCGGTTATCGCCTCCCCGAGGATGAGGGTGTGCACCTCGTCGGTCCCCTCGTAGGTGCGCACGCTCTCCAGGTTGCTGGCGTGCCTCAGGGGAGGGTGGTCGAGGGTCACGCCGTTCCCGCCGAAGATGGTGCGGGCCTCGCGCGCTATCTCTATCGCCGCGCGCACGTTGTTCAGCTTGCCGAAGGAGATCTGCTGGTGCTTCAGGGTCCCCGAGTCCTTCATCCGCCCGATGTGCAGCGCGAGCAGCGTGCCTTTCTGGATCTCGATCATCATGTCCACGAGCTTCTTCTGCACGAGCTGGAAGGAGGCTATGGGCTTCCCGAACTGCTCCCTCTCCTTCGCGTAGGCGAGCGCCGACTCGTAGCAGTCGCGCGCTGCCCCCATCGCACCCCAGATGATCCCGTAACGGGCCTCGTTGAGGCAGGAGAAGGGCCCGCGCAGCCCTTTGACGCCCGGTAGCATCGCATCCTCCGGAAGCCGCACCTCCTCCAGATGCAGCTCGCACTGCACCGAGGCGCGCATCGAGAGCTTGGGCTCGATGTTCGTCGCGGAGAATCCGGGGGTGTCGGTGGGGACGAGAAACCCCCTGATGCCGTCGTCGGTCTTCGCCCAGACCACGGCTACATCGGCGATCGAACCGAGCCCGATCCAGCGCTTCGTCCCGTTCAGGATCCAATGGGCCCCTTCCTTGCGCGCCCGCGTCTGCATGCTCGCCGGGTCGCTCCCGGCGCCGGGTTCGGTGAGCCCGAAGCAGCCTATGGCTTCGCCCCTGGCCATGCGGGGCAGCCACCCGTTCTTCTGCTCCTCACTCCCAAACCTGTGTATGGCACTCATCGCGAGCGACCCCTGCACGCTGACGAAGGTCCTCAGCCCCGAGTCCCCGGCCTCGAGCTCCATGCACGCGAGCCCGTACTCGACGGCGCTCCTTCCCGGGCAGCCGTACCCTTCCAGGTGCATCCCGAGCACCCCAAGCTCGCCGAGTTCCCGCGCGAGCTCGCGCGGGAAGACGGCCCGCTCGTACCACTCGTTTATGTTGGGTCGAATCCTGCGATCCACGAACTCCCGCACCCTCTCGCGCACGCGCTTCTCCTCCTCGGAGAGGAGCGCGTCGAGGTCGAGGAAGTCGCCGGGATCAGGCCCCCGCCCCCCTTTCCTGCGCTCGCTCATTACAGGGAAAACCTCCAGCTTCCGTTCCTACCACGCGCATTCTAGCTTCTCCGCGGGCGGCCACACCTCCGGCGGCTACTGCTTCCTCGCGGCGAACACGCCGGCGAGGATCACGGCTCCTCCCAGGATCTGCGCGGGCCCGAGGCGCTCCCCGAGGGCGAGGATACCGGAGACGACGCCTATGAGCGTGATGAGATACTGGTAGACGAGAACCCGGTTAGCCCCCAGGCGAAAGACCCCTCTCTGCCAGGCGAAGAACCCGTAGGCGGCGACGAGAAAGGTGGAGTAGGCCGCTGCAGTCCCCGCAGCCACACCGGGATGTATCTCGTAGCTCTTGAGGAGCGCCCAGATCCCGAGCGGCAGGGTGGCGAGCCCGCCGAAGAGGGTCGTGTAGGCGGCCACGGTGATCGGCGGGTGGCGCCGCAGGAGTCGCATCCCGAGCACCGTGTACGACCCCCAGCACACGGCTCCTCCCATCACCAGCAGGTCCCCCGCGAAGGACGGGGCTGTGGAGCCCATCCCACCCGAGACGACCACCGTCACCCCCACCATGGCGATAGCCACACCCGCCACACCCCTTTTCGTCGGTCGCTCCTGCCCGAGCAGAAACCCGAGCAGCATCCCCCAGAGCGGAGGCGTGGCATAGATCAAAGCCGTCTCCGAGGCGCTCGTCATGCTCACCCCGAGCGTGAAGAGCGTGTTGTTGAGGCCCACCCCGACCACACCCACCCCGGCCATCCGGAGAAGCTCGCGCGCGCCGAGCGGCTCCCCAACCCCGGCGATCTTCCGGAAGGTCCACAGCAGAAGCCCCGCCAGCGTGAAGCGCAACGCGACGAAGACGAGGGGAGGGATCTCGAGGATCGCGTACTTGACCGCAACCGGATTGGTCCCGAGGAAGAAGACCGCCGCGAGGAGCGAGGCTTCGGAGAGAAAATCCCTGTGCGACGCGTCCTTCACGGGACGGATTCTACGCCCCTTTCACCCTCTCAGAAGCGAAAGAGAGGGACCCCGTCCGGGGTCCCTCTCTTCGGCGTGCGCGGAGGACGAGCCTCCGCTGCTGTTTTAGTGCTTCAGATCCGGGTTACGTTCTTCGCCTGCAGGCCCTTGCGTCCCTGCTCGGTCTCGAAGCTCACCTGCTCGCCTTCCTCCAGGCTTTTGAACCCGGAGCCCGCGATGCCGGTGTGATGCACGAAGACATCCTCACCCCCGTCGTCGGGCTTGATGAAGCCGTAGCCTTTCTCGGCGCTGAACCACTTCACGGTACCTTGGGCCATATACCTAAAGCCCACCTTTCTCTTCTTACGAGACCGCGGTGACCGGAACCGTCTCCCGGATTAGAGTCGACTTTCGGGCCGACGCAACCTCGTATCCTGCAACTTACCTTTTGGAGTATACCCCAAAGCGCGTCCGGGATCACCCGACGGAGGAAAACGACGCAAAAATAACTCCTACCTCCCCGCACACCGGCAGGCTCCCGCTCTGACCTCCTTTACGTGCCTCACGGGCACGTACATCTCGCACCCGAGCAGTCCCGGTCCGCGGGGAAGCCGTTCATCCCCACCCATCCCTTGCGGAACCGCCCGGCCCTTACGGCCGTATAACCGTGCGGCGGGAACCACGCCGAGCGAGAGGAAGGTAGATCCGCGATGTCCAGGAAGATGTTCGGAAGGGGCTGGTTTGTGGTGGCTCTGATCCCGGTGGCCTTGCTGCTCGCCAGCTGCGGAGGCTCCGCCTCCCAGGCCTCATCCGGTGGCAGCACCCCATCCTCACCAGGTAACGGCGGGCAGCAGAATGCCACCGTCCGGGTCGTCACGAATCCGAAGCTGGGCAGGATCCTTGCTGGCCCGAACGGGCACACGCTCTATCTGTTCACCGCTGACAGAAACGGCAGGTCCGCCTGTTCGGGTGTCTGCGCCGAAACCTGGCCGCCCCTCACGATCCACGGCAAACCCGTCGCGGGTCGCGGGGTTCAGCCGAAGAGGCTCGGCACGATCCCCAGGAAAGGTGGCGTGCAACAGGTCACCTACGACGGGCACCCACTCTATTACTACGCACCGGACGGCAAGACCGGAGACGTCAGGGGAGAAGGGATTGCGAGCTTCGGCGGAGAGTGGTACGCAGTCTCTCCGAACGGGCACCCGGTAGAGAATAAGGGTGGGAGCTCGGGAGGCTACGGTGGAGGGAGCTACTAGTCGGGGGCACCCGGACCATCCACGGCTCTCGGTGTAGGATAACCCCGATGGAGAGGGAGCAGAACGAGAGCGGGAAAACCTACACCTCCAGTTCGCATCCGCTGCACGTGGACTTCCTCAGCCAAGCGGACGTCCCCCTGCCCGGCCGCCTCGGGCTGTGCATGTGCCCCGGGCTCAAGGATCCCGAGCTCGATGGTCGGAGCTGGGACCGTAACCTGCGGGCGGACCTCCTCAGGCTGAAAGAGGTCTACGATACGCGACTGCTCGTCTCCCTCATGCAGGATCACGAGTACCACGCCTTCGGGGTCCCCGAGCTGTCGAAAAGCCCCCTGCTCCACGGGGTGAAGATAGAGCGCTTCCCGATCCGGGACGTGGACGTGCCGCAGGAAGCAGAGGCGGAACGCTTCGGAGCGCTGGTGCAGAAGATCGTCCGAAACCTCGACGAAGGCAACAACACGATCTTACACTGCCGCGCCGGGCTCGGGAGGAGCGGGACGGTCGCAGCGTGCGTCCTCGCCGCGCTGGGACGCCACACCCCGGAGGACGCCGTGGAAGCCGTGAGACGGGCGAGGCCCGGAGCACTGCAGACGCCTGCGCAGGTGGAGTTCGTCCATACCTTCGCGCGGAGGACGAAGGGGGAACGACACTAGCAAAGGAGCGCCGGCGTAAAGCCGGCGCTCCTCTCTTCTCTCCCCCGCCGTCTTCCCTAGGCGAGCCCCTCGGCCTGATACTCGCGCAAGAACCCCTCGAAGAGCCGGCGGTGCTCCTGCTCGTCGCGCAGGATGCCGATGACCATGTCCTGGGTGACGTGGTCGACGCCCTCGGTCTCCTCGATGATGCGCGTGTAGTGCTCTATCGCCCCCGTCTCCGCCTCGATGACGCCCTTTATGATGCTCACGATGTCGGTCTGTTCCTCTGGGGGTTGCAGGTAGCTCTGCTCGGGCTTGAAGTCCATCGAACCCGGGACAACCCCGTAGAGCTCCTTTATCCTGGCGGCGAACTGCTGGGCGTGGCCGAGTTCCTCCTGGATGTCCTCCTCGAGGGATTCTTTGATCTCCTGTGCTCTCACGCCGTCCGGGTTGACGGAGCCGGTGACGTAGTTCATCACCGTCTCGAGCTCCATGAAGTACGCCTTCTTGAGGAGCTCTATTATCTCCTCCCGCTTCTGGCTCATCTCCTCGGAGAAGATACCCTGGGCACCTCGTCCAGTCTCCATGCTTTCCGACCTCCTCTGATCTCTTGAAACACCGTTATCTAACTTCCCCGAAACGGTCGGGAGTAAACTCGGAGGTCGGGGTGCCACCTCGGAACGTCAACGCCCTCCCGCATGCTCCTGCAGGGCCTTCGGGTGGTAGCGCCGGATGTAATCGCGGTACTCCTTCACCTCGCCTTCCGTACGCTCCTCGTCCCACCCGAAGTGCCTCGCCGCCACCTTCGCCGCCGCCTCGTCTACGTCGAGCCCGGCCTCCCGGTCGAGCGCGGCCATGCTCCTCCTGAGGAGCACGTCGGAGAGCTTCTCGGCCATCTCCCGCTCGAAGGCGTAGAGAACCTCGGCACCGATGAGCCCGTTCTGTACGGTAGCGGGCGTGACGAGCGGCTCCCTGAGCGAAGGGTCTTCCCCGGCCATCTCGAGCACGTCCCACGCCCGGGCCCCGTAGAGCTTGAGCAGCCGCTCGGAGATCTGGGGCAGGAGCCCGCTCTCGGCCTTGAAGCGCTCCGAGAACGACTCGAAGTCGCCGGTCCTGCCGCCGGGCAGGGGAACGATTGAGGTCGCGCTCTTCGGCGGCTTCTGCCCGAGCTTCCTGTAGACCATGTCCGTCGTCTGACGCCCGAGGTTGCGGTAGGTGGTGAGCTTGCCCCCTATGATCGAGACGAGGCCTTCCAGACGCGGTTCGTGCCGGGCGTGATCGTAGACGATGTGGCTCCTCGTGATGCTGCCGGCGTCGGCGTCGGGCTCGTAGGGCAGCGGCCGGACACCCGCGTAGGTGTATAGTACGTCCTCGCGGGTGAGGCCTGCCTGCGGGATGACGTGGTTGGTCTCTTCGAGCAGGTACTCTATCTCCCACTCCTCGGCCGAGACGTAGTCGAGGTCCCCCTCGTAGGGGATGTCGGTCGTGCCGATGAGGTAGCGCCCGTTCCAGGGCACGATGAAGTAGGGACGCCCGTCCCTGCGGGCCTCGACGTAGAGCGCCTCGTTCTTGGGCGCCCCGGGGAACGGGTCGACGACCAGGTGACTGCCCTTGGTGCCGCCGATCATGCGCTTCGGGGAGAGGTTGCCCAGGACCTCGTCCACCCACGGCCCCGAGACGTTGACCGTGACAGGGGCACGGGCGACGCGGCGCCTGCCACCGTCGAGCAGGTCGGAGAACTCCACCCCGACCACGTTGGATCCCTCGCGCAAGAGACGCTCGACCTTCGCGTAGGTGATGACCATCGCCCCGTGCTCCCGCGCGCTGATGGCGTTCTCGACCGCCAGCCGCTCGGCGTACTCGGCCTGCGCGTCATAGTAGAAGGCGGCACCGAGCAGACCATCGGGGTTGAGCCCCGGCTCGCGCTCGAGCGCCTCCTCCCTGCCGAACATCCTGTGGCGCGGCATGCTCTTCTCGTAGGAGAGGATGTCGTAGGCGATCATCCCCAGTCGGATCATGCGCGGCCCGCGCTTGGAGCGCTCGTAGATCGGGACCATGAACCCGAGCGGCCTGACCAGGTGCGGGGCTATGCGCAGAAGGATCTCGCGATCGTGCAGCGACTCGCGCACCAGCGCCACCTCGTAGTACTCCAGGTACCTGAGCCCCCCGTGGATGAGCCTCGTCGCCCACTGGGTGGTCCCGTTGGAGATGTCCCCCTTGTCCAAAAGCAGCACTCTAAGGCCTCGCATCGCCGCGTCGCGAGCGATCCCGGCACCGTTTATCCCGGCCCCGACGATGATGAGGTCGAAGGGATACTGCTCTATGTCACTCGGTACCTTGCGCGCCATGGCGGCTCCTTCCTCTCGCTGCGTGACATCGCTTCGTATCAGGCTCCATACCCGGCCTCGGGAAGAGACGCGGCCCGATCAATGCAGCTTGGGCTCCGTCCTGGCCTGTCGAGCCGCCTCCATGCACTCCCGGGCATCGGCCCCCGCGGAGGCAGTGACCCCGGCCGCGAATGCCCCCTCGACGAACGGAGCATCGACCAGATGGACCCGCTCTCTGAGTTCCTCCCCGAGCATCTCGAGCACCGTCTCGGCCGAGAGGACCGCGCTCCCGAGGTCCATGAAGACGAGCACCTCATCGGATCCCATCTCCTCTATCGCGTTCTTTATCCTGTCCGGGTCGGTCCCGAAGGACCCTTCGGCATCACCTCCGACGGGCCTCACCTCGACCTCACCCGCCATCTGCCGCACGAGCTCCGCCGTGCCCGAGGCTATCTCGGGGCTGTGGGAGACGAGCACGAGCCCGACCATCCTCAAGCCTCCAGCGCCCGAGCCGCGGCGTCCAGCAGAAGATGCGTCGAGGTTGCTCCCGGATCTTTGTGGCCGGCCGCGCGCTCTCCCAGATAACTCGCCCTTCCACGCCGGGCCACGAGCGGGATGGTCGACTCCGCCCCCTCCGCCGCAGCATCGGCCGCAGCCCGGAGCACCCGACCCACGTCCCCCGATGACGCGGCCTCTTTCTTGGCAGCGGCCACGGCGGGCTCGAGCGCGTCGACCATCGTCTTGTCGCCGACCTCGGCCTTGCCCCTCTGCTTGATACCAGCGAGGGCCGCCTCCATCGCCTCCACCGCGTCCGAAGCATCCGGCTCTTCCTTGCCCGAAAGCGCCGAGGAAGCCCTGAGAAACGCCGTGCCGTAGAGCGGGCCCGCGGCACCACCCACCTTGCTGATGAGCGCCATCGAGACGGCCTTCAGCACGTCGGAGGGCGTTGATGCATCCATCCCCTCCAGGCGCTCCAGCGCGGCCTGAAAACCCCGGTGCATGTTCGTCCCGTGGTCCCCGTCACCTATCTCGGAGTCGAGCCGGGTCAGCTCCTGCCGGTGCTCCTCCATCGCGGCGGCCATGGCCCTCACGATCTCGATCACGGAATCAGCGGAACTCAACGGCCCTCCTTCCCGAAAGAAAAATACACGTCTCACAAGAAGGGGGAGGTCCGGCCTCCTGCGCCGGACCTCCATCCCCCCACCACACACACGACGGGATCCTACTCCCGCGTGGTACGCCCCCGGGGCTCGGCCTCCCGGTCGTCCCCAGCTCCACGCCGATCCACGTCGGTCTCGCCCTTGGGCTCCACCGCCGGGGTCGGCGGCTGCCCCCTGGAGAGGAGCACGTCCCGGATGAAGAAGTCGTAGACGTAGGCGCCGATAACACCACCCACCAGCGGGCCGACTATCGGGACCCAGAAATAGTTGCTGAACGAGCCCTTGACGGTCCCCGGCATGGCGACCTGCCCCCAGCCGGCGAGCCAGGCGAAGATCCTCGGGCCGAAGTCACGGGCGGGGTTGATTGCGTACCCGGCGTTCGCGCCGTAGGACATACCGATCGCCGCGACCGCCATACCGACGAGGAACGGGGCCAGGTTGGACAGAGGGGGCTGGTTGCGGTCGTCGGTGAGCGCGAAGACGAACATGACGAGGAACATCGTGCCCACGATCTGGTCGATGAGCGGCCCCACCATGTTCCCGTGGAAGTACGGGGCGGGGAAGGTCGCGAAGATCGAGAAGGTGGTGTTGGATGCGGGAGTTCCTCTGGTTATGTTGTTCGCCTGCTCGAAGCTCGCTATCGCGTTGTGGTAGACGAGATACACCAGGGCGGCGCCCACGAACGCCCCTACCACCTGGGCCACGATGTACGGTATGACCTTGCGCCACGGGAAGTCTCTCTTCGCCGCCAGCGCGAGCGTCACCGCCGGGTTTATGTGGGCTCCGCTTATCCCCCCGGCGACGTAGACGCCGAAGACGACCGCCATCGCCCAGCCCCAGGTTATGAGCAACCAGTCGCCGGAGGCCAGGAAGATGGTGTGCCCGTTCTCCGCCCGGCCCGACTGGTTGAGCGCGGCGACCGCCATGGCGACCACCCCGTCTCCGAAGGCGATGAGGACGAAGGTCCCCAGAAACTCCGCCGAAAGCTCACCCCACAACGTGGAGCGCCAGCCCCTCCTGGCTGGTGCTGCGGCCTGTGCCATCTCTCCTCCTTTCCTCTAGAACGGCCTGCCCGCCGCGACCGTGCAGGGTGCGGCGAGGTAGCGTTTCATCTCTTCATCCAGCTTCAGGAGCGTTATCGAGAAGCCCGCCATCTCGAGAGAAGTCATGTAGTCTCCGATGTAAGGCCGACGCCAGACTCGGATCCCCTCTCTCTCGAGAACCTCGTGCACGTGCTTGTAGGCGACGTAGAGTTCCATCAACGGCGTGCCGCCGAGCCCGTTGACGATCACGGCGACCTCGGAACCCGAGTAGTCCACCGAGTCGCCGAGGATCCTCTCGAGCATCTGGTCCACTATCCTGTCGGCGGGCTCTATCTTCTTGCGCTCGGCTCCGGGTTCGCCGTGGATGCCGATCCCGATCTCCATCTCGTCGTCCGCGATCTGGAAGATGGGCTCCCCGGCCTCCGGCGGCGTGCAGCTGGTGAGGGCCATCCCCATCGAGCGGACGTTGGCGTTGACCCTCTCGGCGAGCTCCTTTATCTCCTGTAGCTTCTTGCCGTCGTCGGCCGCGGCGCCGCAGATCTTGTGCACGAAGATCGTCCCGGCGATCCCGCGCCGCCCGCTGGTGTAGGTGGAGTCCTCGACGGCCACGTCGTCGTTGGTGACGACGTAGTCGGTCTCTATCCCCTCGGCCTCGGCGAGCTCCCCGGCCATCTCGAAGTTCAAGACGTCCCCGGTGTAGTTCTTGACGACGTAGAACACCCCGGCCCCGCCGTTCACGGCCTTGGTGGCCTCGAGCATCTGCTCGGGGGTGGGGCTGGTGAAGACGGCCCCGGCGCAGGCGGCGTCGAGCATCCCGGGCCCGACGTACCCGCCATGGGTCGGTTCGTGCCCCGAACCACCGCCGGAGACGAGCGCGACCTTGCCCTCGACGGGTGCGTCGGCCCGGACGACGACGTTGTGCTCGGGGATCAGCCGGATCAGCCCCGGGTTGGCGAGCTCCATCCCCCGCAGCATCTCCTCTACGACGCGCTCGGGGGCGTTGATGATCTTCTTCATCTTCTGCCTCCTCAGGCCAGCGGCGACTCGACGGCTTCTTTGGCCCACCGCCGGGAGCGCTCGAGAGCTTCCTTCCACCGGGCGTAGAGCTGCTCACGCTCCTCCTCGCCCATCTGCGGCTCGTAGCGCCGCCGGAGGCGCCAGCGGTTCACCAGCTCTTCTTTGCTCTCCCAGAAGCCGGTGGCGAGCCCGGCGAGGTACGCCGCCCCGAGCGCGGTGGTCTCGAGCGTCTCGGGGACCTCGACCGGAACGCCGAGGATGTCCGCCTGGAACTGCATCATCCAGCGGTTCGCCGCGGCCCCACCGTCGGCCTTGAAGCTCGGGAGCTTTATCCCGGAATCTTTCTCCATGGCCTCGACCACGTCGCGTGTCTGGTAGCACATGCTCTCGAGCGCGGCCCGCGCCAGGTGCGCCTTCGTGGTACCGCGGGTGATCCCGACGATGGTCCCCCGGGCGTAAGAGTCCCAGTGCGGGGCCCCGAGCCCCACGAGAGCCGGGACGAAGTACACGTCGTCGTTGGAATCCAGGCTGCGGGCGAGATCTTCTGTCTCAGCCGCGTTCTGGATTATCCCGAGCCCGTCCCGCAGCCACTGCACGGCGGCCCCGGTGATGAAGATCGCACCCTCCAGCGCGTACTCGACCGGCTCGTCCCCGAGCTTCCAGGCTATGGTGGTCAACAGATCCCCACCGCTGCGGATGCCCTCGGTGCCGGTGTTCATCAGCGCGAACGAGCCCGTACCGTAGGTGTTCTTGGCGAGCCCTCTCTCGTAGGCGATCTCACCGAAGAGCGCCGCCTGCTGGTCACCGGCGATCCCGGCGATCGGGACCTCGGCCCCGAACATGACGTCCGGGTCGGTCTTCCCGTAGACGTAAGAGGACGGCATGACCTCTGGAAGGATCTCGCGCGGCACGTCGAGCATCTCCAAAAGCTCGTCGTCCCACCTGAGGTCGTAGATGTTGTAGAGCATCGTGCGCGAGGCATTCGAGTAGTCGGTTATGTGCTCGCGCCCCCCGGTGAGCTTGTAGACCAGCCAGGAGTCTATCGTGCCGAAGCAGATCTCACCGGACCTGGCCCTCTCCCTCAGACCCTCGACGTTGTCCAGAAGCCACTTGACCTTCGAACCAGAGAAGTAGGCGTCGACCGTAAGCCCGGCTTTGTCCCGTACCAGCTTCTCGTAGCCGCGCGCGACGAGATCGTCGCAGATCCCCGCGCCCCTCCGATCCTGCCAGACGATGGCCCGGTGCACCGGTTCGCCGGTCCTGCGGTCCCACATCACCACCGTCTCGCGCTGGTTGGTTATCCCTATCCCCGCGAGCGAGCCGGCCGAGACCCCGGCGTCCTCGAGCGCGTCCTTTATGACCCCGAGCGTGACCTCCCAGATCTCGTTCGCGTCGTGCTCGACCCATCCGGGACGCGGGTAGTGCTGGGTGAATTCCTTCTGCGCCTCACCGACCGTGGCGCTGTCGTGGTTGAAGATTATCGCTCTTGAGCTCGTGGTCCCCTGATCGACGGCCAGTACGTATTCTCCCGGCATCCTTCCTCCTTTCCCTCCCCCGTTCTCCAAACCTGCAGAACGCCTCACGACACCCGCTCTTCCCAGCGCGTCCCCGTTCTCACCTCCTCCATTAGTGATCGACCGCGTACTCCCCAACAAACCGGAAGGGATCTCCACACCCCCGGCTTATAGTTAGAGAGCCCCGCGCAAAGCCGCGACGCGGCAGCCGCACGGCAAACCTATCGCAGCTTTGCGCGGGGCTCTCTCTTCTCTCTGCGCCCTGCGCAACGCAGATTTCTTTTGTTGTACATGTGTACTTTACAGGCTGGCGGGCTCCGCGTCAAGGGAGCGCCACAGGGTCGCGGTGCTGGTCGAGACTCCGGCCGCGCCGGCACCCACGATCGCACGCACCGTCTGCGGGTCTTTGACGAGCCCGCCGGCGAGGGTGAGCGGCTTGAGGATGCTGGCGTACTCGGCGGCGATCTCCGGGTAGACGATACCGGGCAGTATCTCCACGCCGTCTGGGTCGGCCTGGCGGATGAGCTTCATCCCGCGCCTGACGGCGCTGGAATCTATGGCGAAGAGGCGCTGGATCGTGAGCAGCTCGGTCTGCTTCGCGATCTCTATGACGTGGCGGTGGGTGGAGATGATCCCATCCACCCTGCCGGAGAGGAATCCGAGCCCGCTGGCATCGGAGGCTATCCCGCCTACCATGTCCACGTTTATGCAGACCGGGGGTCGACGCCGGGCGCGACGACAGAGATCGACGATCTTGAAGACGTCCCCACCGAGGACGAAGATGGCCGGGTGGTCCCCGGCGAGCAGTTCCTCCAGCGTCTCGTCCGGAGCGCGCACCGCGGGTATCACAGGGTTCTCGGCCAGCGCGAGGAGCAGCCGGCGCACGAGCGGCTTGGGCTCCTTTCTCTCGGCTTGCTTCACCATGTTTCTCCTCTACTACCCCGCTCAGCGCGGCAGCCATCGGCGACAGAGACGGCCGGGCGTATGAGACCGACCACGCCTCGAGCTTAACCCACCGATCAGTGCTGGTCAACGCCGCTGGCGGCGGCTCCTCCCGCTGAGGGGGTTATACTCTCCGCGAGATGGACGAGCGAACGAGGATAAGGCTCACCAAGTACTCCACCAAGGCCGGTTGAGCGTCGAAGTTCGCTCCAGGGGACCTGGAGCAGGCACTTTCGGAGCTCGTTCCCGGCGACGCCGACGGACTCGTGAGCGGGATGGAGAGCCGCGACGATGCGGGCTACGTCCCGTTCGGGGGTGGCCTCTTGCTGCAGACGGTGGACTTCTTCACCCCGATCGTGGACGACCCGTACCGATTCGGCCAGATCGCCGCGGCCAACGCCCTCTCGGATGTCTACGCGATGGGCGGCGAGCCCCTTACCGCGATGAACCTGGTCGCCTTCCCCTGCTCGCTCGACCTCGGCATACTGCGTGAGATCCTCGCCGGAGGCCTCTCGAAGATAGAGGAGGCCGGAGCGCGGCTGTGCGGTGGACACTCGGTCCAGGACGACGAACCGAAGTACGGCCTCTCGGTCACCGGATTCGTCGAGAAGGAGCACGTCACCAGAAACGCCGGGGCACGCCCCGGGGATAAACTCGTCCTGACCAAACCTCTGGGCACCGGCATCCTGACCACCGCTCTCAAGCGCGACCTTCTCCCGGAGAAGCACCTCGAAGAGACCGTACGCTGGGCCACCCACCTCAACCGCGGCGCCCGCGACGCGGCCCGCGAGGTCGGCGTCTCCGCCGCCACGGACGTCACCGGCTACGGGCTGCTCGGCCACCTCTCAGAGATGCTCGAGGCGAGCGGGACAGGGGCGATCGTGCACCGGCGTAGCGTCCCGTTGCTCGATCGCGCCTCTTCGCTCGCCGCAGAGGGCTGCTACCCCGGCGGCCTGAACAACAACCGCACCTATCTGCAGGAGAAGGTGCATCCGGATGGCGTATCGGAGGAGGAGCTCCTGCCGCTCTACGACCCGCAGACGAGCGGAGGCCTCCTGCTCTCGGTCCCGGCAGACAAGACCAGAGCGCTGGTGCAGGCACTCAAGGCCCGCGGGGAACTCGCGGCCGTCATCGGGGAGATCACTGAGGACTCCGGGGTCAGGGTGATCCCCTAGCGGGTGACGACGTCCAGCCTGCTCGCCCCGCCGGAAAGCACGATCTCGTAGTGGTCTCCCGAGCCCCCGTAACCCGTGCTCTGCAGCCTTAGCGTCCCCCCCACCGCGCCGAGTCGCTGGCCGTCGAAATCCAGCCTGCTGACCCCGCCCTTCACCACCATCCGCGCCGCGGCTTCCCGGGGGCGGCTCAACGTTATGCCGCTCGCCCCGCCGGAGATGCGCACCGGCACCTTACCCTCCGGTTCGGGCAGCGAGACCTCCACCTTGCTGGCCCCGCCTTTGATCTCGAGCGAGGAGAGCTTGAGAACCGCGAGGTCCGCCACGAGCTCCGAGGCCCCTCCCCGAACCTCGATCTCCCACGGGATTCCGGCGTTCAGCGTGACCCTCCCGGACCTCCTGCGCCACTCCATCGGCCTGAAGCGCCGCGGATAGCGGATGGTGACGGTGCCGCCCTTCTCCCTCACCTCGGGAGAGGGCCCCTCGAAGTGCGCCCTGTAGAGTTCCTCAAGGTCCGGGTCGGCGTGGATGGTCACCCGCGACGCCCCGGCCGCGAACACCAGCCTCCCGCGCTCCACCCCACCGAGCGGTGATACGAACTCCCCTCCCTCTCCCCCCCGCAGCTTGTAGATCTCAGCCCTGGTCATGGCGTTGCGGCGCCTCAGAAAGTCCACCAGGAAGGCCAGCTGCTCGTCGTCGTAGTCGGAGACCAGCCCGGCCCAGGACCTCCCGATGGAGTCGAAGATCGGACCGGCCTTACGCATGAACTCCTCGTTCGGAACCAGCCGGACGATCACCCGCCGGCGGTCCTCAGGATCCCGCTCCCGCCGCACCAGCCCAACCCTCTCCAGCCGGTTGATAAGACCCGTGATCGCCCCGGTCGTCACCCCCGTCATCTCCGCGAGCTCACCCGCCGTCGCCGGTCCAGTCATGTCCAGTATGTTCACGACCTGCAGGTCTATCGCGTTCAACCCGACCCTGTCCGCTATGGCCCGGAAGAAGAACTCCCCGAGCACGTTCGTCTGGCGAACCTCCCTCTCAAGCTCCGCCAGCAACTCCTCGCGTTTTTTCGGCGACCCACTTGACAACTTCCTCACCCCCGTTTATTCTGCTATTAGTTTATCAGCTAAAATATTTTTTGAATTTCCTGTTAGCAACTAAACTTATTGTAGTGTAGCACGTTCTTGGAGGTGGCTGATCATCAGGTGCCCCTGACCGAAGACATAACCACCGGATAGTTCTACCGGGTGGCTCGCCAGGACGGCGCGCAGCCCGCTCAGATCACGGACACCAAAGAAATACAGCGTGCCCAATGATGCAGGAGAAACGAAGATGCAGAAGAAAACACCACACCCGAATGACGAAGCCGCCATCCAGGGTCTCATACAGGAGTTAGGTGAGGCCTGGGACCGGGGTGATGCCGACGCCTACGCCTCCCTGTTCACCGAAGACGCCGACTACGTCGTCTTCGACGGAACGCATCTCAAAGGACGCCAGGAGATCGCCGAGGCCCACCGGCCGCTCTTCGAGCGGTTCATGAAAGGCTCCCGCCTCGTCACCGAGTCCTCCTCGCTGCGCTTCCTCTCACCCGACGTGGCTCTCATCCACAGCATGGGAGCCATCCTCCGGGCACACCAGAATCATCCCTCGAGCCGACGGCTCTCAGTCCAGACGATGGTCGCCGTCAGAGAAGGAGAGGAAGGCTGGCGCCTCGCCGCGTTCCAGAACACCCGCTACCGGCCGTTCGCCCGAACCCTCCTGGGACGACTGCTGGCGCTCGCACGCTTCACGCCACGCCCGGGATGAGGCGGACAGCCTCCCAAAAACGCTTATC
This sequence comes from Rubrobacter sp. M3-4, assembly GCF_059772285.1. Taxonomy (NCBI): domain Bacteria; kingdom Bacillati; phylum Actinomycetota; class Rubrobacteria; order Rubrobacterales; family Rubrobacteraceae; genus Rubrobacter; species Rubrobacter sp. M3-4. Next base: position 78,905 of record NZ_JCBAJP010000007.1, read on the forward strand.
TTCTTGACAAACCTCCCCCCTGTGCTAGATATTTAGCCGGCTAACCAATTGATTGGGTAGGAGTCTGGCAGTGAACCGCGGAAGCGGAGAAGAGATCAGAGAGACCACCGGGCATCTGCTGGCTCGGGTGAGCAGGGCTCACCGGGGCAGGGTCGGGCGTGAGCTGGCGGAGCTCGGGCTGCACCCGGGGCAGGAGCTGGTGCTGGCGGAGTTGTGGCGGGAGGACGGTCTGCGGGTGTGCGAGCTGGCCGGGAGGCTCGGGGTGGAACCGCCGACGGCGACCCGGATGGTCCAGCGTCTGGAGCGCTGCGGGTTCGTCGAGCGGCGGAGGGATCCCGAGGATGCGCGCAGCTTCCGGGTGTATCTGTCCGGGCGAGGACGGAGTGCGGTCGAACGCGTCTTCCGCTGCTGGGAGCAGGTCGAGCAGGAGGCGCTCGACGGTCTGAGCAGTGAAGAGAGGGCTCTTCTGCGAGGTCTTCTGGAGAGGGTACGAGGCAACCTGGAGGGGGTGACGGGCGTTAACGGGTAGCGGCTGTCGGGTAGCCTGTGTGTAGCGATCCAGAGAGGAAAAGGAGGTCGGTCGTGAAGGATCTTTCGCAGCTCGTGCTGAGGGGGACTGCGGGGACGCTCCTCGCCGGGCACGGTTCGCAGAAGCTCTTCGGGTGGTTCGGGGGCCCCGGACCCGAGGGGACCAGGGGGATGATGGAGGCTCTCAACCTCAAGCCGGCCGAACGCTGGGCGCTCGTCGGCGGTGCCTCGGAGTTCGGTGGCGGCGTGCTCACCGCGCTTGGGCTCCTCCACCCGGTGGGGCCGCTCGGGATCATCGGGGCGATGGCGATGGCCACGCGCAAGGTGCACTGGGACAAGCCGATCTGGGTGACAGAAGGCGGCGCGGAGCTCCCGGTGACCAACATCGCGATCGCGCTCTCGCTCATGCTCTCCGGGCCCGGCCGGTATTCGCTGGATCGGCTCTTCGGCATCCGGCTGCCCGGCTGGGTGGGGCCGGTCGGCCTCGTGGTCGCGCTCGCTATCGTCGCGAAAGCCGTTCAGGAGAGCGAGGAGCAGGCGCAGGAGGAGGGAGAGTAGTTGAGCGAGAAGACTTCCTCCGTCATCCCGCATAAGTTCGAGGATCTGCTCGGGAGCAAGGCCCTGGCCCACGTGGCGACCATAGGTCCCAAAGGCGAGCCGCAGAGCAACCCGGTGTGGTTCGACTGGGACGGAGAGTACATAAAGTTCAGCCAGACCAAGACGCGCCAGAAGTACCGCAACCTCAGGCGCGACCCGAGGGTAGCCCTCTCGATCGTCGATCCCGAGAACCCTTACCGCTACCTCGAGGTACGCGGTGTGGTGGAGCGCATCGAGGACGATCCGAACTTCGACTTCATAAACGCGATGGCCAAGAAGTACCTCGGGGTGGACGAATACCCCGACCGGCGGCCGGGAGAGGAGCGGGTGATAATCTACGTCCGTCCCGAGCACACCACCCACATGGGCTGAAGACGCCGCGATGAACGAGACTAAGGCCGTAACCCACGGGTTACACCACCTCACCGCGATATCCGGCCCGCCGCGCGAGAACGTGCGGTTCTACTCGGAAGTCCTGGGGATGCGTCTGGTGAAGAAGACGGTGAACTTCGACGACCCCACGACCTACCACCTCTACTACGGCGACGAGGTGGGCCGTCCCGGCACGATCATCACCTTCTTCCCCTGGCCGGGCGCCCCGAGAGGACGCAAGGGGGCGGGGCAGGTGATCACGACCGCCGTCTCCGTACCCGCGGACTCGCTCGGATACTGGACACAGAGGCTCATAGAAAATGGAGTCCGCTTCGAAAAGCCGCGTGAGCGGTTCGGGGACACGGTTCTCGGCTTCCAGGATCCTGACGGGTTACGTCTGGAGCTCGTCGCAGGCAGGAAGGAGACCCGGCAGGGATACTTCGGCGGTCCCGTCCCACCGGAGAGCGCGGTGCGCGGGCTGCACCACGTCACGCTCGCCGTCGAAGGTGCCGAGAAGACCGCCGAGCTCCTCACCGAACACCTCGGTTTCCGGAAGGTCGGCGAGGCGGAGGGCCGGGTTCGGTTCGCCGCCGGGGACGGGAAGCCGGGCTCGCTCGTGGACGTCTCGGAGGCCGCGGGGTTCCCGGGCGGCAGCACGGGGGTGGGCACAGTCCACCACGTGGCCTTCCGGGTCCCGGACGAAGAGAGCCAGCTCGCGCTGAGGGAGGAGCTATTCTCTTTCGGTTACAACATGACCCCGGTCATGGACCGCAAGTACTTCCGCTCGGTCTACTTCCGCGAGCCCGGCGGCATCCTCTTCGAGATCGCGACCGACCCTCCCGGCTTCACCGTGGACGAGGACCCCGACCACCTCGGAGAGAGGCTCCAGCTGCCGCCGTGGCTCGAGCACGAACGCGACAGACTACAAGAGGTTCTCCCCGCCCTCCCCACCGGCTGAGCGAAGTCCGAAACCGGAGAAGAAACGCCGGTCCATGTTACAATACTCATATAACCTGCGGTGGGGGAGTGGGTCCATCACATCGCTCGAAACGGCAGATCCACAGAACCAGACGGCGTTCAGAGAAATCCGGCGGTTCTCTTCTCTAGTGCAAACGGAGGTTGACACTTGGCCAAAGGCAAGAGGACGCTCTTCAGGGAGATATGCTCCGAAAAGCGGGGGGTGAACACGCGGGTCCTGGAGCAGACCGTATCCCTGGCGGTCGAGATAGCGCGCGAGGGGCGCGAGGGACGCAAGATAGGCACCCTCTTCGTGGTCGGGGACTCCGAGGAAGTCCTCAGGCGCTCGAAGACCCTGATCCTCGACCCCCTGGAGGGGCATCCGGAGGAGTGCAAGCACATAGAGGACGCCAACATGCGTGAGACGATAAAGGAGCTCGCCCAGCTCGATGGGGCCTTCGTCGTCTCGGACGAGGGCGTCGTCGTCTCGGCCACCCGCTACATCGACACGACCTCCGAGGGGGTCGAGCTGCCGCTGGGGCTGGGCAGCCGCCACATGGCCGCGGCCTCGGTGACCCGGCAGACCGGGGCGGTCGCGATAGTCGTCTCGGAGAGCTCGATGGTCCGGATGTTCGACGACGGGGAGCTGATCTCGGAGATCGTCCCAGAGTTCTGGATGTGGGACGGGTACAACTCCCGCCTCGAAGGAAAGACCTTCACCCGCACCGAGGAGGACATCACGGTCATCGGGAAGTCCGACCGGTAGCGATGCGTGCGGTGGCGATAGACGGGTTCGGCGGCCGGGAGCGCATGAGGCTCGTGGAGCTCCCGACGCCGGAGGTCTCCCCCGAGGGCGTCCTCGTACGCGTCCGGGCCGCAGGGGTCGGCCCCTGGGACGTCAAGGAGCGCGAGGGCTTCTTCGGGGAGAGGAGCTTCCCCCACGTCCTCGGGCTCGAGGGCGCGGGCGTGGTCGAGGCGGCCGGTCTGCAGGCCGGAGGGTTCGCCGAGGGTGATGAGGTCTACCTCGCTTCGGGTGGCTGCTACGCGGAGTACGTCACCGCCCCGGCCGGGGTGGTGGCCCGCAAACCGGCCTCGCTCTCCTTCGAGGAGGCCGCGGCGGTCCCGATCGCGGGCTGCACGGCGCATCAGGCGCTCTTCGACGAGATAGGTCTCCGTCGCGACGAGACCATCCTCATCACCGGGGCAACGGGCGGCGTGGGTACCTTCGCCGTCCAGCTGGCTTCCGGCGTGATCGGGGCACGGGTCATAGGGACCGCGAGCCCCCACAACCACGACTACCTGCGCGATCTCGGCGCAGAGGCGGCCATCGACTACCACGGCGATTGGGTCTCAGCGGTGAGGGAAGCCGCTCCGGATGGTGTTGACGCCGTCTTCGACTGCGTCGGCGGCGAGACCTTCAGAAGGAGCTTCGGCGCGGTGCGCGACGGCGGGCGCGTCGTCTCGATAGTCGCCTTCGGCGAGGAGGTGGAGGAGGCGAGAGGCATCTCCTACCACGCCTTCAGCGCGACCTCCGACCGCCCCAGGCTGGAGAGGTTAGCGGAGATGATCGACGCCGGCAGGCTGCACGTCGAGGTCGCGGACGTCCTGCCGCTCGCGAGAGCGGCCGAGGCCCACGAGCGGGTGGAGTCCGGCCACACCCGCGGCAAGATCGTACTCAGGGTGGCGGATCAGTAGGCCCGGCGCAGTATCTCGAGCGCCCGGGCGGCGCGCTCCCCGAACTCGGAGGCCACCTTCTCCAGGTCTTCTTCGGGCACGCCGAAGTCCCGCAGCCTGTGCGGAAGCCCGAGCTCCCGGACCAGCGCCGCCACCCTCTCCGGCGGGTCACCGTCGAGCGCCCCGGAGAGAAGCTCCCACCTTTGTGGGGCGAAGCTCTCCCGCATGACCTCCAGGCTCGGGGCGAGCGTGATGCACGAGGTGATGCCGTGCGGTATGCCGTAGCTCGCCCCCAACCTGCGCCCGAGCACGTGTGAGATCCCCATCGGGGTGTTCAGCGGGGCGAAGTACGCGAGCCAGGCCGCGATCTGAAGCTCACCCCGCACCTCCACGTCCTCGGGCTCGCGCTTCGAGCGCGGAAGAAGCCGCACCAGACGCCGCACCCCCTCCGCCCCGGTCACGTCGGTCACCGGGTGCTCCCCCCCGTAGAGGATCCCCTCCACCGCGTGGTCGAGCGCCCGTATCCCGGTCGAGAGCCAGAGCCTCTCGGGCGTGGCGAGCGTGAGCTCGGGGTCGAGTATGACCACCGGCGGCACCGCCCGCTCGTCCGCAAACCCCGCCTTGCGCCCGGCGGCCTCGTCGGTCACCCCGACGAGGTGCGCCCACTCGGCCCCCGAGAGGGTCGTCGGGACGGCGATCTGCCGCGGGTAACCGACCCTCGCGGCCACCGCCTTCACCCCGTCTACGACGCTCCCCCCACCGAAGGCGACGAGGAGATCGGCCCCCCGCACCCGCTCCACCGCCCGCTCCACGGCGCTCCCCGGCGTGTGCTCGCCCATCCCGGCGAAGGTCCCGGCGTGACGCTCCCCCAAAAACCCCTCCACCCTCCTCACCAGGTTCGTCTTTTCGTCGAGCGTCCGGCCGGTGACGACGAAGGCGCGGCCGTACGGCCGCGCCTCCTCCTCGAGCCTCGCGATGCTGCCCGCGCCGAAATGCACCCGGCGCGTGGGAAGGAAGGTGTGTGTCCCCGCTCTCACACCACGGGATTCTACACCCGGCTCCTTACCAGGGCCGCAGCCTTCTCGACCACCCGGCGTCCCTGGTAGCGGGCCGCGGCGAGCTCCTCCCCGGTCGGCCCCTCCTCGCGCCCGGTGCTGCTCGCCCCGTAGGGGTTGCCCCCCGCCTCGAAGACCTCCTGAGCGGTGTACCCGGGCGGCACGATCACCGCACCCCAGTGCGCGAACACGTTGTAGAGCGTCGCGATGGTCGTCTCCTGCCCGCCGTGGGCGTTCTGCGCGCTCGTGAACGCGCTCGCCACCTTGTCCGCGAGCTTCCCCTCCGCCCACAGCGGACCCGTCGTGTCGAGGAACTGCTTGAGCTGCGCCGAGACGTTCCCGAACCGCGTCGGCGTCCCGAAGACGAACGCGTCCGCCCACTCCAGATCCTCCAGGCTCGCCTCCGGTACGTCCTGCGTCTCGAGCGAATGCTCGTACCAGCCCTGGTTGCTCTTTATCGCCTCCTGCGGCGCCAGCTCCCTTACCTTGCGCAGACGCACCTCGGCCCCGGCCTCCCGCGCACCCTCCTCGACAGCCCGCGCCAGCCGGTAGACGTTGCCCGTCGCACTGTAGTAGATCACCGCTACCTTGACCGCCATCCAGACTCCTTTTCAGTATGTGGACTACAGTCCGCTTATGCATGAAGGGTAACGCGGTAGACTCATGTCGTCAAGGACTGGAGGTATGCGGGGTCACGTTCAAAGCTCGGGACAGAGGAGCGGAGAGGAGATGAGGAAAGACGCGGCGCGCAATCGGGAGAGGATCCTCGATGCGGCGCGCGCTCTGTTCTCCGAGCGCGGGGTGACGGGGGTGACGATGTCCGAGATCGCCCGGGCCGCCGGGGTCGGGAAGGGGACGCTCTACCGGCGTTTTCCGAACAAGGGGCTCCTGTGCGAGGCCCTCCTCGACGAGCCCACCCGCGTCTTCCAGCGACGGACGATGAAGCTCGTCTCGGAGAGCGGGATCGGTGCGCTGGAGAAGCTGGATCGGTTTCTGGAGGAGATGGTCTTCTTCATCGAGGAGAACCTGGAGCTGCTCTACGGTGGGCAGGAGCCGCTCTGCGGCTCGGACAGGGTCGAGCGGTTCTCACACCCGGCCTACGACTGGCATCGGTGGACCGTGCTGGTGCTGTTGAGAGAAGCCGAGCGGGAGGGTTCGATCAGACGGGGGCTCGACATCGAGTATCTCGCGCACGCCCTGCTCGCCCCGCTCGCGGTGGATCTCTACTACTACCAGCGGCACGTGCTCGGGTTCAGTCCGGAGCGGATAGCCCGCGGGCTGCGCGACCTCGCCTCGGAGAGGCTCTAGAGCCACATCGCGCGGCTCCGGGCCACCTCCAACGCCCGGACGATCGCGCGGGCCTTGTTGCGGCTCTCCTCGTACTCCAGCTTCGGCACCGAATCCGCCACCACCCCGCCGCCGGCCTGGAAGTAGACCCTGTCCCCCTTCACCAGCGCCGTGCGCAGGGTTATGCAGGTGTCGAGCCTCCCGTCCACCCCGTAGTAGCCCGTCGCACCGGCGTAGGGTCCGCGGCGGGTGGGCTCCAGTTCGTCGATGATCTCCATCGCCCTGATCTTCGGCGCCCCGGAGACCGTTCCAGCCGGGAAGGCCGACGCCAGGGCATCCAGCGCCGTGAGGTCTTCCCGCAGGTCGCCCTCCACCGTGGAGACTATGTGCATCACGTGCGAGTAGCGCTCTATCTGCATGAAGGCCGAGACCTCGACCGATCCGACCTCGCACACCCGCCCCAGGTCGTTGCGCCCCAAATCGACCAGCATCACGTGCTCCGCCCGCTCTTTCTCGTCGGCGAGGAGCTCCTTCTCGAGGGCCACGTCCTCCTCCGGCGAAGCCCCGCGCCTCCTGGTCCCCGCCACGGGCCGGGTCATCGCCCTCCTCCCCTCCACCCGCACCAGCGGTTCGGGGGAAGCACCGACGAGCGCGAAGTCTCCCATCTTCAGGTAGGTCATGTACGGGGAAGGGTTGACCGTACGCAGACCACGGTACAGGAGCAGCGGGTCCAGCTCCCCCACACCGGCCTCGAAGCGCTGGGAGGGCACCACCTGGAAGGCGTCACCCGCCCGGATGTACTCTATCGCCCGTGCCACCGCCTCCTCGTACTCTTTCCGGTCCATGTTCGAGGTGATCTCGAGGCTGCCCTCTCCGGACGGCAGGTTTCGCGACCGGAGCGGGGCCGCCAGACGCTCCGAGACCCTCCGGATGTCGTCCGCCGCCCGGCGGTAGGCCGCGCCGAAACCCTCCCCACCCACGTCCGAGAGCCCGGAGGCGTCCAGCAGCGAGACCACGAGCACCTTGTGTCTGAGGTGGTCGAAGACGACGAGGGTGTCCGTGAGCAGGAAGTAAGCCTCCGGTACACCGAGGTCGTCCGGCGGGGCGTCCGGCAGCCGTTCCAGGTAGCGTACCGCGTCGTAGGAGAAGTAGCCCACCGCACCCCCGACGAAAGCCGGCAGGTTCGGCAGCGGGGCGACGCTCTTTCTGCCCACTATGCCGGCGAGCCCCCGGAACGGGTCCCCGGCGGCCACCTCGCGCGCCCCGTCGGCGTCCACCACGGTGTAGACACCACCGCGGTAGGAGAGCGTGCGTTTGGGGTCGAAGCCGACGAAGGAGTAGCGCCCGAAGCGCTCGGCGGCCTCCGCGCTCTCGAGCAGAAACAAGTTCTCCTCCCCGCCGAACTTCATCACCGCCGAGATGGGTGTCTCAAGATCCCCGATGAACTCGGCGTAGACAGGAACCACGTCGTAGCTCGCGGCGAGAGAGCGCGCCTCGTTCAGCGTGGGGGTGAGAGACCCGCTAGCCATGTCGCTCGCGCAGGACGCGCGTCACGTCCTCCACACCCACCTGCTGCTCCTCGAGCAAGACCAGCAGGTGGTAGAGGAGATCCGCCGTCTCCTCGGCCACCCTCTCACCCGCAAGCGCGGCCACCACGACCTCGACCGCCTCCTCGCCCACCTTCTGTGCGACCCGGGCCCTGCCCTGCCGGAGGAGCTCCGCCGTGTAGGACCCCTCGGGCATCTCGCGGTGGCGCTGGGCTATCGTCCCGGCGAGCTCGCGCACCATCGCCCCGAAGTCGTCCTCCTCCTTCGTGCCGCCGAGCGCGAGCCCCACGCCCTCCCCGGCGAGCGCCTTGAAGAAGCAGCTCTTCTGCCCCGTGTGGCACGCCGGCCCACGCGGCTCCACCTTGTAGAGGAGCGCGTCTCCGTCGCAGTCCACCCGCACCTCGACCACCCTCTGGGTGTTGCCGCTCGTCGCCCCCTTGCGCCAGAGTTCTCGCCGCGATCGGGAGTAGTAATGCGCCTCGCCGCTCTCGAGCGTGCGCTCCAGAGCCTCCCTGTTGGCGTAGGCGAGCGTGAGGACCTCGCCCGTATTCGCGTCCTGCGCCACGACCGGGACCAGCCCGCTCTCACCGAAGTTCACGTTCTCCGCTGCGCTCAAAACGGACCGGGACCCCCTTTCTCGCCAGGTACTCCTTGACATCCCGTATGCTCCACGACCCGAAGTGGAAGATGCTCGCCGCCAGCACCGCGCTCGCCCCCGCCTCGACGGCCGCCACCATGTGATCCGGATGCCCCGCCCCCCCGGAGGCCACGATCGGGAGGGTCGTCCTCCCGGCGACCGCGGAGATGAGATCCAGGTCGTATCCGGTCTCGGTGCCGTCGGAGTCCATGCTGTTCAAAACGAACTCCCCGGCGCCCCGCCGCTCGCCCTCGGCAAGCCACTCCAACGCGTCCCTGCCGGTGTTCACCCGGCCCCCGTTCAGGTAGACTTCCCAACCCGCGCCACCCTCCCCGCGTTTCACGTCCACGCTCAGCACGATACACTGGCTACCGAAACGCTCCGCGCCGCGGCTTATGAGGGCGGGGTCCCTGACGGCGGCGGAGTTTATGGAGACCTTGTCCGCCCCGGCCCGCAGCATCGCCCGCATGTCCTCCACGGTCCTCACCCCGCCGCCTATCGTGTAGGGGACGAAGACCTCCTCGGCGGCGCGACGGGCCAGCTCCGCCGCGGTCCCGCGGCGCTCGTGGGAGGCGGTGATGTCGTAGAAGACGATCTCGTCGGCCCCCTCGCGGTCGTAGAGGGCGGCGAGCTCGACCGGATCCCCCGCGTCGCGCAGGTTCTCGAAGCGGGTGCCCTTCACGACGCGTCCGGCGTCCACGTCCAGACAGGGGATTATGCGCACGCAGAGGGTCATCTCTCTCAGGCGCAGGGCATCCCGGCGGCCCTGCACTCCCGGAAGATCCACTCGCGCAGCGCCCCGCTCGCCGGGATGAGGACCGCCCCCGCATCCCCGCTGCCGAGCACGAGCGAACCGTCGCGCCCCTTCCAGTGGCGGTATACCGTGTAGGCGGCGAGCGTGGCCTCGATCAGGGCGACGATCCGGTCCAGCTCGGCGTGGGAGAGCTCCTCGTTCACCTCAAGCTTCGAGAGGTCCACGTTCTCGGGCGAGTGCAGGTCCGCCGAGAGGTTGCCGGTGCGCAACCTCAGCCCCGGGGTGTTCCACAGGACGTCTATCGCGTCCTTTATCGCCTCCGCCCGGGCCTTCTTGTTGCCCTTGCGCAACCTCGGCTCCCTCATCTCCTCCAGCCGACGGGAGAGGTCGCCGTTCTGAGAAATCCCCTTGCGCTCGAGCGAGAGCACCTTGAGGGTCGCCGCCGAGTCGACCTCTACGACGACGCTCTGGTCACGCTCGCGCCTGAACGGGTAGTCGGTGTACTCGATACCGACCTTCTCCAGCGCCGCGAGCAGCTCCTCCGAGCGGGGTCGGCCGTCGAAGATCTTGCGGCTCGCAGAGTAGGCCGGGAGCGAGAGCCGCGAGAGCAGCCGCTCCACCCGCCGGGTTCCCCGCTCGTTCGGCACCGCGAGCGGAGCGTCGACGCCGACGATGATCTCACCGTGTCCTGCATCGTAGCCCTCGACGGCATCCGCGATCTCCTCGACGGTTCCGCAGAAGGTGTTGGCTATGATGTTGCCCCGCTCGTCGAGGACCGAGAGCGCCGAGACCTTCTTGTCCGCCTCTCCCGGCCGCCAGGCCAGGGCGCATCCCACGAACCTCAACACCTCACCCCCGCGACCACCTCTGCAACTTCTTCACACACCTCCGTGCACACCCTCTCGTCCAAGTGCTCGACCATGACCCGCACCACCGGTTCCGTCCCGCTCGGCCTGAGCAAAATACGCCCCTCGTCCCCGAGCCGGCGCCGGGCCTCCTCCACCGCCCGCCTCACCTCCTCCGAGTCGCAGACCTCCCCCGCATCAGCCCCACCGACGGGCACGTTGATCAGGGTTTGCGGGTAGACCTCCATCACCCCCGCCAGCTCGTACAGCGGCATCCCGGAACGCTCCATGACCTCGAGCAGCGCCAGCGCGGTCACGAGCCCGTCCCCGGTCTTCGAGTAACGCGAAACGATCACGTGCCCGGACTGCTCCCCGCCCACCGCAGCACCCGTTCGCCGCATCGCCTCGGCCACGTACCTGTCCCCGACCGGTACGACCTCGCAAGGTATCCCCAGCCGCTCCATCGCCTTGAAAAACCCCAGGTTGCTCATGACGGTCACCACGACCCCCCCACCTATCTGGCCCCGCTCGGCGAGGTCCCGGGCCAGGATGGCGATTATCCTGTCCCCGTCCACCACCCCTCCGCGCTCGTCCAGCGCGAGTACCCGGTCGGCGTCCCCGTCGAAGGCGAAGGCCACGTCGTACCCGGAGGGGTCGAGATCTCCTATGTGGGTCGAACCGCAGCCGTCGTTTATGTTCGTACCGTCGGGTTCGGCGGCGACCAGCCCGAAATCCGCTCCGAGCCTCTCGAAGGCCAGCGGAGCGGTCTCGCACGCCGCCCCGTTGGCGCAGTCGAGCAGTATCCTACGGCCTCCGGCATCCGGATACAGCCGTGAGAGAACCCCCTCGACGTACATGCCGGCGGCATCCTCCACCGCCCTCACGCCGCCGACCCCGCTGCCGACGGGCCGCTCCGGGAACTCCCCGGCCGTAAGGCGTTCGAGCTCACGCTCCTGCTCCTCGGAGAGCTTGACCCCCTCGCCGGAGAAGAACTTTATGCCGTTGTCCGGGTAGGGATTGTGCGAGGCGCTCACCACCCCGGCCGCATCCATCCCGAGCTCGGGAGCGAGCGCCGCGATCGCCGGCGTCGGCAAGACACCGAGGTCGAGTACCTCCGTCCCGCCGCTCGCCAGCCCGGCCGCCAGCGCACACGAGAGCATCCCGCCCGAGAGCCGGGTGTCGCGCCCGATGCACACCCGCCTGCCGAGCGTCCGGGCGGCGGCGAGGCCGAGGCGTAGCGCGTGCTCCGGGATCAGGGAGGAGTTGGCCTCCCCCCGCACCCCGTCCGTTCCGAACCTGATCCGTGCCTCAGCCAACCACGACCTGCCCGGTCCTCTCCTCCGCGCCCGGCAACGGTGACAGCAGGGAATCCTCCGTGCGCGGCTAGCGCTTGGAGAACTGTGGGCGCTTGCGGGCCTTCTTGAGGCCGTACTTCTTGCGCTCGACGGCCCGCGCGTCGCGGGTGAGGAAACCCGCCTCCTTGAGGTCTCCGCGCGCCTGCTGAGACTCCTCCGCCAGCGCCCGCGCTATGCCGTGGCGCAGCGCTTCGGCCTGCCCGGTGAGCCCACCGCCCGTGACCTTCGCCACCACGTCGTAGCGCCCGGCGGCGTCGAGTATCTCCAGCGGGGAGCGCACCGTCCGCTGGTAGGTCAGGCGCGGGAAGTACTCCGTGTAGTCCCTGCCGTTGACCGTGATCTTGCCGTCCCCGGCGTACAGCCTGACCTGCGCGACGGAGGTCTTGCGCCTGCCCGTGGCTCTGTAGAGTGCCTCTGCCAAACCTCTCACCTCACCTCGTAGGGCTCGGGGCTCTGAGCTGCGTGCGGGTGCTCAGGCCCGGCGTAGATCTTCAACTTCCCGAGCTGCCTGCGGGCGAGCCTGGTCTTGGGCATCATCCCGTAGACCGCCTTGCGGATGATCTCGGTCGGCCGCTTCTGCAGCATCTCCTCGTAAGTGCGGCTCTTGAGCCCGCCCGGGTATCCCGTGTGCCAGCGGTAGAGCTTCTGCTCGGCCTTGCGCCCGCTGACCACGACCTTCTCGGCGTTCACGACGACCACGAAATCCCCCACGTCCACGTGTGGGGTGTACTGTGGTTTCCTCTTGCCCCGCAGGAGCATCGCTATCTCGGCGGCCAGACGCCCGAGGTGCTTGCCCTCGGCGTCTATGACGTACCACTTCCGCTCGACCGTTCCGGGTCGCGCCATGTAACTCTTCATGTTCCTCCGGAATCTCCGACGGTTACAACTGACCCTGACGACGCGTCAAATAGTAGCATACACCTACAATAAGGTCAGGCACGAGAAAGGCCCCGGGAAGCCGCCAAAGGCCCCCGGGGACTCCCCCATGTTGCCTCAGTCCCAGATGAGCGAGCCCGCGCTCTGGTACTCGGTGACCCGCGTCTCGAAGAAGTTCTTCTCCTTGGTGAGGTCCATCGTCTCGCTCATCCAGGGGAAGGGGTTGCGCGAGCGGTACTGCGCGGGCAGCCCGATCCTCCTGAGACGCCTATCGGCGATGTAGCCGACGTACTCGCGGAACAGGTTCGCGTTGAGACCTAGCACGCCCTCCGGCAGGCACGCCTTCGCGTAGGCTATCTCGAACTCGACGGCCTTGCGGATCATCTCCACGATCTCGCGCCACAGCTCCGGGGTCCAGGCCTCCGGGTTCTCTTCCTTTATGGTGTTGATGAGGTCTATCCCGAAGTTGAGATGGACCGTCTCGTCGCGCAGGATGTACTGGAACTGCTCGCCGATGCCTGTCATCCGGTTCTGGCGGTGGAACGAGAGGATCATCACGAACCCGGAGTAGAAGAAGATCCCCTCCATGATCACGTAGAAGCCGACCAGGTTCTTGATGAACTCCTGGATCCCCTCGACCGTCTCGGTGGTGAAGCCCGGACGCATGATCGCCTCGGTGAGCGACATGACGAACTCGTCCTTGCCCCGGATCGAGTCGACCTCGTGGTACATGTTGAAGACCTCGCGCCCGTCGAGGCCCAGAGACTCGACGATGTAGTGGAAGGCGTGGGTGTGGACGGCCTCCTCGTAGGCCTGCCGCAGGAGGTACTGACGCGCCTCGGGGTTGGTGATGTGCTCGAAGATGGCGAGCACGATGTTGTTGCCGACGAGCGACTCTCCGGTCGAGAAGAACCCGAGGTTGCGCATGATCACGAGCCGCTCGGCGTCGGTGAGCCCGTCAGGGGAGTGCCAGAGCGAGATGTCCTTCTGCATCGGCACCTCGGAAGGCATCCAGTTGTTCGCACACCCGTTGAGGTAATGCTCCCAGGCCCACTCGTACTTGAGCGGCCACAGCTGGTTGACGTCCACGGCCTTGCAGTTCAAAAGCCGCTTGTCCTCGACGTTTATCCTCTTGCTGAGGTCATAGGGCTTCTCGCCCCCTCCACCACAGCACTGGGACATGAATCTCCCTCCTCTCTTCTACCTACTGGCAGGCCTCGCACTCGACGTCGTCCGGGGAGCAGGTCGCCCCCCTCACGACGGGCTCGTCCTCCTCGACCTTCACCCGGCTGGAGGCCGAGACGCTCTTCATCCAGCGCGGCTGGATGCCCCGCTTGTTGATGTCCATGCTCGCCTTCTCGACGCCCGTGGCCCCGCGGCTGCGCAGGTAGTAGGTGGTCTTGAGCCCCTTGCGCCAGGCGTTGAGGTACATCTCGGAGAGCTCCCGGCCGCTCGGGCGGGCGAGGTAGAGGTTCAGCGACTGCCCCATGTCCAGCCACTTCTGGCGGCGGCTCGCGCAGTCTATGAGCCAGCCGGAGTCTATCTCGAAGGCGGTGAGGTAGAGTTTCTTGAGGTCTTCGGGGATGCGCTCTATCTCCTGCACCGAGCCGTCGAAGTACTTGAGGTCCTCGAGCATCTCCTCGTCCCAGAGCCCGCGCTTCTTGAGATCACGCACCAGGTGCTCGTTGACGATGGTGAAGTCCCCCGAGAGGTTGCTCTTGACGTAGAGGTTCGAGTAGGTGGGCTCGATGGACTGCGAGACGCCGGAGATGTTCGAGATGGTCGCGGTCGGGGCTATGGCCATCACGTTGCTGTTCCTCATCCCGTGCTCGGCGACGGCCCTTCTCACCGGCTCCCAGTCGAGCGTCTTCTGCCGATCCATCAGGACCGGCATCCCGCGCTCCTCCTCGAGCAGGTCTATCGTGTCTATGGGCAGCAGCCCCCGGCTCCACTTAGAGCCCTCGTAGCTCTCGTAGGTGCCCCGCTCGGCGGCGAGCTCGGTGGAGGCGAGGATGGCGTGGTAGGAGATGAACTCCATCGAGTAGTCGGCGAAGCGGATGGCCTCTTCGCTCGCGTAGCTGATGCGCTGCTCGAAGAGCGCGTCCTGAAAGCCCATGATCCCCAGCCCCACCGGACGGTGCCTGAGGTTGGCCCGCCGCGCCTCGGGCGTGGGGTAGAAGTTTATGTCGATGACGTTGTCCAGCATCCTCACGGCGACCCTCACGGTCTCGGCGAGCCGCTCCTCGTCGAGGCCGTAGGCGTCGGTGTGGGCCGCCAGGTTGACCGAGGCCAGGTTGCAGACGGCGGTCTCCTCGTCGGAGGTGTTCAGCAGTATCTCGGTGCAGAGGTTGGAGCTGTGCACCACGCCGGCGTGATCCTGCGGCGAGCGGATGTTGGAGGGATCCTTGAACGTGATCCAGGGGTGCCCGGTCTCGAAGAGCATCGAGAGCATCTTCTTCCACAGGGATGCGGCCTCGACCTTCTTGTACTGCCGGAGCTTCCCCTCCTCCGCCATCCGCTCGTACTCCAGGTAGCGCTCCTCGAACGCCCGGCCGTAGAGCTCGTGCAGATCCGGAACCTCGTTCGGGGAGAAGAGGGTCCACTCCCCACCCTCGATGACCCGCTTGATGAAGAGGTCCGGCACCCAGTTGGCGGTGTTCATATCGTGAGTGCGGCGCCGCTCGTCCCCGGTGTTCTTCCTGAGCTCGAGGAAGTCCTCTATGTCGAGGTGCCAGGTCTCCAGGTAGGCGCAGGCCGCACCCTTGCGCTTGCCGCCCTGGTTCACCGCCACGGCGGTGTCGTTGACGATCTTGAGGAACGGGATGACCCCCTGGCTCTTGCCGCCCGTCCCCTTGATGAGAGAACCCGTAGCCCGGATGCGGCTCCAGTCGTTGCCGAGCCCGCCGGCCCACTTGCTGAGCTTGGCGTTGTCGGAGATGGCCTTGAAGATGCCCTCGAGATCGTCGGAGACGGTGGTGAGGTAGCAGCTGGAGAGCTGCGGGTGCGTAGTCCCGGAGTTGAAGAGGGTGGGCGTGGCGGAGACGACCCGGAAGGTGGAGAGCATCTGGTAGAACTCTATGGCCCGCTCTTCGCGCTCCTCCTCGCGCAGCGCAAGCCCCATCGCGACCCGCATCCAGAAGTACTGCGGGCACTCTATGCGCTGCTCGTCGGCCTGGATGAGGTACCGGTCGTAGATGGTCTGAAGCCCCAGGTAGGTGAAGCTGTCGTCACGGGCGGGCTCGAGCGCGGCGGAGACCTTCTCCAGGTCGAAGTCGAGCAGCTTTGGATCAAGCCTCTCGGCCTCGACACCCCGCCGCAGATACTCCGCGAAGCGGGCACGATAGACCTCCTCGAATTCCTCCGGTCGCGGCATCCCGCCCCACGCCTCCCGGTAGATGATCCCGAGCAAAAGACGAGCGGCGACCGTGCTGTATGCGGGCTCGACCTCTATGAACGAGCGCGCGGCGAGCACCATCGCCTGCTGCAGCTGCCCCGGCGTTATCCCGTCGTAGAGCGAAGCGAGCGTCTCGTCCAAAACCCGCTGCGGATCCACGTCCGGAAGATCCCGGCAGGCCTCCTCGATCCTGCGCCGGATGCGCCAGGTCTCCACCGCGCTCTCCCTGCCGTCCGCGTAGCGTACCCTGATGGAGGGACCGCCCCGGGCCTCACCCTCCTCGCCGCGCAGCATCCGCGCCTTCTTACGCTCCTCGCGGTAGACGATGTAGCGGCGGGCCACCCGGTAGTTCCCGTCGCGCATGAGCTGCTCCTCGACGAGATCCTGTATAGCCTCGACCTCGACCGGCCCGCCGTCCCGCGGCAGGCGCGAGACCACCGCCGTCGTCGTGCGCTCGATCTCCTCGCGCAGGTCCTCGTCGAGTGCGTCGTCCCTGCCAAGCCCCCGCTCCGCGCGGAACGCTCCTTCGACGGCACGTGCTATCCTGCCCGCGTCGAAAGCAACGATCCGGCCATCCCGCTTCCTGACCTGCATCTCCCCCGTCATCAAAACGCTCCCCCTTCGTCCGTCCTTCCTCACGCGGCCTTCGGGAAAATAGGCGGCCGCAAGGAAGATGTGAGAAACCGGGACGGCCTGCCACCCCGGCACGACATCAACCCTCTCGCGCGGCCGACCCCTCCCTCGAAGGCCAGACCACCACCCGCCCCAAAAGGCGGCAGCGCCGGCAGGTCTTCGGGCTCGCGGGCCACCTACTCGCCGCGGCTTCCCACCCCCCGAAAATCAGGGACCAGTGCCTCCCTTGCGGCTTTCGTTCCCGCTCACCGCTGCGGGGCAGCTCCGGATTCTCACCGGATTCCCTCTTCACGCCAGACCTCAAGGGCCCGGCGACCGGCGCCGCTCTCATTATGCTGCCGGGCCGTTTCAGTGTCAACGTCGTTTTGGAAAAGTCCTGCAAAAGCCCTTTCTAAACTGAAAACGGGCTCAGATGTTCTTCACCCTGGCGATGGAGAGGCCATCCACCCTCTCCCGTACCACGGGGATGAGGATGGCCTCGAGGTGGAGATCACGGGCGAGGGCCAAGTTGAACTCGTGCAGGGCACGGGAGGTTTCGTCCGTGGGCTGGACCACCGTGCCGCCCCGGAAGGTGTTGTCGGCGAGGATGAGGGTGCCGGGGTGGGAGAGCGTGAGGGAGAGGTCGAGGTATTCCGGGTAGCCTCTCTTGTCTGCGTCTATGAAGATGACGTCGAAGGGCTCCTCGCCGCCTGTGATCATCTGTTCGATGAGCTCGCGGGCGTCGCCGGTGCGGACCTCGACTTTTTCGGAGAGCCCGGCGTACTCGATGTTGGCGCGCGCCACCTCCGCGTGGTGCGCGCTCGCCTCCAGAGAGATCATGGTACCTCCGTCGGGCAGGGCGCGGGCGAGATGGATGGCGCTGTAGCCGCCGAGGGTCCCTATCTCGAGGATGCGCCGCGCCCCGACCATCCGCGCCAGAAGCTGCAGCAGCCGTCCCTCGGCCGGGGAGACCTGTATGTCCGGGAGCCCGGCGCGACGCGAGGCGGAGATGGCGAACTCGAGGGCTTCGTCCTGCGGCGCGAAAAGGCGCTCCACATAAGCGTCCAACGCCTCCAGCACCGCTTCATCCATCATCGCTTCTCTCCCATGGATCTTCATCATACTCCACCCCGACGAGGGTGAGGCCCCTCGCCGGCGCCGTCGGGCCGGCCTCGGAGCGCTCTGCACCCTCGAGCAGGCGACCGAAATCCCTCAGGCTCCTCCTGCCGCGCGCCACCTCGAGCATCGTGCCCACCAGCGAGCGGACCATGTTGTACATGAAGGCGTCGGCCGTGATCCTGTAGGTAAGGACGCCCCCCCTCTCCTCCCAGCGGGATTCGCTGATTAGCCGCTCGAAGCGGACGTGGTAGGTCTTCGCCGGTGTGAAGGCCCTGAAGTCGTGGGTGCCGCGAACGAGCGAGGCGGCCTCCGCGAGCAAACCCCGGTCGAGGACAGCCGGCACGTGGACGGCGTAGCGGCGCTCGAGCGGCGAGCGGGTCGAGGAGTTCACTATCCTGTACTCGTAGCTGCGGCTCACGGCGTCCCGCCGGGCGTCGAACCCCTCGGGGACGCGTACGCAGCGGCGCAGGGCGACGTCCTCCGGCAGTACGGCGCTGGTCTTGTAGGCGATGAGGGATGGGGAGAGGCCGGTCTCGGCGTCGAAGGAGACGACCTGCCCCCGTGCGTGTACGCCGGCGTCGGTGCGCCCCGCGGCGGTGAGCCTCACCGGCTGGCGCAAAATGGTGGAGAGCGCCCGGGAGAGCGTCTCCTCGACCGTCCTCCGACCCGGCTGGCGGGCCCAGCCGGAGAAGTCCGTCCCGTCGTACTCGACGAGCCCGGCGAACCTCACAGCGCCACCCCCGCGAGGAAGAGCAGCGCGGCGAAGATGAGCGCCAGCGCGTCCTGCCCGCCGAAATGCAGCTCGCGGTAGCGGGTGCGGCCCGCACCGCCGCGGTAGCCCCGGCTCTCCATCGCCTCGGCGAGCTCGTCGGCCTGCCGGAACGCCCCGACCGTGAGGGGCACCAGGATAGGGACGAAGCTCCTCGCGCGCCCGAGCAGGCCGCCCTCGTCGAAGACGGCCCCTCGTGCGGCCTGGGCCTCGCGTATCCTCTCCGCCTCCTCCTGCAGCGTCGGGATGAAGCGCAGCGCTATCGTCACCATCATCGTCAGCTCGTGGACCGGGAAGCGCACCCGGCGCAGCGGCGAGAGGAGGATCTCGAGCCCGTCGGCGAGCGCGAGAGGGCTGGTGGTCGCGGTGAGAAGGCCGGCGGCCAGCACGAGCAGCACTATCCGGGAGGCGAGGAAGAAGCCCATCCGGAGCCCCCCGGCGTGAACTTCGACCGGGCCGGAGGAGAACACGATCACCCCCCGATGGTAGAAGAGGGCCTGAAAGACGAAAGTCAGGAGGACGATGTAAGACACCGGCCAGAGCGCCCCCAGAAAAGCCCGCGGCGGAACCCGGCTCGCCACGAACAGGATGCCCACCGCCGCGGCGAAGAGCGCGAGCCCCGCCAGGCTTCCGACGAGGAAGAGCCCCGCCACGACCAGCACCGTCCCGAGCAGCTTCGTGCGCGGGTCGAGCGCATGCAGCGGGGATGACGCCGGGTAGAACCTGCCGAAGCCCCTCCGTACCACGCTACCCCTCCAGAAGATCCCCGAGGACCGAGAGCGTCTCGCCGAAACGCACCGGTCGGCCGAGGTGCGGGAAGCTCTCCAGCAGGTGCAGCACGGTTCGTACGGTCGCCGGGGCGAAATCCGGATTTGCGTAGAAGACCTCCGCAGGCGTCCCGAACGCGCGCACCACCCCATCATCGAGCAGGCAGACACGATCGGACACCTCTGCCACCTCGTCGACGTCGTGCGAGATGAGAACCACCGACCTACCCTCCCCCGCGAGATCGCCGATCAACGAGATCAGGGCCTGCCTGCTCGCGGGATCGAGGCCCGCCGTCGGTTCGTCGAGCACGAGCACCTCGGGTTCCATGGCCAGAACACCGGCTATGGCCACCCTCCGCTTCTCGCCGCCGGAGAGCGCGTAGATCGAACGTTCCGCGAGGTGGGAGGCGTCCAGCGCCGCGAGCGCCCGCTCCGTCCTCTCCGTCACCTCCTCTTCCGGCAGCCCGAGCTGCCTCGGGGCGAAGGCGACGTCCTCCCTCACGGTCGGGGCGAAGAGCGCCGCTTCGGGGAACTGGAAGGAGAGCCCAATCCTGCGCCGAAGCTCCCTGCGGTCCATCCGCCCGGCGTCCTCTCCGTCTATGAGGACCCGTCCGCGCTCCGGCTCGAGCAACAGGTTCATCTGCCGGGCGAGCGTGCTCTTCCCCGAACCCGTGGGACCCACGATCCCGAGCACCTCCCCCTCCGCGACGGCGAGCGAGATCCCCTTAAGAACCGTACGTCCCCCCGGATAGGAGTACCAGATATCCTCCAGCTCGAGCCTCACCGGGCCTGTACCCCCAGCCGCTTCAATACGGCCCGCGCGAGCTCCTCCGGACCGGTGCAGACCCCGAGGCCGAGCCCGGCGGCGAGCCTCGCGGCGACGGGCAGAACCAGGCCCGCCTCCTCGAGGAGCCGCCCGTCGGCGAGGAGCCGCGAGGGAGGCAGGTCGGCGAGGAGACGACCGTCGCGCACCATCAGGATACGGTCGGCCACCAGAAGATCGGAGAGATCGTGCGAGACATGAACTATGGTGCGCCTGCGTTTCAGCGCCCGGATCACCTCCAGGACTTCCCTCCTGCCGGCCGGGTCCAGCATCGAGGTCGGCTCGTCGAGCGCGAGCACCTCCGTCTCCATCGCCAGCGCCCCCGCGAGCGCGACGCGCTGCTTCTCGCCCCCGGAGAGCGTGTGCGGCTCGCGGCGCTCGTAGCCCGCAAGGCCGACGGAAGAGAGCGCTGCGACGACCCGCCGGCGCATCTCCCCCCGCTCCACGCCCAGGTTCTCGAGCCCGAAGGCCACGTCGTCCTCGACGGAGGGCGCGATGATGTTGCTCTCCGGGTTCTGGAAGACCACCGAGACCCTGCGACGCACCTCGTGCGGTTCGGCGGCGGGGTCGAATCCCGCCACCCTCACCTCGCCCTCACACGCCACGAGCAGCCCGTTCAAGAGTTTGACGAGCGTGGATTTTCCGCCCCCGTTCGGACCGGCCACCCCGACGTACTCGCCCTCGTATACCGAAAAGTCGAGCCCCGAGACGGCCGCACGCGAAGACCCCGGGTAGCGGCACGACACCCCGGAGAAAGAGACGACCGGGGGCCCGCCGCGGCGGGCCCCACCGGGAAGACTCTCTGCGGAGAACCCCTCCGGCGTCTATCCCTCCGTGGGCCGGTAGTTCACCAGCTCCAGATAGACCTGCTCGGCGCCGTCGCCCGGACGCGGACCCAGCTTGAGGATGCGGGTGTAGCCCGAGCTGCGATCGTCGAGCTCCGGGGCCACATCCTCGAAGAGCTTGCGCACGACCCTCTTGTCCTTCAGGACGCGCACCGCCTGCCTGCGGGCGTGCAGGTCGTCGCGCTTGGCCGTGGTGATCAGACGATCCACCACCCCACGCAGCTCCTTCGCCCTCGGCTCGGTCGTCCTGATCCTGCCGTGGGTTATGAGCTGCCCGGCCATCGTTCCCAGCATCGCCCGGCGGTGGGCGGCGTCGCGCCCCAGCTTGCGTCCCCTCTTAGCGTGTCTCATAGTTCTCGCTCTCCAGCTGATAACCGTACTCCGCGAGCTTGGACCGGATCTCCTCGACGCTCTTCATCCCGAGGTTGCGGATGTTCATCAGCTCCTCCTCGGTCATCGTCGCCAGCTGGCCGATGGTGTCCACGCCCTCACGCTTGAGGCAGTTGTAGGAGCGCACGGTGAGCTCCAGCTCCTCTATCGGGCGCTCGTCCGTTATCACCTGACGGCCGCCGCTCCAGCGGTTCTCCGGGGCGCGCGAGCCCTCGTAGCCGTCGGTGAAGAGCCCGAGCATGTCGATGAGCTGGCGCGCCGCGCTCTGCAGGGCATCGCGCGGGGAGATCCTGCCGTCGGTCTCCACCTCCATCCTCAGCGAATCCAGGTCGGTCCGCGCCCCGGCGCGCGTCTCGCTCACCGAGTAGCTGACCTTCTGCACCGGCGAGAACAGAGAGTCGACCGCGATCACCCCGATCGGGTCCGCGTCGCTCTTGTTCTGCTCGGCCCGCACGTAGCCGACCCCACGCTCCACCGTCAGGCGCATCTCCAGCCTGCCGCCTTCGGAGACGGTGGCGATGTGCGTCTCGGGGTCCACCACCTCGACATCCGCCTTGAGCTCGATGTCCCCGGCGGTGACTTCGGCGGGACCGCTCTTGTTGACCTCCAGCTCCACCGGCTCGTCACGCTCGAGCTTGAACTTGAGCTCCTTGATGTTGAGGATGAGGTCGACCACATCCTCCCTGACCCCGGGGATCGTCGAGAACTCGTGCGAGACGCCCTCGATGCGCACCTTGGTCACCGCGGCCCCCGGCAGACCGCTGAGCATCACCCGCCGCAGCGAGTTGCCCAGAGTATGCCCGAGCCCCCGGGGCAGCGGTTCGGCGACGAAGATCGCCCGCCGCTCTTCCTCCTCTTCCACCCTGAAACGGGGCGGTGCTACGTCCAACATCGTCAAATCACCATCACCTGCCAGAAAAAGTCTCTTCCGGTACCGTTACCGGCTGTAGTACTCGACGATCAGCTGCTCCTCCACCGGTGCATCGATCTCGTCCCGATTCGGCTCGTGGAGCACCCGGCCGGTGAAATTGTCGTGGTCGGCCTCGAGCCACGCCGGCACCGCCACCACCTGCTCCACGGCATTCTGGATCGGCTCGATCCTGCGGCTCTTGTCGCGCACCGTGATCACGTCGCCCGGCTTGAGAACCGCCGAGGGTATGTTGTGCTTGCGGCCGTTGAGCAGGAAGTGCCCGTGCACCACGAGCTGCCGCGCCTGAGGCCTGCTGGTGGCGAAGCCCATCCTGTAGACCACGTTGTCCATCCTCAGCTCCATCAGGCGCAGCAGGTTCTCACCCGTGACGCCCTGAGCACGGCTCGCCTTCTCGTAAGCCCGCCTGAACTGCTTCTCCGAGACGCCGTAGTACCAGCGGGCCTTCTGCTTCTCCATCAGCCGGATGCCGTACTCCGTCTGCCGCTGGCGGCCCCGACCGTGCTCCCCCGGCGGGTAGGGCTTCCTCTCCAGCGGGTTCTTCTGCATCGAGGAGATCATCACGCCGGCCCGGCGGTCGCGCCTGCCTCTCGGTCCCGTATAACGCGCCACTGCTTCTCAGTACCCTCCTGCTCGCTCTAGCCTCTGCGCCTCTTGGGCGGCCGGCAGCCGTTGTGCGGCTGCCCGGTGACATCCTTTATCGAGAGAACCTCGATCCCGAGAGCCTGGAACGTCCTGGTAGCCATGTCCCGGCCCGCTCCGTGGCCCTTGACCTGGATGTCCACCCGGCGCACACCCTGCTCCATCGCTTTGTTCGCCGCGCTCTCGGCGGTCATCTGCGCGGCGTAGGGGGTGCTCTTGCGGCTACCCTTGAAGCCCAGAGAGCCCGCCGACTCCCAGGCGATGACGTTGCCCTCCGGGTCGGTGACGCTGATGATCGTGTTGTTGAAAGAGCTCTTTATGTGCACCACGGCGGTGGATATGTTCCGGCGGACCTTGCGGCGCGAACGTCCCCCGCGCGTGCGCTGGCGCTGCCTGCCCATCTACTTCTTCCTCCCGCCTATCGCCGGCCTCGGTCCCTTGCGCGAACGCGCGTTGGTCCGGGTGCGCTGCCCGCGCACCGGCAACCCCCTGCGGTGCCTGATGCCGCGGTAGCAGCCGATGTCTATCAGACGCCTTATGTTCTGGTTCACCTCGCGCCTGAGATCACCCTCGACCCGCAGGTTCTGGTCTATGTAGCTGCGGATCGCGCTGATCTCGCCCTCGGCCAGATCGCGCACCTTGGTGTCGGGATCGACCCCGGTCTCGGCGCAGATCTTCTTCGCCGTCGAGCGGCCGATGCCGTAGATGTAGGTCAGGCCGATCTCGACCCTCTTCTCCCTCGGCAGGTCTACCCCGGCTATCCGCGCCATGCTAGCCCTGCCTCTGCTTGTGTCGCGGGTTGGAACAGATCACGCGCACCACCCCGCGGCGTCTTATTACCTTGCACCGCTCGCATATCGGTTTCACACTCGCTCTTACCTTCATCGTCCTCCAGGCTCCTTGCCATCAGCTCCTGAATCTGTAGGTTATCCGTCCCCGGTTAAGGTCGTACGGGCTGAGCTCCACCTTGACCCTGTCCCCGGGCAGTATCCGGATGTAGTTCATCCGCATCTTGCCGGAGATGTGGGCCAGAACTTCGTGCCCGTTGTCGAGCTCCACCCTGAACTGGGTGTTTGGCAACGCCTCCGTTACCGTACCCTCAACCTCTATGACGCCTTCCTTAGCCAAGGACCTCCTTCGCTTTCCGTGCTCTCGGGGTCGTTACGAGGTGACAGAAACTAATCGGATATGTTACCACGTAAAGCCCCATCGTTACACCCGACACCGCTACGCGCTCTTCCTGCGGCTATCGACTCCCTCTTCGAGGGTGAGGATCCAGGGTCCATCGTCGGTGACGGCGATGGTGTGCTCGTAGTGGGCGGCGAGCGACCCGTCGGCGGTGTAGATGGACCACCCGTCGCGCTCGTCGATCTTTATCTCGTAGCTGCCCAGGGTGATCATGGGCTCTATGGCGAAGGTCATCCCCGGCAGAAGCCGCGGGCCGCTCCCCCTCTTGCCGTAGTTGGGGATCTGCGGGTCTTCGTGCATCTCGCGCCCGACGCCGTGCGAGACGAGGTCCCGCACCACCCCGTAGCCGCGCCCCTCCGCGAGCTCCTGTATCGCGTGCCCGATGTCCCCCAGATGGTTGCCGGGCCTGACCTCCCGGGTGGCCGCCTCGAGGCACTCCTGCGTGACGTCGAGCAGCCCCTGTGCCTCGGGGGAGATCTCACCGACGGCCACCGTGGTCGCGCTGTCGGTGACGAAACCCTCGTAGCGGACCCCGACGTCGAGCGAGATTATGTCCCCCTCCTTCAACCTGTAGCGTCCGGGGATGCCGTGCACGATCATGTCGTTCGGCGAGGTGCAGATCGAAGCCGGAAACCCCTGGTACCCCTTGAACTCGGGGGTGCCGCCACGCGAGCGGATGAACTCCTCGGCGAGGCCGTCGAGCTCCTTCGTCGTCACCCCGGGCCGCGCGTGCTCGCGCAGCATCCTGATGCACGCGGCGGTTATGACGCCACCCTCACGCATCGCTTCCAGCTCCGCTCTGCTCTTGCGTACGATCATCCGTTCTCCCGGATCGCCTTCATCACCTGCTCGGTCACCTCCGGTATGCTCCGCGTGGCGTCCACCTCCGCGAGGAGCCCCTGCTGGGCGTAGTACCGCTTCAAGGGCTCGGTCTGCTCGTGGTAGAGCTCGAGCCTGCGGCGGATGGCCTCCTCCGTGTCGTCGTCGCGCTGCACGAAGGGCCCCGGGTCCTCGTCGCTGTCCTGGGGCGGCGGGTCGTACTCGACGTGGTACATCCTCCCCGTGGCCTGGCTCTGCCGCCTCCCCGAGAGGCGATCGACCAGCACCCCGTCGGGGGCTTCGAGCGCGATCACCCGGTCTATGCCAACGCCGAGCTCGGCGAGCACCTCTTCCAGAGCCCGGGCCTGCGCCTCGGTGCGCGGGAATCCGTCCAGCACCCAACCCTCCGGCGCCCCGAGATGAGGTTTGGCCATCTCTACTATGATCTCGTCCGGCACCAGCTCCCCGCGGTCGTTGTACTCCTTGACCTTCCGGCCCAGCTCCGTCCCCGCTTTTATCTCGGCGCGGACCATGTCCCCCGTCGAGATCACGCGCGCCCCGGTCTTCTCCGAGATCCTTCTGGCCTGGGTGCCCTTCCCGGCCCCTTGAGGCCCGATCAGGATCACCCTCATCGCTTCCTCAGGAAGCTCTCGTAGTTACGCATCATGAGCTGCCCCTCGAGTTGCCTGACCGTGTCCAGAGAGACGCCCACCACGATCAGGATGGAGGTGCCCCCGATGTAGATCGTGTTGGGCAGGTTGAGCGCCCCCGTTATGATGTACGGCAGCACGGCTATCGCCGCCAGGAAGATCGCCCCGAAGAGCGTGATGCGCGTCAGGACGTTGTTCAGGTAGCGGGCCGTGGGCTCCCCCGGCCGTATCCCGGGGATGTATCCACCGGTCTTCTTCAGGTTGTCCGCGTGCTCTACCGGGTTGAACTGCACCGCCGTGTAGAAATAGGTGAACAGTACGACCAGGACGGCGTACAGCGCCAGATAGGGGCCGCTGCCCGGAGCGAAGAACTGAGCCAGACGACCGAGCGTGGTGTTCGGGTTGCCCCCGGCGAACTGTGCGATCGTTATCGGCACCAGCAAGAGCGAGGAGGCGAAGAGGATCGGGATGACCCCGGCCATGTTCACCTTCAGAGGCAGGTAGGTCGTGCCACCCTGGCTGATCCTCCGCCCCACCTGACGCTTGGCGTAGGTTATGGGGATCCGACGCTGCCCCTCGTTGACGAAGACGATCGCCGCCACGATCAAAACCGCTATCACCGCCAGCACCACCCAGGTGATAGCGCTCGCGTTCTCCCGCAGCGCCTGAAACCCGAGCGGCGCCCGCGAGAGGATCGCGGCCGTGATGATGAGCGAGATCCCGTTGCCCAGCCCATGCTGGGTTATCAGCTCGCCCATCCACATGATGAGCATCACCCCGGTGGTCATGCTCACGATGATCAAAAGCTTGTGCAGCGCGTCCGGCGCGAAGGAGGAGCCGAACTGGCTCGGCAGGAACAGAAGCGCGAACGCGGCCGACTGGATGAGAGCGAGCGCCAGCGTGAAATAACGGGTGTACTGGGTTATCTTCTGCTGGCCGACCTCTCCCTCCTTAGCGAGCGCCTGCAGGCGCGGGACGGCGACCGTGAGAAGCTGCATCACGATCGCCGCCGTGATGTAGGGCATGATCCCGAGGGCGAAGATGGAGAGCGTGTTGAATGCACCCCCGGTGAATATGCCGAACAGGTTGGTTATCGCGTTGCCACCCCCTCCGAGCCCACCGGAGGCGATGACCTGAGGGTTGACACCGGGCGCGGGTATGTACGACCCGAGCCGGTACAGCGCCAGCATCAACCCGGTGAAAAGGAGCTTCCGGCGAAGCTCGGGGATGCGCCAGGCGTTCGCTAAGGCTTCGAGCATCTCCTATCTCTCCAGTGTTTCGGCTCTCCCGCCGGCCGCCTCTATCTTCTCCCTCGCGGATCCGGAGAAGGCGTGGGCCCGTACGGTCACCGCCCTCTCGATCTCCCCTTCGCCGAGGATCTTGACCGGCATGTCCTTCTTCGCCACCAGCCCGGCGGCCCTGAGATCCTCCACGTCTATGGTATCACCGGAGAAACGCTCCAGTTGCCCGACGTTCACCACCGCGTACACCGTGGGGTGTGCCGGGGTGTGCCTCCCGCGCGCCATCCCCCTCAGCCGCGGCAGCCGGCGCTGCAGGGGCATCTGACCGCCCTCGTAGCCGGCCGGGATGGCAGCCCCCGAACGGGCGCCCGCCCCCTTGTGCCCCCTGCCGGAGGTCTTGCCGTGACCGCTCCCCTCGCCGCGGCCGACTCTCTTGCGCGCCCGCTTGGAGCCGGGGGCTGGGGAGAGTTCGTTCAGCTTCACTTAGCCGTCCACCTCCTCGACGCGGACCAGATGAGAGACCTTGCGGATCATGCCGCGGATCTGGGGCGTATCCCGGTGCACCCGGGAATCCCGCACGTGCTTCAGACCGAGCGCCCGCAGCGTCCGCTTGTGCCGCTCGATGGCCCCTATCGCGCTCTTCGTCTGGGTTACCTTCAGAGGGCTCATAGCCTTATCTTCACCCCCCGTATCTCCTCTATGGCGGCCTTCGTGCGCAGAGAACGCAACCCCTGCTCGGTAGCCCGGGCCAGGTTCACGGCCGTCGTGGAGCCGAGCGACTTGGTGAGCACGTCCTTTATGCCGGCGAGCTCGAGCACCGCCCGCACGGGACCGCCCGCGATGACCCCTGTACCCTCAGAGGCCGGCTTCAGAAGCACCGCCGAGCTCTCGAACTCGCCTATCACCTCGTGCGGTATCGTCGTGTTGCGCATCGGTACGTCGAACATGTCGCGCTTGGCCCTCTCCTGACCCTTGGCTATAGCCTCCGGGACCGTGTTGGCCTTGCCGAGTCCGACGCCCACGCGCCCGTTACCGTCGCCGACCACGACGAGCGCGCTGAAGTTGAAGCGCCGCCCGCCCTTGACGACCTTGGCGACCCGCCGGATCTCGACGAGCCTGTCCTGCAGCTCCGAGCCACCCTCACGCTGCCGCTCGCGGGGCGTGGGACGGCCGTCGCTGCGCTCCCTGGTGGTGCGACCACCGCCACGAGCGCCGCCGCGGCCGTCCATACCGCCGCCGCGGCTGGTGCCGGAAGGGCCCTGCCCCCGGCTCCTCTCTCCTCTCGGTCGTCCCAAGGTCACAACCTCCTCGTCATCAGAACTTCAGTCCGCCGGAGCGGGCACCCTCCGCGAGCGCCGCCACCCGGCCGTGGTACTTGTTCCCCCCGCGGTCGAAGACGACCCTCTCTATGCCGGCCTCCACCGCGCGCCTGGCCACCAGCTCCCCGACCTTGCGCGAAGCCTCCACGCGGCTCTCGGCCTCGCCGACCTCCCGCGAGTCCGCCGCGACCAGGGTATGCCCCGCGTCGTCGTCGATGAGCTGGGCGTAGATGTGCACGTTGGATCGGTACACCGAGAGCCTCGGCCTCTGGGCCGTCCCGTAGATCTTGCGCCGCACGCGGGCCCGGCGCCTGTTCCTGTGCAGCTGCTTGGCCTTGACCGTCCTCAACTCTTCAAACCTCCCGGCTCTAGCCCGCCTTGCCGACCTTGCGCCGTATCTGCTCGTCGGCGTAGCGGATACCCTTGCCCTTGTACGGCTCCGGAGGCCGCACGGCCCTTATCTCCGCCGCGGTCTGCCCGACCCGCTGCTTGTCGATCCCGCGCACCACGATGGTCGTCTGGTTGGGCACCTCCAGTTCTATTCCCTCCCGGGGTTCGATCACCACCGGGTGGGAGTAGCCCACCTGGAGTGTGAGGTTCCGGCCCTGCAGCTGGGCCCGGTAACCTACGCCCGAGATCTGCAGCGTCTTCGAGAACCCCTCGGTGACCCCCGTGACCGCGTTCTGCACCAGCGTGCGGGTCAGACCGTGCATAGCCTTGTGCTCCGGGGACTCCGAAGCCCGCTCGAAGACGAGCCGTCCGTCCTCCTGGCGCACCGTGACTCCCCGGCCCACCGGCACCGCGAGCTCACCCTTCGGCCCGGTGACCCTGATGCTGCGCCGGTCCACCTCGACCTTCACGCCGTCAGGGATCTTCACCGGCGCCCTGCCTATCCTAGACACCTCGCGAAACCTCCTAGTAGACGAAGCAGAGGACCTCGCCGCCCACGCCCATCCTGCGGGCCTCGTGATCGGTGAGGATGCCCCTGGAGGTGGACAGGATCGCAACGCCCAGACCGTCCAACACCCGCGGGATCTCGGCCCGCTTGCGGTAGATGCGGCGCCCGGGGCGGCTCATACGCCGCAGCCCGGTTATCGCGGATCTGCCGTCCGGACCGTACTTGAGCTCGATCACGAGCCGCGCCTGGGCCCCGGCACCCTTCTCGGAGTAATCCTTTATGTAGCCTTCCTCCTTGAGGATGCGGGCCAGCTCGCGCTTGAGCCTGGAGTACGGTATCTCCACCGTCTCGTGCCGGGCCATCCCGGCGTTGCGTATGCGGGTGAGGAAATCTGCTATCGGATCGTTGACGGACATCTCTATAAGCCCTACCAACTCGCCTTCTTTACCCCGGGGATCTTCCCCTCGTGCGCCAGCTGCCTCAGGCAGATCCTGCAGAGCCCGAACTTCCTGTAGTAGGCGCGGGACCTGCCGCACCGCTGGCATCTGTTGTACTCCCTGGTGGAGTACTTCTGCGGCTTCCTCTGCTTCACCAGAAGCGCTTTCCTGGTCATCTCTCCAAAAACCTCTCTTCTCCCTTAGCTCCTGAACGGCATGCCGAGGAGCCTGAGAAGCTCCCGGGCCTCCTCATCGCTGTCGGTCGTGGTGACGATCACCACATCCATCCCGCGCGTGCGGTCTATCTCGTCGTAGGGGATCTCCGGGAAGATGAGCTGCTCTCTGAGCCCCAGCGCGTAGTTCCCTCTCCCGTCGAAGGAGTCGGGGTTCACCCCCCGGAAATCCCTCACCCGGGGCAGAGCAACCGAGATCAGGCGGTCGAGGAACTCCCACATCCGCTGCCGCCGGAGCGTCACGCGCACCCCCACGGGCATGCCCTCGCGGATCTTGAAACCCGCGATGCTCTTCCTGGCCCGGCGCACCTGCGGTTTCTGCCCCGAGATGCGCGCCAGATCGTTCATCGCCCCGTCCAGCGCCCGGGAGTCCTGCGCGGCCTCCCCGACGCCCATGTTGATCACGATCTTCTCCAGGTTCGGCGTGCGCATCACGTTCTCTATGCCGAACCTGTCGCGCAGCGCCGGGGCTACCTCGCTCACGTAGTAGTCCTTCAGCCTAGCCATCTATATCCCTCCCGGACCGCCTGGCGACCCGGACCTTCTCCCCGCTCTCGGTGAAACGGTAGCCGACCCTGGTCGGCTCCCCGGAGGCCGGGTCGACGAGCATCACGTTCGAGACGTGTATCGGGGCCTCGAACGTGTAGAGCCCCTCCTGGTTGTTCTGGCTCGGGCGCGCGTGGCGGGTGCGGACGTTGACCCCGCTCACCACCACCCGGTTCTCGCGGGGCAGGACGCGCTCGACCTCACCCCGCTTGCCCTTCTCCTTGCCGGAGATCACCACCACGGTGTCCCCGCGTCTTATCTTCTGCCCCATCGCTACAACACCTCCGGTGCGAGCGAGATTATCCTGGTGTAACCCTTGTCCCTGAGCTCCCGGGCGACGGGCCCGAAGATGCGGGTACCGCGCGGGGCGCCGTCGTTGTTTATGATCACGCCGGCGTTCTCCCCGAAACGGATGTAGGAGCCGTCGCTGCGCCGGGTCTCCTTCGTGGTCCTGACCACCACGGCCCGGACCACGTCCCCCTTGCGCACCGCCCCGCCGGGCGCGGCCTCCTTCACCGAGGCCACTATGACGTCGCCTATCCCCGCGCTGCGCCGCTTGCTGCCGCCGAGGACCCTGATGCACAAGAGGCTTCTCGCCCCGGTGTTGTCCGCAACACGCAGCCTGGTCTCGTTCTGGATCATCCTGCTACTCCGCCCTCGAGATAATCCGCGCCACCCGCCAGCGCTTGCGCCGGCTGAGCGGCCTGGTCTCTATGATCCTGACCGTATCCCCGACGCGCGCCTCGTTGTTCTCGTCGTGCGCGAGAAACTTCTTGGAGCGCCTGATGCGCTTCTTGTAGCGAGGGTGCTCCACCAGCGTCTCGACGGAGACGGTGACGGTCTTGTCCTGCGCGTCGGAGACGACCATGCCGACCCTCTCCTTGCGCCGTCCCCTCCCGGAGTCGGCCTTCTGTACCTGGCCCTGGTCCCGGTCGAGCCTCGGGCCACCCGAGGTGGGGGACGGCTCCTCCACGAGCTCCTGGTTTTCCGGTTCCTCTGTCATCTTCGGCTCACTTCTCCTGCTTCTTCTCGTTCAGCACGGTCAGAAGGCGCGCGATGTTCTTGCGGACCTCCTTGAGCTGTCCCGTGTTCTTGAGCTGCCCCGTAGCATGCTGGAAGCGGAGGTTGAAGAGCTCCCGGCGGGCCTCCGCGACCCGCTGCTCGAGCTCCTCGACGTCCAGCTCCCGTATCTCGGCCGTCTTCATCCTCTGATCAACCTCCCCGGACGACGAAACGGCTCTTTATCGGAAGCTTCTGCGCGGCGAGCATCATGGCCTCCCGCGCGAGCTCCTCGCTCACGCCGCTCATCTCGAACATGACCCGCCCGGGCTTCACGACCGCGACGTACTCTTCCGGACTGCCCTTGCCGCTGCCCATCCGGGTCTCGGCTGGCTTCTTGGTGATGGGCTTGTGCGGGAAGATGTTGATCCAGACCTTCCCGCCACGCCTTATCTTGCGGGTCATCGCGATACGCGCGGCCTCTATCTGCCGGTTGGTCACCCAGGCGGGCTCGAGGGCCTGCAGCCCGTACTCGCCGAACTGCACCTCGGTCTGCCCCTTGGATTTGCCCCGCATCCTGCCCCGCTGGGGCTTGCGGTACTTGAGCTTCTTGGGTACGAGCATCGCCTACCCCTCGCCTCCATCCTCGTGGATACCGTGGTTGATCCAGACCTTGACCCCGATCTGACCCATCTTGGTCCGGGCCTCCTTGAACCCGTAGTCGATGTCGGCGTCGAGCGTGTGGAGCGGCACCCTCCCCTCGGAGATGGTCTCCTGCCGGCTCATCTCGATGCCGCCGAGCCTCCCGGCGCACTGTATGCGCACGCCCTCGGCCCCGCTGCGCATCGCGCTCGTGAGCGCCCGCTTCATCGCCCGCCGGAAGGAGGCCCTCCCCTCGAGCTGCTCGGCGATCGACTCGGCGACGAGGTAGGCGTTGAGCTCGGGCCGGGAGACCTCCCGGACGTTGACCTGCACCCGCTTGTTGGTGAGGCGCTCGAGCTCGGCCCTCAGGGCATCCACCTCGCTGCCGCCCTTGCCGATCACGATCCCCGGACGCGCCGTGTAGATGTCCACCGCGATCTCACCCTGCTCCGCGGCCTTTCGGATCTGGATGTCCGCGATCCCGGCCCGCGTGAGCTTCTTGGTTATGTGGTCGCGGATCTTGAGATCCTCGCCGAGGAGCTCGGCGAAGTCCCTGTCCGAATACCAGTTGCTCTTGAAGTCGAGCTTCTCGCCCCTGCGCCTGACGCCGAGCCGGAAGCCCTCGGGATGTATCTTCTGCCCCATAAGCCTATCCTTCCTCCTCGCTTCCGGGCGTGCCCACGGCGACCGCGGCGGGCTCCCCGAGCACCACGGTTATGTGGCTGGTCCTCTTGCGGATCATGGTCGCCCGGCCCAGGGCCCGGGCCCTGTAGCGCTTGAGGGTGGGACCTTCGTCGACCCGGATCTCGCGCACGACCAGCTCGTCGGGGTCGGTGGCGTGGTTGTTCTCGGCGTTGGCGCCGGCGCTCCTGAGGACCTCGTCGATGATCCTGGCGGCCTTCTTGTTCGTGAACTGCAGGATGGAGAGCGCCTCCGGGTAGCTCTTGCCGCGCACCTGGTCCGCAACGAGCCGGGCCTTGCGCGGCGAGATGCGCACGTATTTCGCTACGGCCTTCATCCCTAGCGCCTCCTCGCGGTACGGTCGCTCTTTATGTGGGTGCGGAAGGTACGGGTCGGGGCGAACTCGCCGAGCCGGTGGCCCACCATGCTCTCGGTGATGTAGACCGGCACGTGCTTGCGTCCGTCGTGCACCGCGATTGTGTGCCCGACGAACTCCGGATAGATCACGCTCGCCCGGCTCCAGGTTTTGAGCATCCTCTTCTCGCCCCGCTCGTTCATCCGCCTGATGCGCTCCATCAGGCGCTCCTCGACGAAAGGCTCCTTCTTGGCGGATCTCGTCATCTCTCCTAACGCCTCCTTCCCTTGCCGCGTCGGCTAACGATCATGGCGTCGGAAGGCTTCTTCTTCTTGCGCGTGGGCTGCCCCTGGGTGATCTTGCCCCAGGGCGTGACCGGAGCCCGCCCGGGACCGGCCTTGCCCTCTCCTCCTCCGTGTGGGTGGTCGACGGGGTTCATCGCCGTGCCGCGCACCGTCGGCCTCACGCCGAGGTAGCGCTTGCGGCCGGCCTTGCCCCAGCGCACGTTCTGGTGCGACTGGTTGCCGACCACCCCGACGGTAGCCCGACACTCGGCGCGTACCATCCGTCGCTCCCCCGAGGGAAGCCGCAGCGTCACGAGCGAACCCTCGCGGGCGATGATCTGCGCGCTGGTCCCGGCCGAGCGCGCCAGCTGCGCGCCCTTTCCGGGCTCGAGCTCGACCGCGTGCACCACGGTGCCGACCGGGATGCGGTTGAGCGGCAGCGCGTTGCCCACCTCGATCTCGGCCTCGGGGCCGCTCATAACGACCTTGCCCACCTCGAGGTTGCGCGGCGCCAGGATGTAGCGCTTCTCGCCGTCGTGGTAGTGCAGGAGCGCTATGTTCGCCGAGCGATTGGGGTCGTACTCTATCGCCGCCACCGTCGCCGGCACGCCGTCCTTGTCGCGCTTGAAGTCTATGAGCCGGTAGCGCCGCTTGTGCCCGCCCCCGATGTGACGCGTGGTGATGCGCCCCTGGTTGTTGCGTCCACCGGTCTTGTGCAGCTTCTTCAGCAAAGACTTCTCGGGCTTCTCACGCGTCACCGACTCACGCGTGAGGACCGAGGAGTTCCTGCGGCCTGCGCTCGTCGGCTTGTAGCGTATTGCAGGCATGTGCTAGACCCCCTCGAAAAGCTCTATGCGGTCGCCCTCGGCCAGCTTCACGACGGCCTTCTTCCAGGTGGAAGTCCGGCCGCGGGTGAAGCCCTGCCGCTTGGGCTTGCTCTTGACGTTGACCGTGTTCACCTTCTCCACGCTCACGTCGAAAGCTTCTTCCACCGCCTTCTTGATCTGGTTCTTGTTCGCCCGGCGGTCCACCTCGAAGGTGTACTGGTTCTGGTTCTCGATCAGGTTGTAGCTCTTCTCCGAGATGACCGGGCGTATGATGATCTGATGTGGGTCCATCAGCTCCCTCCTTCTCCGGCGAGCCTGGTATAGGCGGCCCGCGAGAAGACGACTTCCTTCGCCCGGAGCACCTCGTAGACCCCGTACTCGTGCGGCCCGACGACCGTCACCTCAGGGAGGTTCCTGAACGAGAGCGCCGCGTCGTCCTCGCCCCGGTCGAGCACGAGGAGCACCGGACCCGAGAGCCCCATGCCCTCGAGGACCTTCCTGGCCTCCTTGGTCGAGGGCTTCTCGAACTCGAGCGAATCCAGCACGTAGAGCTCGCCCTCGCGGGCCTTGGCCGACAGCGCCCCGTAGAAGGCGGCCTTCGCCTCCTTGCGGTTTATCCGCTTGCCGTAGCGGGGGCCCTTCGGCTTCGGACCGCCCCAGGTGCCGCCGCCGACGCGCACGGGCGTCTTGATGTCGCCGGCTCGCGCCCGTCCGGTTCCCTTCTGGCGGTAGAGCTTGGCCCCCGAACCGCGCACCTCGCTGCGGCCCTTCGTCGAGGCCGTGTAGCGCCTCCTGGCGTCGAGCTCGGCCACCACGGCCCGGTGTATGACGTGCTCCTTGGGCTCCACCTCGAGGCGGGGGGCCAGCCCGACCGAAGAGCGCTCGCCGCTTCTCGCGTCGAAGATCTGCGCCTCGGCCAACCTAATCACCCGCCTTCCGGATCCTGACTATCGTCCCCCGGCCTCCGGGCACGCCACCGCGCACCCAGATCTCGTTCTTCTCCGGATCGACCCTCACCACCCGCAGGTTCTTGATGGTCGCGGTGCGGTCGCCGGTGTGCCCCGGCATCCGCTGACCGGGGAAGATGCGCGAGGGGTCCGCCGAGGCCCCGACCGAGCCGGGCTGACGGATGTTGTGCGAGCCGTGCGTCACCGGTCCGCGTCCGAACCCGTGGCGCTTGACGGTCCCCTGGAAACCCTTGCCCTTGCTCGTCGCGCTCACGTGCACCCGCTCGCCGACCTCGAAGACCTCGACCCCGATGGTCTGGCCCACCTCGGCCTGCGCCCCGCGCACCTCCTTCAGATGGCGTCGGGGAGGGGTCTCGTGCTTCTCGAACTGCCCGGCGTGGGGCCGGTTCACCTTCCGGGAGGGCACCGTGCCGAAGCCGAGCTGCACCGCCTGGTAGCCGTCCTTCTCCGGGGTCCTGACCGCGGTGACGAAGTTGGGCTCGACCTCGATCACGGTGGCGGCAACCAGCGTGCCGTCCTCCTCGAAGGCCTGCGTCATGTGCTTCTTGCGTCCGAATACTGCCGTAGCCATCAGGTCGCCTTTATCTCGATGCTCACGCCCGCCGGGAGATCCAGCCGCTGCAGCGAGTCCACCGTCCTGGGGGTGGGCTGCTGGATGTCGATGAGCCGCTTGTGCGTGTGCAGCTGGAAGTGCTCCCGCGAGTCCTTGTCCTTGAACGGGCTCCTTATCACCGTGTAGCGGCTGCGCTTGGTCGGCAGCGGAACGGGGCCGAAGACGAAGGCCCCGGTCCGCTCGGCCGTCTCCACGATCGACTTGGCCGTCTTGTCTATGACCTCGTGGTCGTAGGCCTTGAGTTTGATCCTTATCTTCGATACGGCCATGGTCCCCGCTCTACTCTATTATCTGGGTGACCACACCGGCTCCAACCGTCCGGCCACCCTCCCTTATCGCAAAGTTGAGCCCCTCATCCATCGCTATCGGTGAGATCAACTCCACCGTCATCACCGTGTTGTCCCCAGGCATCACCATCTCTACCCCCTCCTCCAGCGTGATCTCCCCAGTCACGTCCGTCGTCCGGAAGTAGAACTGCGGCCTGTAGTGAGAGAAAAACGGCGTGTGCCTGCCTCCCTCCTCCTTGCTGAGTACATACACCTCAGCCTTGAACTTCGTGTGCGGCGTTATCGTCCCAGGATGCGCCAGTACCTGCCCTCGCTCTACCTCGTTGCGCCTCACGCCCCTCAGAAGCGCCCCTATGTTGTCCCCCGCCTGCGCCTCGTCCATGCTCTTGTTGAACATCTCTATGCCCGTAACCACCGTCTTGCGCGTCGGCCTTATCCCTACTATCTCTACTTCCTCGTTGAGTCGCAGCCGCCCGCGCTCCACTCGCCCGGTCGCTACCGTCCCGCGTCCCTGAATCGTGAACACATCCTCTATCGCAAGCAAAAACGGCTTGTCCACATCCCGCTTGGGCTCAGGGATGTACTCGTCTACCGCCTCCATCAACTTGAGAATCGACTGCTCCCCAAGCTCCCCTTCATCCCCCTCAAGAGCCCTCAGGGCACTGCCTACCACTACCGGTATCTCATCCCCAGGAAAGTCATACTCGCTGAGGAGCTCCCTTACCTCCATCTCTACCAGCTCCAACAGCTCCGGGTCGTCCACCATGTCCGCCTTGTTCAAAAACACAACGATCGACGGTACCCCTACCTGACGCGCAAGAAGAATGTGCTCCCGCGTCTGCGGCATCGGCCCATCCGCCGCAGAAACCACCAGTATCGCTCCATCCATCTGGGCCGCACCCGTGATCATGTTCTTCACGTAGTCCGCGTGCCCAGGACAGTCCACGTGCGCGTAGTGCCGCTTGGGCGTGGCGTACTCCTGGTGGGAGGTCGCTATCGTTATCCCCCGCTGACGCTCCTCAGGGGCGTTGTCTATCTGCTCAAAGGCCACCTCGTGGTTGGCCGGATCATCCGGGTAGTGCTTGGCCAATACCTTCGTTATCGCCGCCGTAAGCGTCGTCTTGCCGTGGTCTATGTGCCCTATGGTCCCCACGTTTACGTGCGGCTTGGTCCTCTCAAACCTGCCCTTGGACATCTCGTTCCTCCTTCCTTACTCCGAAGCGATCTCGGCCGCGATGTTCTTCGGCACCTCGGCGTAGTGGTCGAACTGCATGGTGAACGTCGCCCGTCCCTGGGTTCTACTCCTGAGCGACGTGGCGTACCCGAACATCTCCGCGAGCGGCACCATCGCCCGGATGACCTGCCCGCCACCGCGGCTGTCCATGCCCTGGATCTGCCCGCGCCTCGCCGAGAGGTCGCCCATCACGTCCCCCATGAACTCCTCGGGTACGGTGACCTCCACGGCCATGATCGGCTCGAGCAGCACCGGGTCGGCGCGCCTCAAGGCCTCCTTGGCGGCCATCGAGCCGGCGATCTGGAAGGCCATCTCCGAAGAGTCGACCTCGTGGTAGGAGCCGTCCACGAGCTCCACCTTCACGTCGACGACCGGATAGCCCGCCACCACGCCGGACTCGAGCGCCTCCTGGATGCCCTTGTCGACGCTCGGTATGTACTCCCTGGGAACGACCCCACCGACGATCCTGTCCTCGAACTCGTAGCCACCTTCGTCGTTGTGCTCGAGGTTGATGATGACGTGCCCGTACTGACCACGCCCGCCGGTCTGCCTCACGAACCTTCCCTCGACACCCTCGACGCGCCTCCTGACCGTCTCGCGGTAGGCGACCTGCGGCTTGCCGATGTTCGCATCGACCTTGAACTCCCGGGTGAGCCGGTCCAGGATGATCTCCAGGTGCAGCTCGCCCATCCCGGCGATGACCGTCTGACCGGTCTCCTCGTCGGTGCGCACCCGGAAGGTGGGATCCTCCTCGGCGAGCCGCTGCAGGGCCTGGCTGAGCTTCTCCTGATCGGCCTTGGTCTTGGGCTCGATCGCCTGGTCTATGACCGGCTCCGGGAAGGTCATCTGCTCGATGACGATCTTCTCCGGATCGTCGGCTGCGACCAGCGTATCCCCGGTGCTCGTGTTCTGCAACCCGATCGCCGCCACGAGCTCCCCGGCGTACACCTCGTCGCGCGGCTCGCGCGAGTTCGCGTGCATCTGCAGCAGCCGCCCCACGCGCTCACGCACCCCCTTGGTGGTGTTGTACACGTAGGAGCCGGCCCTGAGCGTACCCGAGTAGACCCTTATGTAGGTCAGCTTCCCGACGTGCGGGTCGGCCTGGATCTTGAACGCCAGCGCCGCGAGCGGCCCGTTCTCGTCCGCCTCGCGCACGACCTCCTCGCCATCGGGGGTCTGCCCCCTGAGCGGCGGCACGTCCAGCGGGCTCGGCAGGTAGTCTATGACCCCGTCCAGCAGCGGCTGTATGCCCTTGTTCTTGAACGCCGAACCGCAGAAGACGGGGGTCATCTGGATCGCGAGCGTCCCCTTCCTTATCGCCGCCCGGAGCTGATCGGGATCTATCTCCTCCCCCTCGAGGTAGGCGACCATGAGATCCTCGTCATACTCCGCCGCGGCCTCGATGAGCTTCTCCCGATACTCATCGACCTGCGCCCGCATGTCCTCCGGGACCTCGGTCTCGTCCCACTCGGCCCCCAGATCGTCCTTGTAGATGATCGCCTTCATCTCCACGAGGTCCACGATCCCCGTGAACTCGGCCTCCTTGCCGATCGGGAGCTGCACCGGAACCGCGTTCGCCCCGAGCCTCTCCTTCATCGTCTCGACCGCATGGTAGAAGTCCGCCCCGATGCGGTCCATCTTGTTGACGAACGCGATCCTCGGCACGTGGTACTTGTCCGCCTGCCGCCACACCGTCTCCGACTGCGGCTCCACACCCGCAACCGAGTCGAACAACGCGATCGCACCGTCCAATACCCGCAGCGACCGCTCCACCTCGACCGTGAAGTCCACGTGTCCGGGCGTGTCTATGATGTTGATGCGGTGCTGTTCGGGGATGCGGCTGTGGGAACCTTTCTGGGTCTTACCGTTTCTGGAGTCTCCCTCGATCCCGCCCCAGAAGACGGTGGTCGCGGCGCTGGTTATGGTGATGCCGCGCTCACGCTCCTGCGCCATCCAGTCCATGACGGCGTTCCCGTCGTGGACTTCGCCCAGCTTGTGGGTCAGTCCGGCGTAGAGCAGGATACGCTCGGTCGTGGTCGTCTTACCAGCGTCTATGTGAGCCATGATCCCGATGTTTCGGACCCGGCTCAGGGGTGTCTTTCTAGCTACGGATACCGCCATAGGTCAAAGTACCTCGTCTACCATCTGTAGTGTGCGAATGCCCGGTTGGCCTCCGCCATCCGGTGGGTGTCGTCCTTGCGCTTGACGCTCGCGCCGACGTTGTCGTTCGCGTCGAGTATCTCGCCGGCGAGACGCGCCCCCATGGTCTTTTCACGCCGGGTACGGGCGTAGCCCACCAGCCAGCGCAGCGCCAGCGTGTTCGCCCGGCGGGGCTGCACCTCCATCGGCACCTGATAGGTGGCCCCACCGACCCGCCGCGAGCGGACCTCGAGGCGGGGCTTGACGTTCTCGACCGCGTTGTTGAGGACGCTCACCGGGTTGTTGCCGGTGCGCTCCTCGACCCGCGCAAGAGCGTCGTAGACTATCTTCTCCGCCTTGCTCTTCTTCCCGTCCACCATGACCTTGTTTATGAGCTGCTGCACGAGCACGCTCCCGTAGACGGGATCGGGTGGGATCTTCCTCTTCGGCGGCGCTGCACGCCTGGGCATCTCTCAGAAACCTCCTAAGACTTCTTGGTCCCGTACCTGGATCGGGCCTGCTTGCGGTCGCTGACCCCCAGCGCGTCCCGGGAGCCCCGGATCACCTTGTAGCGCACCCCCGGCAGGTCCTTCACGCGCCCCCCGCGCACCAGAACCACGGAGTGCTCCTGCAGGTTGTGCCCCTCCCCGGGGATGTACGCCGTGATCTCGTTGCCGTTGGTCAACCTCACCCGTGCGATCTTGCGCAGCGCCGAGTTCGGCTTCTTCGGCGTCTGCGTCGAGACGCGGGTGCACACACCCTGCCGCTGAGGCGCCCCGCCCAGCGCCGGGGTGGCCGTCTTCTTGGTCTTTCTCACCCGCTTTTTGCGCACAAGCTGGTTGATCGTCGGCACGACCGCACCTCTCCTTTCTCTCCGTGGAAAAGGGGGTTTGCACAAAGTCACGCGCCGCGGCAGGCACCGCGCCCGCCCTGGAGCGAGCGCACACCGCACCGCGACGCGCTATTTTAGGCTTAAGAAGCCGCTATGTCAAGCTCATCGACATCGTCGGTCCTGTGTCCGTCCACGGTCACGGTGAGCCTGCGGTACTTCGGCAGACCCGTCGCCGCCGGGATGAGCTTGCCGATGATCACGTTCTCCTTGAGCCCGGAGAGCTCGTCCACCTTGCCCTCTATGGCCGCGTCGGTCAGCACGCGCGCGGTCTCCTGGAAGGAGGCCGCCGAGAGGAAGCTGTCGGTAGCGAGCGACGCCTTGGTTATGCCCATGAGCACCCGGTGGGCGCTCGCCGGCCGGCCGCCCTCGGCCTCGACCCGCTCGTTCTCCTTCTCGAGGGTGAAGCGATCCACCACCTGCTCGGGCAGGAAGCTGGTGTCGCCGGGATCGTCGACGACCACGCGCCGCAGCATCTGACGCACCACGATCTCTATGTGCTTGTCGTGGATGTCCACACCCTGCGCCCGGTAGACCTTCTGCACCTCGTCGACCAGGTAGCGCTCGGTGGCGGTCGTTCCCCGGCCGTAGCGCAGGTCGTTCTCCAGGATCGCGTGCGGGTAGAGCGCCGTGTTCTCCGGGTCGGTGAGCGGTGTGTTGGCCCTTATCTCGGCCCCCTCCATCACCTCGGGGTTGAGGAGCTGGCGCTCGACCCGGTACTCCCGGCTCTCGGAGCCGTCGGAGGAGGTGACGACGACCTTCACGGTCCTCTCGCCCTCGTCCTCGATGCTCACGGTGCCGTCGATCTCGCAGAGGATCGCCTCGGCCTTCGGGTGACGCGCCTCGAAGAGCTCGACCACCCTCGGCAGCCCGGCGGTGATGTCCTCGCCCGCGACGCCACCGCTGTGGAAGGTACGCATGGTGAGCTGCGTCCCCGGCTCGCCGATCGACTGGGCCGCGATGATCCCGACGGCCTCCCCGATGTCCACCGGCTGGTAGGTGGAGAGGGCCCTGCCGTAGCACTTGCGGCACACGCCGTTCGGGTCCTCGCACTTGGTCGGCGTCCGGACCGGGACCATCGTCTCCTTGGGCAGCTCCTCACGCCAGCGCGCCAGGATGTCCGGGGTGACGTCCGTACCGGCCTCGGCCACCACCTCGCCCGTCTCTGGGTTGACCAGATCGCGCGCCAGGTAACGGGCCGCCACCGAGTCGTTCGGGTCGCCGTTCTTGAGGTAGAGCGGGATCTCGACGTACTCGTCGGTGCCGCAATCCTCGCTGGTCACGACGATCCCCTGCGAGACGTCGACCAGCCTTCTCGTCAGATAACCAGAGTCGGCGGTCCTGAGAGCGGTGTCCGCCTGCCCCTTGCGCGCCCCGTGGGTCGAGGTGAAGTACTCCAGGACCGAGAGCCCCTCCATGAAGTTGCTCTTGACCGGCTCCGGGATGATCTCACCCTTCGTGTTGGTCATCAGACCGCGCATCCCGGCCAGCTGCGTGATCGCCGAGTAGTTGCCCCGGGCACCGGAGTGGGCCATGATGTGCATCGGGTTGAGGCTCCAGAAGTTCTTCTTCATCGCCTCCTCGACCTCGTCCCGGGCCCGCGTCCACAGCTCGATGATGCGCTCCATCCGCTCGTCGTCGGAGATGAAGCCCTGGTCCCACTGCTCCTCGACCTCGGCGACGAGGCTCTCGTACTTGGCGACGATCTCCGGCTTCTCCTGGGGCACGACGATGTCGTTCTTGCCGATGGAGATCCCGGCCCGAGTCGCCGTGCGGAACCCGACCTCCTTCAACGTGTCGAGCAGCCGGCTGGTCAGGTCGGTCGGGTAGCGGCTCACGTACTCGGCGACGAGGTTCTTGATCTCACCCTTCCTGAGCTCGTAGTTGACGAACTCGTAGGAGGAGGGATCGTAGGAGTCACCGAGGTAATCCCTTAAGGTCTCCTCTATGCTCTCGTTGAAGATGACCCGTCCGAGGGTGGTCTCTATCCGCTCGCCCTCGCGCCGGAAGATGACCTTGTCGTGGACCTTGAGCGCATCGTTCCTGTAGGCGACCTCCGCCTCCTCGTAAGAGGTGAGATAGGCCTTGGGCTCCGCCTCCTCGTAGCCCTCCGGGGCATAGGTGATGTAGTAGAGCCCGAGGACCATGTCCTGCGACGGGACCGCGATCGGGAACCCGTTCGAGGGCTGCAGGATGCTCTGCGTCGAGAGCATCAGGATGCGCGCCTCGGCCTGCGCCTCCGGCGAGAGCGGCACGTGCACCGCCATCTGGTCGCCGTCGAAGTCCGCGTTGAACGCCGCGCACACCAGCGGGTGCACCTGGATCGCCTTGCCCTCCACCAGGACCGGCTCGAAGGCCTGGATGCCGAGGCGGTGCAGCGTCGGGGCCCGGTTCAGGAGGACCGGGTGCTCCTTGATCACGTCCTCGAGCACGTCCCAGACCTCGGGCCTCAGGCGCTCGACCATCTGCTTGGCGCTGCGGATGTTCGGCGCGAGAGCCCGGTCCACCAGCACCTTCATCACGAACGGCTTGAACAGCTCGACGGCCATCAGCCGCGGCAGACCGCACTGGTGCATCTTGAGCGAGGGCCCGACCACGATCACCGAGCGTCCCGAGTAGTCGACGCGCTTGCCCAGCAGGTTGCCGCGCAGCCGGCCCTGCTTGCCCTTGAGCATGTCCGAGAGCGACTTCAGCGGCCGGTTGCCCGCGCCGGTCACCGCCCGGCCCCGACGCCCGTTGTCGAAGAGGGCGTCGACGGCCTCCTGCAGCATCCGCTTCTCGTTGTTGACGATGACGTCCGGCGCCCCCAAGTCCAGGAGCCTCTTCAGGCGGTTGTTGCGGTTGATGACCCGGCGGTAGAGGTCGTTCAGGTCGCTCGTGGCGAACCGTCCGCCGTCGAGCTGCACCATCGGGCGCAGGTCCGGGGGGAGGACCGGGATCACGTCCATGATCATCCACTCCGGCTTGTTGCCGCTGGTGCGGAACGCGTCGACGACCTTCAGGCGCTTTATCGCCTTCTGGCGCCGCTGCCCCCTGGAGGTGTTGATGATCTCCCGCAGGTTCCGGGCCTCCTCGTCGAGGTCGATCTGCTGGATGAGATCGCGGATCGCCTCGGCGCCCATCCCGCCCCGGAAGTACACGCCGTAGCCGTACTCGTCCCCGAAGCGGTCCTTCATCTCGCGGAAGAGCTCCTCGTCGTCCACGATCTGCCGCGGCTCGAGCGTCTGGAACTCCTCCCACGCCCGCCGGACGAGGCTTATCTGCTCGTCGATCGAGCGCCGGATGTCGGCGATGTCCTCCTCGGCCTGCCGGTGCACCTTCTCGATCTCAGCCTCACGCTCCTCCTCGGGAACGTCGGCGTACTCCTCGGTGAGCTCGTCCGGGGAGCTCTCGCCCCGGATCACGCT
The DNA here is from genome assembly GCF_059772285.1 of Rubrobacter sp. M3-4. Classification (NCBI taxonomy): domain Bacteria; kingdom Bacillati; phylum Actinomycetota; class Rubrobacteria; order Rubrobacterales; family Rubrobacteraceae; genus Rubrobacter; species Rubrobacter sp. M3-4. The sequence goes on from NZ_JCBAJP010000007.1 coordinate 122,334, forward strand.
CTCCCGCTTGGTGCGCAGCGCCTGTATCTGGGTGATCTCCTCCTCGCGCTCCTCCTCGAGCTGCCGGATCTCGTCCTCGACCCGCTGACGCAGGGTGTCTATGTCGTTCGCCCGCGCCTCGCGGTCTACCCAGGTGACGATCGAGGAGGCGAAGTAGAGCACCCGGTCGAGCTCCTTGGGGCTTATGTCGAGCAGGTACCCCATCCGGCTCGGCACGCCCTTGACGAACCACACGTGCGCCACCGGGGCGGCGAGCTCTATGTGGCCCATCCTGTCGCGCCTGACGCGCGCCCGGGTGACCTCGACCCCGCACCGCTCGCAGATGATGCCCTTGAAGCGGATCCTCTTGTACTTCCCGCAGTAGCACTCGAAGTCCTTCGAGGGCCCGAAGATCCGCTCGCAGAACAGCCCGTCCTTCTCGGGCCTGAGCGTCCGGTAGTTGATGGTCTCGGGCTTGGTCACCTCGCCGCGGGACCACTCCCGGATCTCCTCAGCGGAGGCGAGACCGATGGAGATCTTCTCCAGCTTGTTTATGTCTATGTCGCGCTCTAGGCTCTGCAACCCTTACATCCCTCCTCTGGAAACATCCGGGGTGTCGTCCAGGTTACCGGTCGGCTCCTCGCGGCTCAGGTTTATACCGAGCGCTCTGGCCGCCTCGTCCCAGTCTCGCTGATCGGAGTCCTCCGCCGCGGCCTCGGCGTTGTAGACCGGCTTGACCGAGAGCCCCAGCGCCTGCATCTCCTTCAGGAGCACCTTGAAGCTCGCCGGCACGCCGGGCTCGGGGATGTTCTCGCCCTTGACGATCGCCTCGTAGCTCTTGACGCGCCCGATCCGGTCGTCGCTCTTTATCGTGAGCAGCTCCTGCAGGGTGTGCGCCGCGCCATAGGCCTCGAGCGCCCACACCTCCATCTCGCCGAAGCGCTGCCCGCCGAACTGCGCCTTGCCGCCCAGGGGCTGCTGGGTCACGAGCGAATACGGTCCGGTCGAGCGGGCGTGGATCTTGTCGTCGACCAGGTGGATCAGCTTCATGATGTACATGTAGCCGACCGTGATCTTGCTGTCGAACGGCTCGCCGGTGCGCCCGTCGTAGAGGGTCACCTTGCCCCCGCCGGTCATCTTCACCTTCGAGCCGCCGTCCTGGCGGACCTTGTCTATCACCTTGTTTATGTCCTCGACCCGCGCACCCTGGAAGACCGGCGTGGAGACGAAGACCGGCTCGCCCCCGTTCTCCCCGAGGCCCTTGCTCGCGGCCCACCCGAGGTGCGTCTCGAGTATCTGACCGATGTTCATCCGGCTCGGCACCCCGAGCGGCGAGAGGATGACGTCGACCGGCGTGCCGTCCTCCATGTACGGCATGTCCTCCTCGGGCACGATCTTGGAGATCACACCCTTGTTCCCATGCCGCCCGGCGAGCTTGTCGCCCTCGGCGATCTTGCGCTTGGAGGCGACGAAGACTCGTACCATCTCGTTGACCCCGGGCGGGAGCTCGTCCCCGGCATCCCGCGAGAAGCGCTTGACGTCGATGACGACCCCGCCCTCGCCGTGCGGGACCTTGAGCGAGGAGTCCTTGACCTCCTTGGCCTTCTCCCCGAAGATCGCCCGCAGGAGCTTCTCCTCCGGGGTGGGCTCGCTCTCGCCCTTCGGAGTGACCTTCCCGACCAGCACGTCCCCGCTCCCGACCTCGGCGCCGATGCGGATGATCCCGTCGGCATCGAGGTTCATCAACACGTCGTCGGAGGCGTTGGGGATGTCGCGGGTGATCTCCTCGGGCCCGAGCTTGGTGTCCCGCGCCTGTACCTCGTACTCCTCGATGTGGATGGAGGTGAGCACGTCCTCCTTGACGAGCCGCTCGGAGATGATGATCGCGTCCTCGAAGTTGTACCCCTCCCACGGCATGAACGCGACGAGCAAATTCTTGCCCAGGGCCAGCTCGCCCTGATCGGTGGAGGAGCCGTCGGCGAGCACCGTCCCCGCCTGGACCTCCTCACCTTCCTTCACCAGCGGCCGCTGGTTGACGCACGTGCCCTGGTTTGAGCGGGCGAACTTCTTGAGCCGGTACTCGTCGAGCTCCCCGCTCTCCCGGCGCACCGTGATCACGTCCGCCGACACCCGCTCGACCCTTCCGGCCTCCCGCGCGAGCACCACGTCCCCGGTATCCGTCGCGGCCCGGAACTCCATCCCGGTCCCGACGTAGGGCGCCTCGCTCCTCAGGAGCGGCACCGCCTGCCGCTGCATGTTCGCGCCCATCAGAGCCCGGTTGGCGTCGTCGTGCTCGAGGAACGGGATGAGCCCGGTCCCGACCGAGACCGTCTGCAGCGGGGCCACGTCCATGTAGTCGACCTCCTGCGGGGAGACGGTCGTGACCTCCCCGCCCCGGGCCCGCGCCAGGACGTGCTCGGCGGTGATCCTGCCGCTCTCCGGGTCGACCGGGGTGTTCGCCTGCGCGATGATGAACCCTTCCTCCTCGTCCGCGGAGAGGTACTCGATCTCGTCCGTGGCGACCCCGTCGACGACCTTCCTGTACGGCGTCTGGATGAACCCGTACTCGTTGACCTTGGCGTAGGTGGCCAGCTGTCCGATGAGCCCGATGTTCGGCCCCTCCGGCGTCTCTATCGGGCACATCCGACCGTAGTGGGTCGGATGGACGTCGCGCACCTCGATCGGCGCGCGCTCCCTGGAGAGCCCGCCCGCACCCATCGCGTTGAGACGCCGCCTGTGCGAGAGGCCGGCCAGGGTGTTCGTCTGGTCCATGAACTGCGAGAGCTGGCTGGAGCCGAAGAACTCCTTGATCGCGCTCGCCACAGGCTTGGTGTTGACCACGCTCTGGGGCGTTATGCTCTCCTCGTCCTGCGTGGTCATCCGCTCGCGCACCACGCGCTCCATCCGGTACATCCCGATCCGGAACGCCTCCTGCACCAGCTCGCCGACGGTCCTGAGACGCCGGTTCCCGAGGTGCTCGTACTCGTCGAGCAGGTGCCGGTAGCGCTCGTAGTTGATCCTGCCGAACTCCTCGTCCTCGGCGAAGCCCTCCGCGATCTCGATCAACCGCCCGAGAAGCGCCTCTATGTCCTCGTTGGTGAGCGTGCGTACCTCGAGCGGCACGTCGAGCTTGAGCTTCTTGTTGACCTTGTAACGCCCGACCTCGGTCAGGTCGTAGCGCTTGGGATCGAAGAAGAGCCCCTCCACCAGGTTGCGCGCGTTCTCCAGGTTGACCGGCTCGCCGGGCCGCTGTCGCCGGAAGACCTCCAGCAGCGCCTCTTCCCGCGAAGTGGTGTCGTCTCGCTCCAGCGTGTTGCGCACCAGCCAGGAGTCACCGAAGCGCCCCATTATCTCCTCGGGCCCGCCGAACCCGAGAGCTTTCAGGAGCACCGTAACCGGCAGCTTCCTCTTGCGGTCTATCCTGACCGAAACGTACCCCTTGGACTCCACCTCGAACTCGAGCCAGGACCCACGACCCGGCATCAGGCTCGCCGTGAGAACCTGCTTGCTCGGGTCCTTGGGCTCCATGATGTACGCGCCCGGAGAGCGCACGAGCTGGGTGACGACCACCCGCTCGGTCCCGTTTATTATGAAGGTCCCCCAGTCAGTCATGAGCGGGAAGTCGCCCATGAACACGTCCTGCTCCCGGATCTCACCGGTCTCCTTTATGATGAAGCGGACCTTCACGAACAGCGGGGCCGCATAAGTCTTGTCCTTCGAGACACACTCCTCTATGGAGACCTGCGGCTCCTCGAAGTAGAAATCCCCAAACTCCACGGCATAAGACCCGGTGTAGTCTTCTATCGGAGAGATCTCCTCGAAGACCTGCCTTATCCCCTCATCCAGGAACCTCCTGAACGAGCCGAGCTGGATGTCCACCAGCCCCGGCATCTGAAAGTCCAGAGTCTGCGTCCGCGAGAAGGGACGCCGCTTGCGGCGCACAATAGGGGTTACCAAATCGGCTCTCCTCCACGCTGAATCGTTGAAGAACGGCTAAGCACGCGAACGGATATCCTACCCCGCTTCCCCGTATAAGTCAAGGAGATCCGGGGCAGAATATCCCGAACAACAAGTATGGGCGTTGGTTTTGTGTCCAACGCCCGGAAGTTTAGCACACCCTGGGGCTGCGCGCCACAGAGGCTACTTGAGCTCGACGGTGGCTCCGGCCTCCTCTAGCTTGGCCTTCAGAGCCTCGGCGTCCTCCTTGGAGATGCCCTCCTTGACCGGCTTGGGCGCCTCGTCCACCAGCGCCTTGGCCTCCTTGAGCCCGAGCCCGGTCGCGGCCCTTATCTCCTTGATGACCTGCAGCCTCTTGTCCCCGGCCGCCTGCAGGATGACGTCGAACTCGGTCTTCTCCTCCTCGGCCGCGGCGGCCCCACCGTCACCCGCGGCGGCCCCGGCGGCGGGGGCGGCGGCCACGGCGGTGGCGGAGACCCCGAAGCGCTCCTCGAGCGCCTTGACGAGCTCGGAGAGCTCGAGCACGCTCATGTTCTCGATCGTCTCTATCAGTTCCTCTTTGCTTACGGCCATGAACCAAAACCTCCAGTTCTTCTTTTCTTTTGCGTCGTGTACCTGCTACGACTCCTGCGCGCGCTTCTGCTCGGCGATCTGGTTCAGCGCGATCACGAGCCCCTGCACCGTGTTGTTGAGCACGTTCACCAGAGCGGAGATCGGGGCGGCGAGCCCGCCGACGACCTGGGCGATGAGCTGCTCGCGGCCGGGCAGCTTCGAGAGCGCGACGACCTGCTCCGCGTCGAGGACCTGCCCGTCGTCGAGCCTCCCCCCTTTCAGCGTGAAGGTCTCTATCTGGTCGGCGAACTCCGCCAGAAGCTTTGCCCCGGCGACCGGATCCTGCGAGAAGGCTATCGCCGTCGGGCCCGTGAAAAACCCGGAAAACTCACCGTCTATGCCGGCTGCGTCCGCGGCCCTGCGCGCCAGGGTGTTCTTCGCCACCACGAACTCCACCCCGAGCTCCCGGCTGCGGCGACGCAACTCGGTGCTCTGGGCCACGTTCATGCCCTGGTAATCCACCACGAGCGCCGAGCCGCTCCTCAGCTTCTCGGCCAGCTCTTCTACTACCTTCGCTTTCTCCTCGCGTCTCACCTCCGACTCCTCTCCTGAAAAGAGAGCCCCGGGGCCGCGTAGAGGCACCCGGGACTCTCTATCCCGAAATCTTCTCTCTGCGCGGCCTCGGCCGGGTCACCCGCTGGGTTTGAGCTCCTTGCCGGAGCCCCGGCTGTCTCTGGCCTCTCTCTTTTGTCGTTCTTGGGTCCGCGAAAGATACTAATCGCTCGTCGCGGCGGGGTCAACCTTCACCGAGGGCCCCATCGTGCTGGTTATCGCCACCGACTTGAAGTAGCGTCCCTTGACCGCCGAGGGGCGCACCCTCTGCAGCTCGTCGCGCAGCGCGTAGTAGTTCTCGAGCAGAGAGTCGGTGTCGAAGGACTTCTTGCCGATGATGCTGTGGATTATCCCGTAGCGGTCCACCCGGTACTCGATCTTGCCCTGCTTTATCTCGCGCACGGTCTTTCCGACGTCCTGCGTTACGGTGCCGCTCTTCGGGTTCGGCATGAGCCCGCGGGGACCGAGTATCTGCCCCAGCCGTCCGACGATGCGCATCTGGTCCGGGGTCGCCACCGCGACGTCGAAGTCGAGGAAGCCCTCGTCGCGGATGCGCGCGACCAGATCTTCGGACCCGACTATGTCCGCCCCGGCCTCCTCGGCCTCCCGGGCCGCCTCACCCTCGGCGAAGACCGCGACCCGCTGCGTCTTGCCCGTGCCGTTGGGCAGCATCAGCGTCCCGCGCACCATCTGATCCGCCCGGCGAGGGTCGACGTTGAGGTTTATGTGCACCTCGACGCTCTCGTCGAAGTTCGCTCCGTCGAGCCCCTTCAACAGCTCTATCGCCTCCCTGGGCGAGTAGAGCCTCTCCCGGTCTATCCTGTTCTTCTGCTCGAGCAGCCTCTTACCCATTTACCGTGATCCCCATGCTCCTCGCCGTACCCTCTATTATCTTCACCGCACCCTCCAGGTCTGCGGCGTTCAGGTCCGGCAGCTTCGTCTTCGCTATCTCCTCTATCTGCTGCCGGCTAACCGACCCGACCTTGTCCCGGTTGGGCTCGCCGCTCCCCTTCTCGACCCCGGCGGCCTGCCGCAAAAGAAACGCCGCCGGCGGCGTCTTGGTGACGAAAGAGAACGAACGATCCTCGTACACCGTTATCTCGACCGGGATGATCTGGCCCATCTGGTCCCGGGTGGCGTCGTTGAACTGCCGCACGAACTCCCCGATGTTGACCTGGGCCTGCCCGAGCGCCGGCCCAACGGGGGGAGCCGGGTTCGCCTGCCCACCCGGTATCTGGAGCTTCAGCTTCCTTACGACCCTTCTTCCACGTCCTCTGCCCATGATGCTACGAACTCCCTCTTCTTCTGACTGTGCCCGAAACGAACAACGGCTAGAGCTTGGCGACCTGGTTGAAGGAGAGCTCGACCGGTGTCTCCCGCCCGAAGATCGAGACCATCACCTTCAACCGCGACTGGTCGACGTTTATGTCGGAGATCTGGCCGGTGAAGTCGGAGAGCGGACCGCTCACCACGCGTACGGTCTCCCCGATCTCGTAGTCCACCGTCGTCTTGACCTTCTCCCGGGTCTCCACCTCGCCCGGATGCAAAAGCCGCTCGACCTCGGCCCGGCTGAGAGGGACCGGCTTGTCCCCCGCCCCGACGATCTGCGTGACCCCAGGCGTCTGCCTCACCACCTGCCAGGTGTCGTCGTTCATCTCCATGTTCACCAGTATGTAGCCCGGGAACTGCCGCTGGACCGTAGGCACCTTTTTGCCGTTCTTGATCTCGACGACGTTCTCGGTGGGGATCCTGATCTCCCCGAAGTACCGTCTGAGCCCCAGGGACTCTATCCTGCGCTCGAGCGTCGTCTTGACCTTGTTCTCGTGCCCGGAGTACGTGTTGACGACATACCACTTCTTCAAAGCAACCAACTCCCCAGCCGCTACAGCACTAGAAGAAGACCAGCCGCGTCAGGTTCTGGAAGATGTAATCCCAGAACGTGACGTAGATGCCGAGCACGACGACCACGATGATCACGACCGCCGTACTCTGCTTGAGCTGCTCGCGGTCGGGCCAGCTCACCCGCCGTATCTCGGCCCGGGCCTCCTTGAGGGAATCGACTACCCCCGACCCGGCCCTGCGCCGCTTGCCGCTCTGCTGGGCCTTCTTGCCACCGGCCCGGCGCTGCTGAGCCGTAGAGCCCCGTCTCTTAGACATCGTTTCCTCGCCTCGCCTCGCAGATGAAAGCAGGGCAGGAGGGACTCGAACCCCCGACCTGCGGTTTTGGAGACCGCTGCTCTACCAACTGAGCTACTGCCCTCTGCTTCGCCGCCATTTATCTTACTACCTGGTCTCCCTGTGCGTGGTATGACGGCGGCACCACGGACAGTATTTTCTGAGCTGAAGACGATCGGGCGTGTTGCGCCTGTTCTTGCGGGTGTGGTAGTTGCGCCTCCTGCAGTCCTCACACGCCAGTGTTACCAGCTGTCTCATCCTTCTCCTCTGAAACTACCCGGGGAGAGGCGGGATCCACCCGCCTCTCCACACGCCAAGTATCGGCTCCTACTCTATTATCTGGGTGACCACACCGGCTCCAACCGTCCGGCCACCCTCCCTTATCGCAAAGTTGAGCCCCTCATCCATCGCTATCGGTGAGATCAACTCTACCGTCATCACCGTGTTGTCCCCAGGCATCACCATCTCTACTCCCTCCTCCAGCGTGATCTCCCCAGTCACGTCCGTCGTCCGGAAGTAGAACTGCGGCCTGTAGTGAGAGAAAAACGGCGTGTGCCTGCCTCCCTCCTCCTTGCTGAGTACATACACCTCAGCCTTGAACTTCGTGTGCGGCGTTATCGTCCCAGGATGCGCCAGTACCTGCCCTCGCTCTACCTCGTTGCGCCTCACGCCCCTGAGAAGCGCCCCTATGTTGTCCCCCGCCTGCGCCTCGTCCATGCTCTTGTTGAACATCTCTATGCCCGTAACCACCGTCTTGCGCGTCGGCCTTATCCCTACTATCTCTACTTCCTCGTTGAGCCGCAGCCGCCCGCGCTCCACTCGCCCGGTCGCTACCGTCCCGCGTCCCTGAATCGTGAACACATCCTCTATCGCAAGCAAAAACGGCTTGTCCACATCCCGCTTGGGCTCAGGGATGTACTCGTCTACCGCCTCCATCAACTTGAGAATCGACTGCTCCCCAAGCTCCCCTTCATCCCCCTCAAGAGCCCTCAGGGCACTGCCTACCACTACCGGTATCTCATCCCCAGGAAAGTCATACTCGCTGAGGAGCTCCCTTACCTCCATCTCTACCAGCTCCAACAGCTCCGGGTCGTCCACCATGTCCGCCTTGTTCAAAAACACAACGATCGACGGTACCCCTACCTGACGCGCAAGAAGAATGTGCTCCCGCGTCTGCGGCATCGGCCCATCCGCCGCAGAAACCACCAGTATCGCCCCATCCATCTGGGCCGCACCCGTGATCATGTTCTTCACGTAGTCCGCGTGCCCAGGACAGTCCACGTGCGCGTAGTGCCGCTTGGGCGTGGCGTACTCCTGGTGGGAGGTCGCTATCGTTATCCCCCGCTGACGCTCCTCAGGGGCGTTGTCTATCTGCTCAAAGGCCACCTCGTGGTTGGCCGGATCATCCGGGTAGTGCTTGGCCAATACCTTCGTTATCGCCGCCGTAAGCGTCGTCTTGCCGTGGTCTATGTGCCCTATGGTCCCCACGTTTACGTGCGGCTTGGTCCTCTCAAACCTGCCCTTGGACATCTCGGCCGTTCCTTTCTCTCTGAAACCTCAAAACCCGAGGTAGCGGTGGCAGGACTCGAACCTGCGACACGCGGATTATGATTCCGCTGCTCTGACCAACTGAGCTACACCGCCACATCAACTTCACCCGACACCCGGGCAGAGGCCCGGACGCCGAGAGCCCCCGACCGGACTTGAACCGGTGACCCCTTCCTTACCATGGAAGTGCTCTACCGACTGAGCTACAGGGGCACGTCGTCATGGGGGCGGGAGGATTCGAACCTCCGTAGGCAATGCCGGCAGATTTACAGTCTGCTCCCTTTGGCCGCTCGGGCACACCCCCGACACGCTTTTTCGGTGCTCTCTCGAGCACCTCGCTATGGTAGCAAACCATAACGAGTTTTCAACGCGTCTTCGGTCCTTCCGCTGAGCCCGGAAAGGGATTCGAACCCCCGACCTGCCGCTTACAAGGCGGCTGCTCTACCGCTGAGCTACCCGGGCCTCTCCCGGGGATTATAGCTCACCCCTCCCTCAACTCACGCCGCCGGACCTCTTCCAGGGAGCGCAACGTCTCGGCGGAGAGCCGGTCGGAGAGGCGCATCCTCCTCCCCCTGCGAGGGCTGCGCGCCAGCGCCGGTAGCTCGTCGAGCAGGGCCTGAAACTCACGAGGCGTGGCGCGGGTGGCACCGCGGATGAGGGCCGTACGCTGCAGGGCGAAGTCAGCCGTGAAGACCGTCGCGGGCCCATCGAGGGTCTCTATGAGCCGTTCGATGACGTCGTCGGCGGTCTCGCCGGCGGAGCTGTAGATCACGCGCACCGCGCCACCGGCGAGCGTTTCTTCCCTGCGGGGCTCCGGGGTCCCGTGGGCATCGAAGACGACGATGACGACGCGGTCGGTCCACCCGGCGGCCTTGAGGGCGTCGTTCACCAACAGATCGCGGCGCTCCTCGAGCCCGGCCTCCTCCCTCCCTCGCCGGTAGCGATCCAGCGCGGCGATAAGGTTGTAACCGTCGAGGATCAGGTACCGCGCCATCCGCGCTGCCTGATGGCCTCGTAGAGCACGACCGCCGCGGCGGCCGAGACGTTGAGGGAATCCACGGCGCCGAGCATGGGGATGGAGAAGATCCCATCGCAACCCTCCCGAACCAGGCGTCTGATCCCGGACTCCTCGCCCCCGAGTACGATCGCCACCGGATCGTCGAAGTCGAGATCGGTGTAGAGGGTCTGCTCTCCGCTCTCGGCCGCATAGACCCAGATGCCGGCCCGTTTCATCCTCTCGATGGCCCGGCGCAGGTTCGTCTCCCTTGCCACCCGTACGTGCTCGCTCGCCCCGGCGCTCGCCTTGACGGCGGCCGGGGTGACCGGGGCGGCGCGGTCCTTCGGTATGACGACGCCGCTCGATCCGGTACCGTCGGCGGCGCGCAGCACGGCCCCGAGGTTGCGGGGGTCCGTCACCCCGTCGAGAACGACGACGAGGGGGCTCGGGGTGTCGAGGATCTCGTCAAGGTCCGAGTAGGGATATTCACCCGTGCGGGCGATGACTCCCTGATGCACCACCCCGGAGGCGAGGCGATCTATCTCTCGACGCGGCGCCTCGCTCACCGGCACCTTGCGCGAAGCCGCGAGAGAAGAGATCTCCGGGTTGCGGACCGCCATCAGGACCTCCAGGACCTCCCGACGGCCACTCCGCAACGCCTCGAGCACCGGGCGCACGCCGTAGATCAGCTCGGAGCCCACTACTTCAACGGGTTCAGGACGGGTCCGGCCGGGGTGTCCTCGAGTGCCCAGCCGCGTCCCCTTATCTCCTCGCGCAGCCCGTCCGCGACGGGCCAGTTCCTCTCGCGACGCGCTGCCTCCCGCTCGGCAACCATCCGCAGAAGCTCCTCACCAGGCTCCCCTCCGGCATAGCGGATGGTGATGCCGTCCACCTCCGCCGTCCGTTCCTCCGAGAGGTCGAAGCCGAAGACGTCGAATATCTCGCGCATCGCCTCCGCGAGTGCGGCGAACCGGGTTGCAGACTCCCTGCGTTCGGCCACCTCACGGCCCGCGGCTCGGGCAGCGTCGAAGAGGGCCGCGAGAACCTCCGGCGTGTTGAGGTCGTCGGCCATCGCCGCGTGGTATCGCTCGCGCAGCTCCGCAGCGAGGCTCTCGGAGAGAGGAGAGGAATCGCGCGAGTCGGCGATCTCCCGGTAGAAGCGGGACAGCCGCTCGAAGGAACGCCCCTTCTCCAAGAGGATCTCCTCCGCGTATTCCACCGGCTGCGAGTAGTGGCTCTGCAAAAGCCACATCCTGATGGCGTTCCTGCCGTGGCGACCGACGGCCTCCATGACGTCCACGACGTTGCCCACGCTCTTGGCCATCTTGTCCTCGGCGAAGTTGACCATCCCGTGGTGCGCCCACGCCCGCACGAAGGTGCGCTCGGGGTAAGCGCCCTTACTCTGGGCGAGCTCGTTCTCGTGGTGCGGGAAGCGCAGATCGGTGCCGCCACCATGGACGTCCGCACCATCCGGCAGGTGCTTCAGGACCATTGCAGAGCACTCGATGTGCCAGCCCGGCCTCCCCGGCCCCCACGGGCTCTCCCAGGAGGGTTCTCCCGGCTTGGAGGCTTTCCACAGCGCGAAGTCGAGCGGGCTCTCCTTGTAGCCTCTGGCCCCTTTTTCGGTCTCGCGCATCTCCTCCGGACGCTGATGTGAGAGCCGGCCGTACCCCGGACAGCTCCTCACCCGGTAGTAGACGTCGCCGTTACCCGGGGCGTAGGCGTGTCCCCTCCCGATGAGTGCCTCTATGAGAGAGATGATCTCCGGTACGTGCTCGGTGGCCCTGGGCTCCACGTCCGGCAGGCCCACCCCCAGCGCCGCGAGCCGCTCGTGGTAGGAGCGGGTGTAGCGGCGTACGATCTCCTTCCAGGAGACCCCTTCGGCGTTGGCCCGGTTTATGATCTTGTCCTCCACGTCCGTTATGTTCTGGACGAAGGTGACGCGGTACCCCCTGCTGCGCAGATACCTGACGACGACGTCCCAGAAAAGGGGCGCCCGGGCGTTTCCTATGTGTATGTCGTTGTATACGGTGGGACCGCAGACGTAGATTCCGACGTGCCCCCTCCGCAAGATGTCCACCGGCTCCCCGCTCAGGGTGTCTCTCACCATCACGCTCATGATGCCCTTAGTCTAGCTTCTCTCGCGGCTTCTATCCTCCTCGCCGCCTCCTCCGGCCCGAGAACAGCGATGATACAGGGTATCTCGGGGCCTCTCTCCCGGCCGGTGAGCGCGAGGCGCAGCGGGTGTAGCAGCTCCCGGGCGCTCATTCCTTCCTCTCTCGCCCGGCTCCGGAGGCCTCCGACGAACTCCCGGGCATCCTCCACGCCCTCGATCTTCCGCTCTCTCAACGCCGCCGCCACCCACCCATAGACCTCCGCGCTCGAGCGCGGAAGCTCACGTACGAACCCCTCCGGGTCGACCGGAGATGTGATCGCACCCAGAAGCCCGGGAGCTTCGGAGAGGGTGCGCAGCTCGCTCCTTATGGCCTCAACGGCGGCGGACCTGCGCCCGGGGGGGATGCCCGCCCCGTCGAGCGCGGGCGCGAGCAGCCTCTCCAACTCTTCCACAGGAAGCGCACGGAGGCGGCGGGCGTTGACCGCAAGGAGCCTCTTCGGGTCGAAGATCGCCGGGCTCGCGTGCAGCCGGGAGGGGTCGAACTCCCGCACGAGCTCACCGAGGTTCCGGAAGTCCTCCCGGCCCTCGGGATGGGACCACCCGAGGAGAACCAGATAGCTTACGAGGGCCTCGGGCAGGTATCCTTCCTTCCGGTAATCGGAGATGCTCCTCGCCCCGCTGCGCTTGCTGAGCTTCTTCCCGTCGGGTCCGAGGACCACCCCGAGGTGGATGAACTCCGGCTCCTCGAAACCCAGGGAGCGGTAGAGCAACGCCTGCCGGGCCGTATTGGAGAGGTGCTCCTCACCACGGATCACGTGGGTTACACCCATCTCGGCATCGTCGACCACGCAGGCGAAGTTGTAAGCGGGCATCCCATCCGACTTCATTATGACGAAGTCTTCGAGCCCCGAGAAAGGGACCTTCCCCCGCAACCCGTCACGGAAGCTTCCCCGCCGCAGGGGCGGGCGAAAGTAGAGCGCCCGCCTCCCGGCCTCGTCCTGCTTTTCGTAGGCGAGCCCCGAACGCAGGAGCCTCTCCGCAACCTCCCTGTACAGCGCACCCCGCCCGCTCTGGCGGACCGGGCTCCCGTCGAACGTGAGCCCCAGCCAGGCGAGATCCTCGAGCTGCCCCTCCTCGAAACGGCGCCGGCTGCGGGCCCGGTCGGTGTCTTCGATCCGCAGGAGTACCTCGCCGCCCTCGTGCCGGGCGAAGAGGTAATTGAAGAGCGCCGTGCGGGCCCCACCCAGATGGAGCATCCCGGTGGGGCTCGGGGCGAACCTCGTCCTGACCTTCACGGCCCGCCCGGATGTCTCCGTACGAAAGGCCCTGGCAGCCCGCGCATCTAGAGGATGTCCTCCGAGCGGTCGAGCTCCCGCTGCCTCCTCAGACCCCGCCTGATGGCCCGCGCCCGGGCCTGCCCCACGCCTTCCACGTCGTCGAGCTCGTCCTCGGAAGCTTCCAGCAACCCCTTCAAGGAGCCGAACTCGCTGATGAGGCGCTCGGCGACCTTCCTCGGCAGACGCGGCACGCGCGCCAGCTGCCTGTAGCCCCGGGGTTTGACGAAGAAGTCCTCGGTCTGTCCGACCGAGCCGTAACCGAGAGCCTGGCTTATGTGCATCGGCTCGGAGAGCTCCTCCGGAGTGAGCTCGTGCAGCGCCGCGAGGGCTTCCTCGTAATCCACCCCTTCGTCCACGTAATCCCGGAGCAGGGCTTCGTACTGATCCGGGACGTCGTGGAAGGCCTGCTCGAGCTGCATCTCCACCAGCCGCCCCTCGCTGCCCAGCTCCCTGATGTACGCCCTTATCTCCTCGGCTATCCTCACCGAGGTCTCGAACGTGCTTATCGCCCCTATCACCTCGCGCAGCGTCACGACCCCGTCGTACTCGTGCAGCGTGAGTATCCTCGCCTCATCCCTGAGCCGTCGGGTGAACTTCTCCAGGGTGGCGAGCGCGGAGTCCGCCTTGGAGAGCATCACCCCGATGTCCTCCAGCACGTGTGGTCCGTAGGAGCCCTGATAGAGGCTGACGACCCGCCGGCGCTCGGAGACCACGATCACGAGATCCCCGGTCTGCTGCGCGGTGCGGTGACCGGAGAGATGTCGCATCCCTGTCTCCTCGGAGGGAAGCGAGGGGTCCGGGTTGAGCTGGACGTTGGCGTAGTGGATGACGGAGAAGTCCGGTGAGACGACGAGCGCGCCGTCCATCTTGGCCAGCTCGTAGAGGCGCATCGGCGTGAAGGAACAGTCTATCTTCATGCCGCCGGAGATGATGCCGAGCCGCTTGAGCTTCTCCGGGTTGGAGACGACGATGAGGGCCCCGTTGTTGGCGTGGATGATGTTGTCTATGCCCTCCCTGAGCTCGGTTCCGGGGGCCACGAGCGCGAGCGCCTCGGCCAGTTCGGGAGGCATCTCACGGTGCCGGCCGCTCACGAGAGCGCGGCCTCTACCGCCTCCTGCAGCGTCCTTACTTCCACCGGGCCTGGATCTCTTCCTGCTCGACGGGCACCTCCGTCTGCCGCACGACGCCTGGAACGAACCTCGGGCCTAATTATACGCGTGAAGCCCATCTTCAGAAGCTCCCTCTCGCGGCGCTCGGTCCCGGAGACGGCCCTGAGATCCCCGGTCAGCCCCACCTCGCCGAAGCACGCGGTCCCCGCCCCCACCGGGCGGTCCCGAAGGGCCGACGCTATGGCCAGCGCCACCCCGAGGTCGGCTGCGGGCTCCTCGACACGCACCCCTCCGGAGACGTTGACGTAGACGTCCTGAGAACCGAGGGAGAGGCCGGCCCGGCGCGAGAGCACGGCGCAGAGCATGCTCACCCGACCCGCGTCCACACCGCCCCCCATGCGGCGCGGCACGGCGAGGTGACTGGGAGAGACCAGGCTCTCTATCTCGACCAGCATCGGCCTCGTGCCCTCCATGAGACAGACCGTCACCACCCCCGGCGGCGTCCCTCCCTCCCGCTCGGAGAGGAAGAAGGCCGAAGGATCCGAGACCTCGACCATCCCCCCACCGGTCATCTCGAAGACGCCGACCTCGTTGGTCGAGCCGAAGCGGTTCTTCAACCCCCGCAGCACGCGGAAGGTCTGGAAGCGGTCCCCCTCGAACTGGAGCACGGTGTCCACCATGTGCTCGAGCACCCTCGGCCCGGCGATCGAACCCTCCTTGGTGACGTGCCCGACGAGAACGACCGCGATTCCCTCGCTCTTGGCCACACGCATCAGCCTGGCGGCGCTCTCTCGCACCTGCCCGACGCTCCCCGGAGCCCCGGCGAGATCGGGCGAGTAGAGCGTCTGGATCGAGTCGACCACCACGACCTCGGGCCTCTCCTCGAGGATGGTCGCCTCTATCACGCCGACGTCGGTCTCGGCGAGCACCCGGAAACCGGACTCCCCGACCCCTATCCTGCGGGCGCTCATCGCGACCTGCCGCGGGGATTCCTCGCCCGAGACCATGAGGCACCTCCCCCCGAGGTGTCCCATCATCTGCAGAAGCAGCGTGCTCTTGCCCACCCCGGGCTCCCCTCCGACGAGCACCAGAGACCCGGGTACGAGACCGCCCCCGAGCACCCGGTCGAGCTCGGCCATACCGGTCTTGAGACGTCTCTCCCGCTCCGCCACCACATCCCCCATCGAGAGCGTCGGAGCGGCCGTACCACGCCTCGCGGCCCGGCTCGCGAAACCCGTGGCCGATCCCTTTGCGGAATCCCTCAGCTCCTCGGCGAACGTGCTCCACTGCCCGCACTCCGGGCAGCGCCCGAGCCACTTGGGCTCCTCGTGACCGCAGTTAGAGCAGACGTAGACGGTCTTCGAAGGCATGATGTGATTGTAAGGTATCGTCGATCCTTCTCCAGAAGGAAACCGTAAAAGAAAAGAAGAGCTGCGCCCCCACTCGAGTGGGGGCGCAGCTCCCCGGCAGAGCCTGCTCTCGCAGAGAGAGCGGCTACTCGGCCTTCACGACCTCCTTGGGTTGGATGACCTTGAAGTCCACGATGGACTGGTCGTCGGTGGCATCGTCGGCCGAGATGTCGTTCGCCTCGACGATCACCTTCGATCCGTTGGGGACCTCACCCCGCAGGATCATCTCGCTCATCGGATCCTCGACCATCCGCTGCAGGACCCGCTTCAAGGGCCTCGCCCCGAACGCCGGGTCGTAGCCGGCCTCGGCGAGCTTGTCCAGCGCCTCGGTGGTGAACTCCAGGGTCACGTCGCGCTCGGCGAGCTGGTTGCGCAGCCGCTTTATCTGGATCTCGATGATCTGTCGCACGTGCTCCCGCTCGAGCTTGTGGAAGACGATGACCTCGTCGATCCTGTTCAAGAGCTCGGGCCGGAAGATCTTCCTCAGCTCGCTCGTCACCCGGGACTTCATCTCCTTGTAGGAGAGCCCCTCTTCACCGGCGCCGAACCCGAGCGTCTTGGTCTTGTTGATGTGCTGCGCCCCGACGTTGGAGGTCATGATCAGGACGACGTTCTTGAAGTCGACCTTGCGCCCCTGGGCGTCGGTGAGCTGCCCGTCCTCCAGGATCTGCAGCAGGATGTTGAACACGTCCGGGTGGGCCTTCTCGATCTCGTCGAAGAGCACCACCGAGTACGGCTTGCGCCGGACGGCCTCGGTGAGCTGTCCACCCTCGTCGTAGCCGACATACCCCGGAGGCGAGCCGACCAGCCGGCTCACGGTGTGCCGCTCCATGTACTCGGACATGTCGAGCCGGATCATCGCGTTCTGGTCGCCGAAGAGGTACTCGGCGAGCGTGCGGGCGAGCTCGGTCTTCCCGACGCCGGTCGGCCCGAGGAAGACGAACGAGCCGCTCGGGCGGTTCGGATCCTTGAGGCCCGCCATCGTGCGCCGGATGGAGCGGCTGACGGCCTTTATGGCCTCGTCCTGCCCCACGACGCGCCCGTGCAGGGCCTCCTCCATGTGCAAAAGCCGCTCGGACTCCTCCTCGGTGAGCTTCTTGACCGGGATGCCGGTCCACATGGAGACGATCTCCGCGATCTCGTTCTCCCCGATGGAGACCTGCTTCTCGCCCTCGCCCTGCCGCCACTGCCGGTCGAGCTCGCGGCGCCTGAGCGCCAGCTCACGCTCGCTGTCCCTCAGCCGCGCCGCCTTCTCGTACTCCTGCGCGTCGATGGCGGCCTCCTTCTGGGCCCGAACCTGCGCGAGCTCCTCGTCGACCTCCTTGTAGTACGGAGGCTGCGACATCGTCTTTATGCGCATCTTCGAGGCCGCCTCGTCGACCAGGTCTATCGCCTTGTCCGGCAGGAACCGGTCGGAGATGTAGCGGTCGCCGAGCTGCGAAGCGGCGCGCAGCGCCTCGTCGGTTATGTGCAGCTTGTGGTGCGCCTCGTACTTGTCCCTGAGCCCCTTGAGGATGAGCTCGGTCTCCTCGACGCTCGGCTCGCCGACCTGGATGACCTGGAAGCGACGCTCGAGCGCCTTGTCCTTCTCCAGGTGCTTGCGGTACTCGTCGATCGTCGTGGCGCCTATCACCTGCAGCTCGCCCCTGGCGAGAGCCGGCTTGAGGATCGAGGCGGCGTCGATCGCCCCTTCCGCCGCCCCTGCTCCGACGAGGTTGTGGATCTCGTCGATGAAGAGGATGATGTCACCGTGGTCGGTGATCTCCTTCATTATCTTCTTGAGGCGCTCCTCGAATTCGCCGCGGTACTTCGAGCCCGCGACCAGCGCCCCCAGATCGAGCGTGTAGACCTCCTTGTTGGCGAGCAGGTCCGGAACGCGCCCGGCCGCGATTTCGTTGGCCAGCCCCTCGACGATCGCGGTCTTACCGACCCCCGGCTCGCCGATGATCACCGGGTTGTTCTTGGTGCGGCGCACCAGGATCTGCATGATCCGCTCGATCTCCTGCGTGCGTCCGATGACCGGGTCGAGCTTGTCCTCCATCGCGAGCGCCGTGAGGTTGCGCCCGTACTGGTCGAGCTGGCGCGTCTTCGGCCTGCGGGCCTCGGCCCCACCTCTCCCGACGGCCTCGCGCCCCCTCTGCGCCCGACCGCCGCCGAGGAGCTCCACCACCTTGCGCCTGACCTTGTCCGGATCGACGTCGAGGTTGGAGAGCACCCTCGCCGCCACCCCCTCGGACTCGCGCACGAGCCCGAGCAGGATGTGCTCGGTGCCGATGTAGTTGTGCCCGAGCTGCAGCGCCTCCCTCAGCGCGAGCTCGAGAACCTTCTTCGAGCGGGGCGTGAACGGAGCCTGACCACCGGTCCCCTCCTCGCCGTAGCCGACGATGCTCTCGACCTGCTCTCTGACATCGTCCAGCGTGACCCCGAGTGAAGTCAGCGCCCGGGCGGCGACGCCCTCGTCCTCGCGCAACAGACCGAGGAGCAGGTGCTCGGTCCCGATGTAGTTGTGGTTGAAGTGCCTGGCCTCCTCTTGGGCCAGGACGACGACCTTGCGGGCCCTCTCCGTGAATCGTTCAAACATCAGCGGGAGCCTCCTCTATAATCCCGAGGGTCCTTCACGGTATAGGGTACAGTTGCTCTGTATATACGGTTTGGTTTATATAGCCTGCACATCGGTGAGAGCTTGCTCTTCGGGGTCACCTGCGGAACCTCTTTCTTATCACACCAACCACCTTGAAGTATACAAGGATTCGGCCGCGCACATTTGACTTTTGCCGGCCTTTACGCTAAGAGCGCTACGGAGATCTCTACTTCGACCCCTGAGCGCTCGCATCTTGCGAGTCTAGCACCCCGGTAGTCCGGGCTGGTGATAAATATTACACCGCGAAACGTTCCTTCACGACCTCGGTGGGGAGAGAGGCCAGGAAGGGCCCGGCCTTGGGTCCGCTCTGCCTGCCGAGCAGCACGGTGTAGACCGCCGCGAAGGCCTTCTTCGGCTTGATCCCCATCTCTCTGGCCGTCGAGTAGAGCAGGTCCTGTATCTCTTCGGCTTCCGACTCGTCGGGCAGCCTGTCCCGCACACGCCTGAGATACGACCGCTGCTCCTCGTCCAGCTTCCCGACGGCGGAGGGCAGCTGCGCGGGGTCGAGCAACTCGTAGCGCAGCGACGCGGGTGCCCACCTCGCGGCCCAGTTGCGAGCATAGCCGAGGTCCTTCGCCAGGTTCCCGGTGTCCGCTGCAGCCTCCCCGTACCCTCCCCGGCGCAGCATCGCCGCGGCCGCCTCGACGTCCTCCCCGACGGTCTGCGCGACGATGGCCAGATGTGTGAACGGGACGAACGGACGTCCACCTTCCCGCCTGTATTCGTCCATGAAACGCGGCAGCCCGTTCTCCAGATCCAGGTCCAGGGCCCGCGAAGGATCTGCACCGAGCACCATGGCCCTGAGCGCATCGGGCGGCATCACCTCGAGCAGTTCCTTCGGGAGCAGAACCACGCCCCTGGAGCTGCTCATCGCTCCCTGGCCCCGGATGTTGATCCACTCGTACTCGTAGCGGCCCGGCACCGGGTAGCGGAAGACCTCCCGGGCCATCCTGTCCGCCGAGTCGGTGGAGCCGCCGCGGCTGGTGTGGTCCTTCCCGAAGGGCTCGAAGGTCACCCCGAGCGCCTTCCAGCGCGCCGGAAGCTCGACCCTCCAGCCGAGCTTCCCCTCGCCCTTCGAGTAGTCCGCCACCCCCTTGCGCCCCTCCTCGTCCACGTAGACGACCCGGCTCTCCTCCGGCAGGTGTTCCACCACCCGGTTGCCGGTGAGGCGTCCGGAGGCCGCACGCGGCAGAAAGGGCGACCACCCTTCGGGCATCCTCCTGCCCGTGACCTCCTGCAGGATACGCCGCAGCTCCTCCGTGTGCTCCAGAGCCTCGCGGATGACGTCGGTGTAGACCCCGCTCTCGTAGAGCTCGTGCGAGCGCAAGACCTCTATCTCCATCCCCATCTCCTCGAGCGCCTCCTCGAACGGGGAGAGGAAGTGCTCCGCGTAGGAGGGATGGCAGTCCCCGGCGGGGTCGGGTACGTGCGAGAGGCTCTGCCCCAGAAACTCACCGAAGCTCTCGGGGATACCCGGTGCGATCTTGCGCAGCGGGTCTATCGTGTCGGCGTGGAAGATGAAGCGCGTCCTCTCCCCCCGCTCGCGCAGCGCCCGCGCCACCGCCTCGGCGACCAGAACCTCCCGCAGGTTGCCGACGTGGATGTTGCCGGAGGGGCTGATCCCGGAGACGACGACGTGGGGGCCCTCACCGAGGGCCCCTGCCACCTGCGATGCCCATCCGGGTGTCGTGACGTGCACCATGCTGTTCAAGATCTCACCGTCCGCCGAAGGAGGGCCGGGTCGCAAAACCGGTATACAGACCCTTCCTAACCAGCGTCCTCGACGCTCACGATCTCGTATTCCGTCGAACCGCGCGGCGTGGAGACCACCACGCGTTCTCCCGGGCGGCGCTTGAGTACGGCACGCCCCACCGGGGAGGCGTGGGAGAGCTTGCCGCTCGTGGGGTCGGACTCGTTGGCACCCACGATCTCGAAGGTGCGCTCCTTCCCCTCGCCTACGGCCCGTATCGTGACCCGGCTGCCCAGCTCGACCGCTCCTCCGTTGGAGGCGGAGCGCTCGACGACCCGTGCGTTGCGCAGCCGGCGTTGGATCTCGCTGATCCTTCGCTCGAGCAGGTACTGCTCGTTCTTCGCGTCGTCGTACTCCGAGTTCTCGGAAAGATCCCCGAACTCCCGGGCCTGGCGTATGCGGTCGGCAACCTCCTTGCGCCTGTGCTCGGTCAGGTAGGCGAGCTCTTCCTGCAGTTTCTTGTAACCTTCCGGAGTCAGCAGTTCCTGGTTCTTCTCGCTCATAAGCTGGGAGAGTATAAGAGGGCAACCGGCAAGTTTCAACGAAGCCGCGGGAACTTTTCGAACGGTCTCACACCGCGTTCATCTCGTAGAGCAACTTGAGTCCCTTGAGCGTGAGGGCGGGATCGAAAACCTCTATCTCCCGACAGTGATCGACGATGACCGGGGCAGGTCCTCCGGTGGCCACCACCTTCGTCTCTTCTTCGGCGCCGAGCTCCACCTTGAAACGGCGGATGAGCGAGTCCACGGCCCCTGCGTACCCGTAGACGAAACCGCTGCGGATCGAATCCGGGGTGTTGGTCGCGATGGCCTTGGGAACCTTCTCCTCCAGATCCACGCTGGTGAGCTTGGCGGCCCGAGAGACGAGAGCTTCGAGCGAGACGTAGATGCCGGGCATGATCGCCCCCCCAAGGTAGCTCGAACTGGTGTCTACGGCACAGACGGTCGTAGCCGTGCCGAAATCCACGATTATCACCGGGGTGCCGTAGAGACGGCTCGCGGCGACCGAGTTGACTATCCGGTCGGAACCGACCTGCGCCGGGTTGTCGTAGCGATTCTCGAGCCCGGTCTTCATCCCGGCCGAGACGGCGTAGAAGGGAATTCCCATCAGGTCTTCGGCGAGATGCTTGTAGGAGCGGACGAGCGGCGGTACGTCGCTGGAGATGATCATGGCGCTCACGTCCTCCAGCCTGACCCCGCGCAACGCGAACAGCGAAGCACAACTCGCCCCCACCTCGTCGGCCATGCGGTGGGGCTCGGTCGCCATCCTCCACGTCGCGCGCAGCTCATCCCCGTCGAAGATGCCGAGCACGGTCTGGGTGTTGCCCACGTCAGCCGCCATCAACAACGCAGCTCCACCCCCTCTACCTCCCTGATGCCGCCCCGGTCCGAACGTCGCAGCAGATCGACGACCAACCCAGCACCGGGAATGCGCAACCCCGCGTCTATGTCCGCGATCCCCACGAGGTTGAACGCCCGGAGGATGCCCGGGTGCGGGAGCGAGAGCTCGGGCCACTCGCCGACCACATCATCGAAGAGCAGGATGTCGATGTCGATCGTGCGCGGCGCCTTCTCCCCCTTCCTCCGCCGTCCGAGCCCGGCCTCCACACCCTGGCAGAAACGCAGAAGCTCCATCGGAGATATCCGGGAGTCGACCTCCACGACGAGGTTGAGATAAGGGGGCTGGGGTCCCGAGACCTCCACCGGCTCTGTCTCGTAGAGGCGGGAGATGTCCTTAAGGGCCGTGGGGTAGCCCAGATCAAGCGCGTCGAGCGCCGCGCGCAGGTGCCCCAGGCGATCTCCGAGGTTGCTTCCCAGGCTGAGGAAGACCCTCTCACCCACCCCGCTCACCGATCAGAAGCATCCTCGCGACGTCCAGCGCCTCCCGGTTGGCGCGCACGTCGTGCACCCGGAAGATGCTCGCGCCGCGCTCGTAGGCCAGCACGGTGGTCGCCACGGTTCCGAACAGGCGCTCCTTCGGGGTCTGCACGCCCGTTATGGTCCCGATGAAACGCTTGCGGGAGGTCCCCACCAGGACCGGGAACCCGAGCTCGCAGATCTCGTCCAGCCGGCGCAAGAGCTCCAGGTTGTGCTCCACGGTCTTGCCGAACCCGACGCCGGGATCGAGTATGATCCTGCCGGGATCGATGCCGCACCCGACCGCGTAATCCACCCGCTCGCGCAGGAAGTCCCTCACCTCGCGCACCACATCCTCGTAGCGCGGGTCCCGCTGCATCGTCCTCGGCTCCCCGAGCATGTGCATGAGCACGACCTCACAGCCAGCCCCGGCGACCACCGAAGCCATCCGCTCGTCCCCCCGCAACGCGGTGACGTCGTTGACGATGCTCGCCCCCTCCTCGAGAGCGGCCTCCGCGGTTTGCGCGTGGTAGGTGTCGATGGAGATCTTCGTTCCCGGCCGAGCGTCGAGGACGGCACGGATGGCGGGCAGCACCCGCCTCTGCTCCTCCTCCTGCGGTACGGGCTCGGCGCCGGGGCGGGTGGACTCGCCGCCTACATCGAGGATCTCCGCCCCTTCGTCGAGCAACGCAAGAGCGTGCTCCAGAGCGGACTCGACAGAGAAAAACTCCCCCCCGTCGGAGAAGGAGTCAGGGGTGACGTTCAGTATCCCCATGAGGCGGGGCGAGGAGCCGGATACCCCGCACTCCCCGGCCCCGCCGGGTGCCTCTCGCGTGACCTGCCAGACCAAAACCCGAGGTCTCCTAGTGGCCGTTTCTCGCCGACGGGCCCTCGAAATGGACCTCGTCCACCGCGTACTCCTCGACCAGCCTCCTGAGGTGCTCGGAGTCGACGGTCTCGTACTCGATGAGCGCCTGGGCCAGCTTGTCCAGAAGCGTCCGGTTGCGGATCAGGATATCCTCCGCCGTGTCGTAGGACTCGTCGACGATGCGCCTTATCTCCTTGTCGATCTGGAAGGCTATCTCGTCGGAGTAATCCGGCTGGTGGGAGGCGAAGTCCCTCCCCAGGAACACCTGCCCGTCGTTGCGGCCAAGCGCGAGGGGGCCGAGCTTGTCGCTCATGCCGTAGCGGGTGACCATCTGCCGGGCGGTCTGGGTGACCCGCTCGAGGTCGTTGGAGGCACCGGTGGTTATCTCGTCGAAGACCACCCGCTCGGCGGCCCGCCCCCCGAGCATCTGCGCCAGATGGGCCATCATCTGCTTGCGGCTCATCATGAAGCGGTCCTCGGCCGGCAGGCTCATCGTGACGCCCAGCGCCTGCCCGCGCGGGATAATCGTTATCTTGTGCACGGGATCGGCGTCCGGCAGGAGCGCCCCGACTATCGCGTGACCGGCCTCGTGGTAGGCGGTGATCTCCTTCTCCCTCTCGGAGATGATGCGGGTCTTGCGCTCCGGCCCGGCTATCACCCGGTCTATGGCCTCCTCCATCTCGGCCATGCTGATCTGGTCCTTGTTGTGCCGCGCCGCAAGCAGCGCCGCCTCGTTGACCAGATTGGCCAGGTCAGCCCCGGTAAAGCCCGGCGTGCTGCGCGCGATGGTGGAGAGGTCCACGTCGTCGGCGAGCGGCTTGCCGCGGGTGTGCACCTGCAGGATCTTCTCCCTCCCCGGCAGATCGGGCCTATCCACCACTATCTGCCGGTCGAAACGTCCGGGCCTCAGAAGCGCCGGGTCGAGGATGTCCGGCCGGTTGGTCGCCGCGAGCATGATGATCCCGCTCTTGGTGTCGAACCCGTCCATCTCGACCAGAAGCTGGTTAAGGGTCTGCTCCCGCTCGTCGTGGCCGCCGCCCATCCCGGCCCCACGCTGGCGTCCCACGGCGTCGATCTCGTCCATGAAGATTATGCACGGGGAGTTCTGCTTGGCCTGCTCGAAGAGGTCGCGCACCCGGCTCGCCCCAACGCCGACGAACATCTCGACGAAGTCCGAGCCGGAGATGCTGAAGAAGGGCACGCCGGCCTCCCCGGCGACGGCCCGCGCGAGCAGCGTCTTGCCGGTCCCCGGAGGCCCCACCAGGAGCGCCCCCTTCGGGATGCGCGCCCCGAGCCGCTGGAACTTCTGCGGGTTCTCAAGGAACTCCTTGATCTCGGTGAGCTCCTGGACCGCCTCGTCGGCCCCGGCCACGTCCTTGAACGTCACCTTGGGCTGGTCCTTGCTCATCCGCTTGGCCCGGCTCTTGCCGAAGCTCATCACCCGGTTGCCCCCACCCTGCATGCTGCTCATGAACAGGACGAAGAGGATCAGGATGAGAATCGCAGGAGCGAGGTAACTGAGCAGGTTGAGCCAGAAGCCGGACTTCTGCACGTCGGTGACGAACGCTATGCCGTTCTGGTTGAGAACGTGCGCCACGTCGTAACCGCTCGGGTAGGAGTACTGGAAGTGCCGGCCGTTCTTCAGCTTGCCCGTCACCTTCTGCTCCTGGTCATGGACCGTGAGCATGTTGCTGCTGTTGTTCGGAACGTTGGTGACGAACTCGTGCTGCTTGACGGCCTTGATCCACTGCTGGGAGTTGAGTGTCTCTACGTTCTGGTTGCCCGTGGAGAGCACCCGTACCAGGATAACGGCGAAGACCAGCAGTATGATGAAATACAGTAGTCCGCCGTTTCTCAAGAATCTGCCCAACTCTCTAACCTCTCACGAAATACGGCAAGGGACACCGGAATTATACTACCCGGCCCGCTCCGGCAAGCGGAGGCTCTCCGCGACTCTAGCGCTCCCCGTCTCCCTGGAACACCTCGGGCTTGAGCACGCAGATGTCGGGGAGGTTGCGGTACGCCCCGGCGTAGTCGAGTCCGTACCCGACGACGAACTCGTCCGGCACCTCAAAGCCCAGGTACTTCACCTCTATCTCAACCCTCCTGCGGCTCGGCTTGCTGAGAAGCGCAAAGATCTCCAAAGACGCCGGGTTGCGCGCAAGCAGCGACCTCCTCAGGTAGGAGAGGGTCAGCCCCGTGTCGATTATGTCCTCCACGATGAGCACGTGCCGGCCGGTTATATCCTCTTCGAGGTCTTTGAGGATGCGCACCACCCCGCTGGAGGAGGTGCCCGTCCCGTAGGAGGAGATGTCCATGAAGTCTATCTCGCACGGCAGGTCGATGTAGCGCATGAGGTCCCCGAGCACGATCACCGCCCCGCGCAGGATACAGACGAGCAGCGGGCTCTTGCCCTGGTAATCCTCGGTGATCCTCTCCCCCAGCTCGCGCACCTTCTGCTGGATCTCCTCGGAAGGGATGAGGATCTTCTCCACGTCGGGCATCATGCTCTTCATCTCCATGGGCTCCCCTTCACCTCCAGCCTGAGCGCTTTGCGTGTCCTGCGGCCGACCTTGAACTCCTCACCAAGCTCACCGAGGAAGATCCAGGCCACCTCCCCACGTTCGTCGACCACGACGGGGGTCCTGCGCCTGCGATCTCTGGGCACTTTGCGGTCCATCATGGCCCGCATGACCTTCTTGCTCCCCCCGAGCCCCAGCGGTTCGATGACGTCTCCCTCGCGTGCCATCCTCAGCCTGTAGGGGCCGAGGGAGGCGTCCAGGTAGGCGACCTCCGGACGGGCGGCATCTTCTACATTAAAGCCGGAATCTTCCCTCACTTCCAAGGTCCACCCGCAGAAAGAGACGATGCCGGGACGCAGCGCTTCCTCTCGTTCGTCCGGCACGGGCCTGCGGTAGAGGGCCACATCTCCACCGGGACGGCTGGCGGCCACGATACCACCGGGGAGATCGAGGGTCTTCGTGGGCCCTCCCCACCGCGACAGACTGAGTACATCATCGACCGCCCTGGCCTCCGGGGGCGGAGACCCGGGACGGAGTCGGGCGTACGCCATCCTGACCGCGTGGCGCCGCAGAGCGGGATGGGCGGCTTCGATCTCCTCCCGGACCAGGAGCACCTCTTCCCCGCGCACCTCCAGCAGGCTGCCGGAGATCTTCTCCAGGGCCTCGAGATCCTCGCGGACGAGGGCGGCCATGCGGGCGATGTTCGCGGCCGCGCCCGGGTACAGCTCCTCCAGCACCGGCATCACCTCCAGGCGCACCCGGTTGCGGGCGTACTCCGGGAGCAGGTTGGTGCTGTCCGTCCGATACGGCTGCCCGAGCCGCTCGAGGTAGGCGAGCACCTCGCTGCGGCGGCAGCCGATGAGCGGCCTCACGACCCGACCCGCGATCGGCGGGATGCCGCCGAGCCCGCGCAACCCCGCGCCACGCGAGACGTTGAGCAGCACCGTCTCGGCGACGTCGTCCGCCGTGTGCCCGGTGGCGATCGTGCGCATCCCGAGCTCCGCGGCCACCTCCCGGGCCAGCCGGTAGCGCTCCCTGCGCGCCCGCTCTTCGATGCCGCTCCCGCCGCGCAGTTGCAGGCGTCTCACCTCGCAACGCACCCCGAGTTCGGTGCACAGCCCGCGCACGAACTCCGCGTCCGCCCGCGACTCCTCACCCCTCAACCCGTGGTCCACGTGCAGCACGGCCGGGTCTCCTCCAAGATCGAGCAAGACCCTCAAAAGCGCCACCGAGTCCGGCCCCCCGGAGACGAGCACCAGCGGGCGCGAGAGGTCCATCCGGTAGCGTCGCGCCGTCTGGCGAACCCTGTCTGCGAAATGGTCGGGGAGACTGTCGTTCACGGAACGAGTATACGGGGTAGACGAAGACCCCGGGATCGCCCCGGGGCCGTGTAGTAGCGGGGGCGGGATTCGAACCCGCGACCTTCGGGTTATGAGCCCGACGAGCTACCAGACTGCTCCACCCCGCGTCGCGGGAGATAGTTTATCATCGGGTCGGGGTTTGTAAAGTCTCAGAGGCCGCGTACACACGAAGGATGGAAGGATCTTGAAGCAGGGTCGTGGGACCAGAGACCGGGAGCAGATCGAGGGGGCCTCGGGCCGGGAGGAAGCCGACGAGATCCGGTGCGAGGTCTGTGGGACGGAGATGTACGAGCTCCACTGCGAGCTCGTCTGCCCCAACTGCGGCTACCGTCGCGACTGCTCGGACCCCTGAAGGACGGAGGGAGTGACCTCGTCGTGAAGAGGCGCACCGAACGGTGAAAGAGACCGGCCAGGAGAAGGTACGCATAAGACGCGCCTGGGAGGGTGACGCGGAAGATCTGCTGAGGCTCCAGAGACGTCTCGACCGGGAGACCGCCTTCATGCTCCTAGAACCCGGGGAACGAACCACCACCGTACGCCAGGAGACCGAACAGATAAGGCGATCCTTCGACACGGGCAACCGCACGATCCTCGTCGCCGAGGCCTCCGGCCGGATGGTCGGATACCTGGAGGCGCGTGGCGGAGACTACCGACGCGACAGACACACGGCCAGCATAAACATGGGCATCCTCCAGGAATTCGTCGGGCGCGGGATCGGGACTGCCCTGATGTCTGAGGCCGAACGCTGGGCCCGCCAGCACGGGATACACCGTCTGGAGCTCACGGTGATGGAGCACAACGAGGCCGCGATCTCGCTGTACAAGAAGATGGGGTTCGCCATCGAGGGTCGCAGGAGGGAATCGCTCTTCGTCGAGGGCTCGTTCGTGGACGAGCTATACATGGCGAAGCTGCTGGGGCGCCAGGAGGAGCACGAATGAACGGTCCGTCCACACGAAACATATGAGCGTGCTTCGCCTGCGGGATCCTAAGCCCGTACCCACCGCCGGACCACGGCAGGATCAAAGCTCCTCGAAGGCCTTCTGCTCGGGGAGACTGGCGCAGTGAGCACGCAACACACCATCACCAACCTGCAGAACCTCATCGAAGGGCTGCCCGAAGAGGAGCGGGATCTGGCCCGGCGCATCTTCGAGGTCGACGTCTCGACCGGGAGGCTGATCGTCCCCGAAGGAATGCGAGCGTGGGTCGAGAAGACCTTCGGGTCGGTGGAGGCCGTCGAAGAGCAGCGCATCGTGCGGGTCACGAACAGGGTCACGCTGGAGGGGACGCTCTTCAACGGCCTGCGCGCCTCCCGCCCGCTGGATACGGGCGTGGACCCACGCCTCTCCGAGGAGATAGCGCGCACCGAGGGTGACCCCTTCTGCCGTCCGGAGGAGGGTACGCCGAAGGACGTCTTCGGACGCATCCACGGGGATCACGCGGTAACCGCCTCGAACGTGGCCAAATACGACGCGTTCCACGGTGTGATCGTCTTCGACGAGCACGACCCGCTGCAGCTCACGCCCGAGAGGGTCGAAGACTACTTAGCGGTCGGGATGGAGTGGGGGAAAAGCGCCCTCCGGACCGACCCGGAGGCACGCTACTTCTTCCTGATGTGGAACTGCCTGTGGCGCGCCGGGGGTTCGATCATCCACGGCCACGCCCAGGTGATTGCGGCCCGCTTCTCCCACTACCCAAAGGTCGAGCACCTGAGAAGGTCGGCGCTGGCCTACGGCCCCTCCTACTTCGACGACCTCTACCGCGTCCACGACGCTCTGGGGCTCTCGGTACCGGCGGGCGCCCGGGCTTTCGCGAGCCTCACGCCGGTGAAGGAGAAGGAGGTGATCCTGCTCGGAGAGAGCCTGGAAGACGGCAGCCTGCGCCGCGCCTTCGCCCGGCTCCTCACCGCCTTCACGCGGGAGCTCGGCGTGAGCAGCTTCAACGCCGCCTTCTACCTGCCCCCCCTGGCCCCGGTGCAGGAGGACTGGTCTTCGTTTCCGGCCGTGGTGCGCCTGGTGGACCGGGGCTCGCCCGCGAACCGCACCTCGGACGTCGGGGCGATGGAGCTCTATGCGGCGCCGGTCGTCGCTTCCGACCCGTTCGCGGTCGCCGAAGCGCTGAGGGGTGTCCTCTAGCGGGTTATCGTCTCGTCGTCGGGGACGAACTCGACGGCCTCGGGGTCAGTATGGAAGACCCGGACCCTGACGGTGGTGGCCGCGAGAAGCATCCCGAGGATCCCGGCGTGCAGATCCTGCGGGCGGGCGGGCTCGACCCAGCCGACCTCGGCGTTGGAGAGATCGGCGTCGGTGGTCACGAACCGTTGCAGGAAGAGGCTGAACGGAACCCTGAGCAGGAAGGAGAGCAAGACCCCGAGCACGATCATGGCGTAGAGTCCCTGGCCACCCAGGTATATGCCCACGCCGAGCGCGATGAGGAAGAAGACCGCGGCGAGCAGGTTCGCCGCGACGATCGTAGTGCCGCAGTTGCGGTGGATGGCGAGCCTCCTCTCGCCCCGCTTCAGGCGCTGGAGCGCCTCGCGCGCGGCGCTCTCGACTTCCTCGATCGAGCGCACGCCCTGAACGAAGAACCCCTCGTCGGTGGAGAAGCCGTTGAGCCTGCGCCCGGGCTCGCGCTCCATCATCACCGCTATCGTGGCGTGCTCGAGGGCGTGGTTGCGCCTCAGGATCCTGTTCCCGAACATCGCGGCGAGCTGTCTGGGGTAGACGAAGAGGCTGCCCAGGGCCTGAAGCGAGAAGATCACGGGCAGCAAGAACAGGAAGGACACGGCCAAAAAGGCCACGAAGAAGAGTAATATTATGCTCACCTTCTCACTCTCACCTTTGCGCTACGCATCTACGTCCGGCAATGAGTATACTCCCGCGCCACGCCGGGGGACGGTAAAGTTCTCACGGCCCGCTCCACCGGAAAGGGAGCCGGACCTCGCCGGGAACGTCGAGCTCGTGCAGGAGGGCGAGCGCGGCGAGAACGACTTCCCGGTGCCTGCGCGCGTCGTGGGGTTCCCCCGCCGGGAACCCGTAAGGGAAGGGCACCCGGGCCACCCTGGGGGCCTCGACCCCGTCCTCCATCGCGAGGGTGACCGTCGGGATCCCGCACCCCTCTATCGTCTGAGCTACCAGCCCCACGGACCGGTGGCACAGCGGTCAGGAAGGGGTCAGGAGCACGGCGTCGACCGCATCCCGGAGCAGTCTCCCGGCCACCTCGGGAGCGGTCTCCTCCGCGAGCGGTGCGGGATCGTGGATCGCCCCCATGAAGCTGAAGTGTCTCCGGTTGAGCTCTCCCACCACACCCTCCTCCGCGAGCTTCCGCAGGGTCCAGAGCGGGAAGACGCTGTCGAGGTCCTCCGCGGGCCGTCCCGGACGCGGGTAGTAGGCGTGGGTCCAGGTGAGCTCTTCTGCCCCGGCCGGGATCTCGCGGTACGAGCAGTCGCCCGCGGGGTCGTCTATGTCGAAGCGGGGCTGCTCCGGCAGGTGCACCCCGCCGGTCGAGACGAGAGCGACCCGGCATTCGGAGAGCGGCTTCTCCGGCCGCGCGAACGGCACCATCACGCGTTGAAGCGAACCAGCATCACGTCGCCGTCTCTCACGACGTAGTCGCGGCCCTCGAGACGGACCTTCGCCTCCTCGCGGGCCTTCGCCCACGAGCCGGCCTCGACGACCTCGTCCCAACGACCGACCTCTGCGGCGATGAAGCCCTTCTCCATGTCGGAGTGGATCCTGCCTGCGGCCTCCCTGGCGGTCGCCCCCTCGCGAACGGTCCAGGCCCGGCTCTCCTTCTCCCCGGCGGTGAAGAAGGTTATGAGGCCGAGCAGCCGGTACGCCGCCCGCACGAACTCCTCGAACCCACTGGATCCGACGCCGAGCATCGCGAGGTACTCCCCGGCCTCCTCCGGCGAGAGACCGGCGATCTCGTCCTCCAGCTTCGCCGAGAGCCGCACGGCCTCCGCACCCTCGCGCGCCGCCACCTTCTCCACCTCGGCGCTGTAGGCATCCCCCTCCGCGAGCGAATCCTCGTCCACGTTGGCCACGTACAGGGTGGGCTTGGCGGTGATGAGCGTCCTTAACGCCTCCTCGACGGGCTCCCGCTCCGGGAAGGTGCGCGCCGGGTTGCCCTCGGAGAGGTGCTCGCGCAGCCGCTCGAGCGCGGCGGCCTCCTCGACGAGGCTCTTCTCGCCGCTCTTGGCCGCACGCGAGACGCGCTCGATCCTGCGCTCCACGGTCGCGAGATCGGCGAGCAGAAGCTCGGTGTTTATCGTCTCTATGTCGTCCCCGGGATCCACACCCGCGTGCACGTGGGAGACGTTCTCGTCGGCGAAGCAACGTACCACGTGCGCTATCGCGTCACACTCGCGGATGTGTCCGAGGAACTGGTTCCCGAGCCCCTCACCCCGGCTCGCCCCGCGCACGAGCCCGGCTATGTCGACGAAGTCGACCGTCGCCGGGACCTTCCGTCGGCTCCGCATGACCCCGGCGAGCGCGTCGAGCCTGTCGTCCGGCACGGCGGCGACGCCCAGGTTGGGCTCTATCGTGGTGAACGGATAGTTCTGCGCCTCCGCCCCCGCCCGGGTGAGGCTGTTGAAAAGCGTGGATTTTCCTACGTTGGGAAGACCTACTATCCCTACTTTCATGAACCTATTGTATCCGCAAACGAGCCGCGGCACGCCCGCTCGGAGCGCGGTAAAATCGTGCATTGCGAGAGCGAGCAGCGAAGAGGTAGGGAGTCTTGGACAGGCAGCTCCAGATACAGATCCTCACCGACCACTATCAGAGGCCGCGCCACCGGGGACCCCTCGAAGAGGCCGACGTCACGATGCCCGGGGGCAACCCCGGCTGCGGCGACGTCGTCACGATCTACCTGAAAGGCGCAGAGGACGAAAAGCACCTCGAGGACGTGACCTTCGAGGGAGAGGGCTGCACGATAAGCATGGCGGCCGCGAGCATGCTCCTCGAGGAGGTCCACGAGAAGAACCTGACGATGGACGAGATCCTCGAGATGGACTACAACGAGATGATCGAGAAACTCGGCCGCCAGATCGTCGCCTCCCGCCCGAGGTGCGCCACCCTGGGGCTCGGTACGCTCAAAGCCGCGATCCGGCGTTACCAGCGAGACCGGCGGCTCGACGCGGCGGGGGTCGGCCGCGAGGAGAGCGAGGGGCTGGTCTTCGGCGAGGGCGCCGAGGAGGCGGCCCGCAGAAAGTAGCGCTCTTTTGTTTTATCCTTACTTCTGAGAACGAACCGCACCAGCGGTCCGTCCATGGAGTCTGAGCGGGGAGGAACAGATGAGAAGGCTTGCTTTGACGGTCTTTACCGTCCTCGGGCTGGCTCTGATCGTAGCGGCGTGTGGTCAGAGCAGCCAGACGGGCAGCAAACAGCGGAGCTCGACCGGCACGCAAGCCGTGTCCTCTTCGTCGGCATCCTCCATGAGCACGGGCTCGGGGCAAAGCTCCGGCAAACCCGGCGGAGATCGTGCGAGCTCCGGCACCGCGGCGAAATCCAAGCCCACGAAAGGCGGTGCGAAGCGGTCATCCGGTACGGAGCGGGGCAACCTCCCGGGCTTCACTGCGGCGCCGCAGGCGCAGGGAGGTACGCCGGGAGCAGCCGACAGCATCCGAAACGTCAGGTTCGGCCGCCACGGGAACTACGAGCGGCTGGTCATAGACTTCGGCAAGAACGGGGGGGCGGCGACCTCGGTCCCACGCTGGAGGCTCTCGAGCCCCGCGGGTGAGGGCTACAGCCGCATCTACCTCCCCGGGGTCAGGTCCACTTCCGCCTCCGGCAGCAATCTGGGCGGCTCCATCATGGACGACTACTACGTGGTCCGAGCCCCGAACGGGGGGCTCTTCGTAGACGTGTTCGCGACCGGAGGGTTCCGCTACCGGGTGTTCGGCCTGGACAACCCGGGACGTCTGGTGATCGATTACCAGCCGTCGGGCTCTGCTCTGGGACGCCCGCTCCCGGTGCGTGGCAAGCAGGTCGTCGTCATGGAGCCCCGCAAGGGTGAGTCGGTCTCGAGCCCGCTCACCGTGGAGGGCTACGCCCGCACCTTCGAGGGTCAGGTCACGGTCCTGCTCAAGAACTCGAGCGGAGCCGTCATCGCCCGCAAGAGCACGAAGGCCAACGACTGGTCGAGCACCTGGGGTTACTTCAGAACGACCCTCACTTTCCCGGCCTTCAACGGAAGCGGAACGCTCGAGGTAGGCTCCGCGAGCGCGAAGACCGGCCAGTTCGAGGGCGTGAGCGTCCCGGTCTCCGCCGGGAGATAGGAGGCTACCCCCTCCTGCAGGCGAGGGCTCCGGCGGCGACCGAAGCGACGAGGAAGATCACGGCCTCGAAGAACGCGGCGAGGGCGATGGAGAGCAGGAAGATCTGCCAGGCCTCGCCGGGGGTGAGGTGCAGGCCGGTGGCGTCGGAGAGTGCTGCGGCGATCCTGCGGGAGCCCAGGCTGCTCGCGGAGAGCAGCGCCCCCGCGGCGCTCCCCACGACGAAGACGGGCATCGCCACGAGCCCGGCGGCGAGCCCGGCCCTGGCTCCATCGGCGGGTCGGCCGCCGTGTTCCGTGGATCGAGCCACCCGCCGTCCACAGATCACGCCGACGAAACCGGCAGCGATAACCCCGGCCAAAGCGCCGAGAAGGGAGACTACGAACCCGACGACGCCGCCGGTTATCCCCCACCGTACGCCGGCACGAGCGGCCTCTCTCCAGAGCTTACCGTGATTCACGGGACGGCATTCTACAGCCTACCAGGCCCCTAACGCACGAACAGCCAGCCCGCGATCGCCACGCCGTAGATCACGATGGCAATCCTGAGCACCCGGTCGCTGAGCCGCTGGGCCGCCCACGCCCCGAACCTCCCCCCGACGATCGAGGCCGGTGCGACGATAGCCACCGCTCCCCAGGCGACCGGCGTGAGGATTATGAACCCCACCGCTGCGACCCCGCCTATTACGATCTGCAAAAATGCCTTCAGAGCGTTTATCCGCTGCAGGCTGTCGTCTATGGCTATCCCGAGCAGCGCCAGCACGGCCACACCGAGCGCAGCCCCGAAGTATCCTCCGTAAACGGCGGCGAGGGTCTGAGCGGCGAGGACGCCCAATCCCGGCCGCGTGCTCCGGCGCTTCTGGAAGCGGACGAGCAACTTCCCCACATAGGGCTGGACCGCAAGAAGAGCGCAGGCCAGCAGAACGAGGAACGGCACCACCCCCTCGAACTGGGCCCGAGAGCTCTTCAGAATCAGGAAGACCCCGATGGCGCTGCCCACCGTGCTCGCTATGGAGAGAGGGATGATCCTGCCCTTCTGCCCCGAGAGGTAGCGGCGATATCCCCATCCCCCACCCACGTATCCCGGCACGGCGGAGACGTTGTTGGTGACGTTGGCGACTATCGGTGGATACCCCACCCACAAAAGAGCGGGGAAGCTGATCAGAGAACCTCCCCCAGCGGCGGCGTTGAGCGCCCCGGAGAGAAACCCCGCACCCGCAAGCACCACCCCCTGCCACAGATCAAAACTCAAAACACCCTTCCGCTCTCGTCAAACCCTCCGGCAAAGATCAACCCTCAAAAACCTCCTCTGCCTTCAAACATCCTAAAAGCGTATATCCCACACAGGCCATTAAAACAACACCCCACCGTAAAGTCCTTCCCGATCCTTCGCTCATTTTTGCTCATATTCGACTTTATTTGACAATATATGACCGACACTGGTAAATTGTTCGTATCGGTGGGGAGAGGCGGATGAAAGGCAAGAGCGGGGACAGGAGCATACCGGCGGAGCGCAGGGCGCGGGTTCTGAGCCTGCTACGGTCGCGGGGGGCGGCGTCGGTGGCCGAGATCGCGCGGGAGACGGGGGTTTCGGAGTCCACGGTGCGCAGGGATCTCAGGCTGCTGGAAGAAGAAGGTGGCATACGCCGCTCGCACGGGGGGGCGGTGACGTCCGAGAGGGCGACCTTCGAGCCCCTCTTCGAGGACCGGCGTCGCAGCCACGCGGAGGAGAAGGCGAGGATAGGCGGGCATGCCGTCTCGCTCCTGGAGGAGGGGCAGAGCGTCATCTTCGACTCCTCATCGACGGTGGTCGCGGCGATAGAGGCGTTCGCGAGGCGGCCTCTCCGGATCACCGCGGTCACGAACGACGTGTATGCGGCCTCGCTGCTCGCGTCGGTCTCCGGGGTGAAGGTCCTGGTCTCAGGAGGGGTGGTGAGGGAACGTTCGTTCACGCTGCTCGGGCCCGAGACCCAGGCGTTCTTCGAGCGGCTGCACGCGGACGTCGCGCTCGTCGGGATACACGCGATCGCGGGCACGACGCTCACCGAGGCCGGGTTGGAGGTCGCGGCGGTCAAGCGGGCGATCATCCGCGCCGCGCGGAGGGTCGTGCTGCTCGCCGACCACAGCAAGTTCGGGCCCCCGGCCTTCTTCGACGTGTGCGCCCTGGAGGAGGTGGACGATCTGGTAACCGGCTCTTCGCTGTCAGAAGCGAAGCTGCGGGAGATCTCGAAGATCGGAGGATTGGAAGTACATCTCGTGTGAATGAAGCGTGGGGTAGGCTCCACGAAAACAAACGGGGAAAGGGTAAGGAGGATGAACACCGATGACCATGCAAAACGAAAGCATACTCGGCAGCACCGAAGGAGGTAGAGCATACACCCTTTATCTGATAACAATAGCGCTCGCCGGCTGGTCGCTCGCATCGTACGACCTCAACCTCCTGGTCCTCACGATCCCGAACATCTCACAGGATCTCGGGCTCTCGGCCTCGCTGGTGGGAACCCTGGTCTTCTTCGTCTCGGCCGCGCAGTTCGTGGTCACGCTCTTCGTCGGCTACGGGATGGACACCCTGGGGCGCAAGAGGATGTGGATGATCTGCCTCGCTGCGGCGGCGGTCTTCACCGGGCTCACCTTCTTCGTGCAGAACTTCTGGCAGCTCGTCGTGATCCGGATGCTCGCCTCGGCCTTCGCCCAGTCGGAACTCGCCGTCTCGATCACGCTCGTGAACGAGCAGGTTACCGCGCGTCGGCGGGGGCTCCTGTACTCCATCGTGCAGGGAGGCTGGCCGCTTGGTGTCTTCCTCGCCTCGGCGGTCTACACGCTGTTCGTCGGCTACGGCTGGCGCTTCGTATTCCTGTTCGGCGTCATCCCGATCATCGTCGTCATCATCGGCCGGGCCTTCATAAGGGAGAGCGACCGTTTCCGGCACCTGCAGGAGGTCAAGCGAGCCAAGAAGGCCGGGGACGAAGAACGCCTCGCCCGTCTACTCGAGAAGTACGAGGTCAACGTCGAAGAGGTCGAGGAGGTCACGCTCAAGCAGCTCTTCGCCCACCCCGGGCCGGTACGCCGCCAGCTGTTGCTCCTCACGGTCGTCTGGCTGTTCTACTCGAGCTCCTTCGCCGCCTCGAACCTCTACATCACCGACTTCCTCACCCGGGTCAAAGGGTTCACCGGAGGAGAGGCCGGGGTATTGCTCCTGATCTCCGGGGGGATAGGGTTCTTCTTCTACATCCTCGGCGGATGGCTCGGTGAGAAATGGGGCCGGAGGGAGGTTCTGATCCGGACGGCCATGCTCGTGGCACCGCTCAACCTGATCTTCCTGCTCGTGCACGGCACCGTGCTCGCCGGCATAATCTACTTCCTGATCTACCAGGTCACCAACGGAACCTGGTCCGGAGCAGGCTACGCCTACCAGGCGGAGAGCTTCCCCACCCGCGTGCGCGGCACGGCGGTGGGCTTCCTCGGAGCCATCTTCGCCGGCGGGCTCCTGATCGGGGCCGGCATCTGGACCATCCTCACCACCTTCACCACGGAGACCACGGCCTGGGTCGTGGTGGCCGTAGTGCTCGCTCTCGGTCAGCTGCTGACGCTCGCGCTGCGCAGGATACCGCCCGGGCAGGAGCTCGAGGCGATAAGCACCTGAAATGCGACCGCCCGCGCAACCGGCAGTCGCCATCGTCGCCGACGACCTCACCGGGGCGGCGGACTGCGGGGTGCAGTTCGCCCGCTCCGGGTACCGTACGGCCGTGCTCTTCCAGGACAGCACCACCCTGCCGGAGGCCGACGCCCTGGCGCTGGACGCCGGCTCCAGGGAACTGGGGAGAGAAGGAGCCGCGGGCAGAACCACCGAGGCTACAGGGCGCGTGCGGCACGCCTCCATCCTCTACAAGAAACTCGACTCCACCCTGCGGGGCAACGTCGCCGCGGAGCTCGGCGCCGCGCTCGAGACCTCGGGACGCCGGGCCTGCCTCCTCGCCCCCGCCTTCCCGGAGATGGGCCGCACGACCCGTGAGGGGACGCAGGTTCTCCACGGAGAGCCGCTACCCGGGGGGCACCTCCCGACCCTGCTCGAGAGAGCCGGGCTCGGTCCGGTGGAAGTGCTGGCGGCAAGAGCCCGCCGCGAAGACGCAGTCCGGTCACTCGCGCGGGCGCGATGGATCGTGGCGGACGCGGAAGAGCAGAAACATCTCGAGCACCTGGTACGCTGCGTTCGAGACCCCGCCTCCGTACTCTGGGCCGGCTCGGCGGGGCTCGCCCGGGCGCTCGGCTCGGTCCATCCCGGCCCACGGAAGGTGCCGGGCCCGCCCACCTTCTCCGCCCGCAGGGTGCTCGTCGTCGTGGGGAGTACCAGCGCCACCTCCCGTGAGCAGCTCGACGTCCTCAAGCAACGCGGCCTGGAGGTCGTCCCGCTCGCAGAAGACGCGACCGATGGCCTGCGCCGCGTCCTCACGGCCGGTCGCAGCGCCGCTCTGTGCTCCGCCCCGCAGAGGAGCGCGGGGGCGGAACAGAGGATATCCGCCGCACTCGCGCGGGTCGTGGTCAGCCTGGCCGGGGAAGACCTCTTCGACGCGCTGGTGCTCACCGGAGGGGAGACGGCCCGCCGGATCGCTTCGGCGCTCGGAGAGCGCGGTATCCTGTTGAGAGGAGAGGTGGAGCCCGGCGTTCCAGCGGGCACCCTGATCGGGGATCGCCCGTACCCGGTCGTGACCAAGGCAGGGGGCTTCGGCGGGCCCGAGACGCTCTGGAACGCGCTTCTCACCCTGACCGGAGGAGGACGATGACCGAGGACAGAAGAACACTTCCCATCGTCGCGGTCACGATGGGAGACCCGGCGGGCGTCGGCCCGGAGGTGGTCGCCAGGACATTCGCCGAGGAGGACTTTCAGCGAGAAAACCACGCGGTCATCGTCGGGGACGCGGGTATTCTCGGGCGCGCGATAAGCCTCCTCGGGCTCCCCCTGAGCATGAACGTCATAGGAGGGGTCTCGGAGGCCCGCTTCGAGCCGGGCATCGCCGACGTCATCACCCGGAGCGAGCTGCCCATGGACCTCCCGTTCGGCAAGCTCGACGCCCGGGCCGGGGACGCCGCCTTCGAGTACGTCCGCCACGCGACCTCCCTCGCGCTGGAGGGAGAGGTGGACGCGGTCGCCACCGCGCCTTTGAACAAGGAGGCGATGCACCTCGCCGGGCACGAATACCCCGGTCACACCGAGATCCTGGCGAAGCTCACCGGCACCAGAGACTACGCGATGATGCTCGTCGCGGAGGATCTGCGCGTCATCCACGTCTCGACCCACGTCCCACTGAGAGAGGCCATAGATCTGGTGCAGCCGGAGCGGGAGCTCACCGTCATCCGGCTGGCACACAGGACGCTGGAGAGGCTCGGCATCGAGGAACTCAGGATAGCCGTCGCGGGCCTCAACCCCCACGCCGGGGAGAACGGCCTCTTCGGCGAGGAGGACGAAAGGCTCATAAGGCCGGCGGTGGAACGGGCACGGGAGGAGGGGATCGACGCGAGCGGTCCCTACCCGCCGGACACGATCTTCTCGCGGGCCAGGAAGGGGGAGTTCGACATCGTGGTCGTGCAGTACCACGACCAGGGCCACATCCCGGTGAAGCTCTCTGGATTCGAAACGGGGGTGAACGTCACGGTGGGCCTGCCGTTCTTCCGCACCAGCGTCGACCACGGGACCGCCTTCGATATCGCGGGTACGGGTATGGCGGACCACCGCAGCATGAAGGCCGCGATAGAGCTTGCCCGCGAGCTGAGCGGCCGGATGGCGAGGAGGTGATGGAGGTGGAGTTTCCGAAGGTGGCGCTCGTGCGCCGCGAGTTCCCACGGCCGCGGGTGGAGGAGGTGGAGGATGAGCTGCGCAGGCAGTGCGCGCGCCCGGAGATCCGGAAGAAGCTCCGACCGGGGATGAGGGTGGCGATCACCGCCGGGAGCCGCGGCATCTCGGACATCCCGAAGGTGCTCGAGACGCTCGTCGGCATCGTGCGAGGGGCCGGGGCGGAGCCGTTCATAGTCCCGGCGATGGGCAGCCACGGCGGGGCCACCGCCGAGGGACAGCTCGAGGTGCTCGAGAGCCTGGGCGTCACCGAACGGAGCGTCGGAGCACCGATCCGCTCCTCGATGGAGACCGTCGAGATCGGACACACCCCACACGGTATCCCGGTCTACATGGACCGGCTGGCCGCGCAGGCGGACGGCGTGGTCGTCGTGGGCCGGATCAAGCAGCACACCGACTTCCACTCGGAGATAGAGAGCGGGCTCCTGAAGATGGCCGCGATCGGGCTCGGCAAGCACGCCGGGGCCCTGGAGCTGCACGCCCGCGGCATCCCAGGCATCCGCGACCACATGGTCGAGGCCGGAAGCCTCGTCTTCTCCTCCGGCAAGATCCTCTTCGGGGTCGCGCTCGTCGAGAACGCCTACGAGGAGACCGCGATCCTGGAGGTCATCCTGCCGGAGGCCGTAATCGAACGCGAGAAGGCGCTGCTGCGGCGGGCGAGAAACCTGGCCCCGAAGCTCCCCGCAGAGGAGATCGACGTCCTCTTCGTCGACGAGCTCGGCAAGAACTACAGCGGGACCGGGATGGACACCAACGTCATCGGCCGCTACCGCATCCCGGGCGTCGAGGAGCCGGAGAGCCCGAAGGTCAGGTACATCATCGTGGGTGACCTCAGCGAGGCCTCGCACGGCAACGCGCTCGGGGTGGGGCTCGCGGACTTCACTACGAAGCGGCTCTTCGAGAAGATGGACTTCGCCGCGACCAACCAGAACGTCCTCACCAGCACGTTCGTCGAGCGGGGTAAGATCCCGCTGATCCTGGAGAACGACCGCGAGGCGCTCGAGGCCGCCGTCCGCTGCAACTGGGGTGTCCCGCCGGAGAGGGCGCGCTTCGTGCGCATCCCGAACACGCTCGACCTCAGATACGCCCTCGTCTCGGAGAACCTGCTCGAAGAGGTGCTCGCGGCGGGCGACGCGGAGATCGTGGATGGACCCGCAGAGCTGAGCTTCGATGGATCGGGGAACCTGAGGCCGCTGGCGGAATCGAGCCGACTCCTGTGATCCGGGACCCCGCAGGCGCCGTATACGGCGTATCCGAAACCGGTCTCTGGAGAAAGGAGCGGTAATGGTCCAGCAGTCGTTCACGGAGGAGGCCCTCTCGCGGCGCGGCTTCCTCTCCGGCTCGGGCAGGCTGCTCGGCGGCGGGGCGCTGGCGCTCGCGCTCGGCGGCGGAGCCCTGCTCCCGAAGACCGCCGAGGCCGCGAACACGGCGGGGGACATCGCCGTCCTCAACTACGCGCTCACGCTGGAACATCTGGAGTACACGTTCTACAGGGAGGGCCTGAAGAGGTTCACCACCCAGGACTTCCGGCTCGCGTTCCTCAGGTACCGTCGCTACCAGAAGGCGGGGATACGCATCCTCGACGGCGCCGAGGTAAGGAAGTACTTCGAGCTCATCCGGGAGCACGAGCACGACCACGTCAAGACGCTGACGGCCGTCATCCGGCAGCTCGGCGGCAAACCCGTGCCGGAGTGCCGCTACCGCTTCCCGTACAAGAACGTGAAGGGCTTCGTGCAGCTCGCCCGCATCTTCGAGAACCTCGGCGTCTCGGCCTACGACGGTGCGATCCACAAGATAAAGAACCCCGACCTGCTGACCGCCGGCGCGACGATAGCGACCGTCGAGGCGCGCCACGCCTCCTACCTCAACCTCATAAACGGCTACGTCCCCTTCCCCGCCTCCTTCGACAAACCCAAGTCGAAGCAGCAGGTCTTGAAGGAGGCCTCGCCGTTCATCACCTCCTGCCCGCGGTAGGGATACCGCGGACCTCCTCTCGCCGGGGCCCCTTTCGGGGTCCCTTTTTCATCCCCCGGTACACCGGGCTTCACTTCGAGCCTCTCCGGGCTTACCATCGCCTCATCGGGAAAGAGAGGAGGGAAAGTTGGCCCGCATCTACACAGACCAGGACGCGGATATCGGGAGGCTCGCGGGGCGCACCGTCGCCGTGATCGGCTACGGCAACCAGGGCCGCGCCCAGGCCCTGAACATGCGCGACTCGGGGATAGAGGACATCATCGTCGGCAACGTCCGCGACGAGAGCTGGGACCGGGCGGAGGAGGACGGCTTCCCCGTCATGCCCATCGCAGGGGCCGCACGAAGGGGAGAGGTGATCCTCCTGCTCATCCCCGACGAGGTGGCTCCGGAAGTCTACAAGGAGCATATCGGGTCGCACCTCACCCCCGGGAAGACGCTCGTCTTCGCGAGCGGCTACAACGTGACCTTCTCCCACATCGAACCGCCCGAGGGGGTGGACGTGGTGATGGTCGCCCCGCGCATGATCGGGGAGGCCCTCAGGGCGCTCTACCTCTCCGGGGATGGGGCGCCGTGCTTCGTGGATGTCCACCGGGACGCCTCCGGACACGCCCGGGAGGACTGCCTGGCGCTCGCGAAGGCGATAGGCTGCACGCGGGCCGGGGCGATAGAGGTCGGCTTCGAGCAGGAGACCTGGATGGACCTCCTCGCCGAGCAGGGGATCTGGCCGCTCATCATGAGGATCTTCCTCGCGGCGTTCGAGCTCGAGGTCGAGGCGGGCATACCGCCCGAGGCGGCGCTTTTGGAGCTCTACGTCTCGAAGGAGCCGGCCGAGATCTTCGAGCGGGCGGCCGAGGTGGGCTTCTTCGAGCAGCTCAGGCTCCACTCGCACACGAGCCAGTACGGGCAGCTCTCCCGCCTCGCGGAGACGGACCGGGTTGGGATAGAATCCTTCCTGCGCGAGGCGCTCGAGGAGCGCATACGCTCAGGGAGCTTCGACGCGGAGTGGTCCGCGAAACGCCAGGAGGGGGAGAAGGCGCTGGAGGAGCTGTACGCCCGGGTGATGCAGCACCCGATGGTGCGGGCG
The DNA here is from genome assembly GCF_059772285.1 of Rubrobacter sp. M3-4. Taxonomy (NCBI): domain Bacteria; kingdom Bacillati; phylum Actinomycetota; class Rubrobacteria; order Rubrobacterales; family Rubrobacteraceae; genus Rubrobacter; species Rubrobacter sp. M3-4. The sequence goes on from NZ_JCBAJP010000007.1 coordinate 164,302, forward strand.
GAGGCGAGCCTGCAGGAGATGCTCGGCGGGAAGGAGGCGCGGTGATAGACCTCGGCGGGATCGGCGCGGCGCGGGTGGTCGACCTCTCGGTCACGCTCTCCGAGCGGCTTCCGGGCACCTGGCCGGGACACATGAGCTTCGCCCACCACAACTGGAACTGGTTCGCCGAGGTCGAGGGCCCCACCGGCAGGACCCGCAGCACGGCTCCCTACCAGACCAACTTCATCGTCATCGACGAACACTGCGGCACCCACTTCGACGCCCCCACCCACTTCATCCCGCCGGAGGGCTCGGGGCTCCCGGCCGCGGGCCCGCTCGGGAGCCAGAGTGGGGAGAAGGTGCCGCCGGAGGAGCTGATGGGACCCGCCGTCGTGGTCGACGTGCGGTTCCTCTCCGGGCAGGGTAAACCCGGGGTGAGCCCCTTCATCGAGCCGGAACACATAAGGGCCTTCGAGGAAGAGCACGGGGAGCTGGAGGAGGGCGAGGTGGTGCTGCTGCGGACCGGCTGGGACCGCTACTACGCCGAGGGCGAGGAGGGCGAGAGGTTCATGCAGGCCCCGCTCGTCACCGGAGAAGCCCCGGGCTGGCCCGCACCCTCACCAAAGCTCGCCGTCTACCTGCACGAGAAGGGGATAAGGACGCTCGGCATAGACGCCCCGAGCATCGGCAGCGCACACGACGGGGTGCCGGTGCACCGGGAGGGCCTGGGCAGGAGGATGCGCTACGTCGAGATCCTGACGAACCTCGGAGAGCTGCCCGTGCGGGGGGCGTACTTCATCTTCCTCCCCCTCAAGGTCGCCGGATCGAGCGGCGGGCCCGGCAGGGCCGTCGCGCTGGTCCCACGGGGAGTATAAACAAAGGAACAGCCCATCCCCCGACATAGAGGAGGCCCAAGGATGGCACGAAAAGAGGGGTTCAGGCTCGGGATCTACGTGTTCGAGGGCGCCGAGATAGTGGACTTCGCCGCGCCTTACGGGGTATTTTCGGTAGCCCGGCGCTTCGACCCGGAGCTCGATGTCTTCCTCGTCGGGGAGGCGATGCGGCCGGTGCAGGCCCAGGCGGGGTTCACCGTCCTGCCGAACTACTCCTTCGGAGACCATCCGGCGATGGACGCTTTCCTGATCCCGGGCGGCATCGGGACCCGGCCGGAGATGCACAACCGCAACCTGCACGACTACGTCCGTTCCCTCCCGGAGGAGACGCTGCTCGTCAGCGTGTGCACGGGCTCGTGGGTCTACGCGAAGATGGGCCTGCTCGACGGGCTCGCCGCGACCAACCGCAAGGAGCCGGACAACACCGAGAAGCCCCCGAACGGCAAGCCCCCGATCGATCGCCTCGCCGACATCGCGCCCGCCTGCAGAGTCAGCCGGGCCCGGGTCGTGGACGCCGGGCGCATCCTGACGGCAGGCGGCATCTCCTCCGGGATGGAGATGGGCTTCTATTTGCTGAAGCGCGCCGGATACGACGAGGAGTTCGTCTCCGAAGTCGCGCGGGTCATGGAGTACACCAGGGCTTACGAGGCGTACCGCGACGACGTGGAGGTCGTCGGGGAGCGCTCACCCGGCGTATGATCTCCGCCCGCGCCGACGTGGTCGGGAGCCTGCTGCGTCCCCCCTACCTGCTCGAGGCCAGGGAGCGCCGCGCGGCGGGCGAGCTCTCCGCGGCGGATTTCAAGCGCGTCGAGGATCGGGCCGTGGACGAGGCCCTCGCGTTGCAGGAGCGGGTGGGGCTCTCTGTCGTGACCGACGGCGAGATGCGCCGGGAGTCCTTCCAGAGCCAGCTCGTCGAGGCCACCGAGGGTTTCGGTCCCCACACCTTGGACGCCTACCTCTGGGGCGAGTGGCACGGCGACGAGCGGGTGGGAGACAAGAGGACCGAGCGGCCACAGAACCTCGGTGTCGTCGGCAAGCTCCGGCGCGTACGCAACCTCTCGGTCGAGGAGTTCGTCTACGCCCGGGCGCGCACGGACAGGACCATCAAGGTCACGCTCCCGAGCCCTTCCCTGTACGCCAGCTTCTGGTCTCCGGAGGTCTCCAGAGAGGCCTACCCGACGCTCGACGAGTTCCTGGAGGACGTGGCGCGGCTCTTGCGGGAGGAGGTCGAGGAGCTGGTGCGGCTCGGGGCCACCTACATCCAGCTCGACGCCCCCCACTACCCGCTGCTCCTGGACCCGAAGACCCGGGCGTTCTACGAGGCGCGCGGCTGGGACCTCGACCGCTGGCTCACCCGCGGCGTCGAGCTGGACAACCACGTCATCGGGGATCATCCCGGCGTGACCTTCGCGTTCCACCTCTGCCGGGGCAACCAGGGCAGCCGCTGGCTCGTCTCCGGCTCCTACGAGCCGCTGGCGCGGAGGATCTTCGGCGGCATAAACGCCGGGAGGCTCATGCTCGAGTACGACGATAAGAGAAGCGGCACCTTCGAGCCCCTGCGACACCTGCCGGAGGACAGGACGGCGGTCCTCGGGCTGGTGACGACCAAGAACCCCCGCCGCGAGACCGTGGAGGAGTTAGAAGCACGCATCCGCGAGGCGGCCCGCTACGTCCCGCTCGAGCGGCTGGCGATAAGCCCCCAGTGCGGGTTCGCAACCTCGGTCATCGGCAACGCCCTGACACCGGAGGACGAGGAGCACAAGCTCCGGGTGGTGATAGAGACGGCGGAGAAGGTGTGGGGACGCGTCTGAGTCCGGTGCACGCCCGGATGAACACACCCGGTCACACCCTGCCGACGCCGAGCATGTAGATCGCCGCCTCTTCCCTGCCGTCCACGCCGAGCATGCCGTTCACCCGGTCGTCCAGGAAGGCGCCGACCGCGCACGCCCCGAGCCCCATCGAGGTGGCCGCGAGGTAGAGGTTCTGCCCCAGGTGTCCGGCTTCTATCAGGCCGTAGCGGTAGGTGCGGTCCCGGTACTTGAAGCGCATCCGCTGGAAGATGAGGGTGAGGATCAAAACCGCGTTGCACCGGCCGAGGAACCGCTGCCCGAGCCCCTGGCGCACGACCTCGTCGCGCATATCGCCCGCACGCAGCCTCTCCAGCGCGTGTTCCCTGAAATCGTAGTGGTAGACGCCGGGCAGGAGCCCTCTCACGCCGTGGACGACCGGGTAGATCTCCACGGGGTAGAGCGCTCCCGAGGACGGTGCGGTCCGCAGCTTGTAGCCCCAGCGCTCGCTGCTTATGCCGTCCACCAGGTAAAGCACCCGGGAGAGTTCCCCGAGCGTCATCGGCTCACCGGAGTACTCGCGGGTCGAGCGGCGGCGCTCCATCGCCTCCTCGGTAGGCAGCCCGCCATCCAGGCGCGGCTTCGGCAGCACGACTCTGGGCGCGCCCTCGTAGGTCTTGTAGAGCGGTGGACGCCCACCCCAGTCGGAGACCGCGCCGAACAGGTCCATCGCGCCGGGCTTGCTCCACTGGTGGTAGAGCAGGCCCAGGTCCGATCCCTCCGGGATCGAGCGCGCCCCGCCCATCCTCTGTCCGGTCAGGAAGCCGCCCGCACCCCCGACGACCAGCGCCAGAAAACCCCGCCGCGAGACGACGGCACGCCCGGCTACACGGAGCACCCGATGGCGGGCGGGTGCCCGTGCGGCAGCGGGAGCCGCTCTCTTCCTCCTCGATCCTCTACGGCTGAAGCGGAAGCGCGCGTAGCCGGTCAGGCGCCCCCAGTTGAGGACTACGTGCACCAACGCGAAAGCCGCCATGACGTACCCGGAGTAGGTGTGGTACCAGAAGTCGTTCAGGTCCCACAGGTGGGCGACCACGCCGGTGAGCGCGGTCGCCACCACCGAGGCCAGCAGGGCGGCGCTGATGAGGTGGTTCAGATCCTGGCGCAGGCGCCCCATGTTCTCCTCCGGGCATCCCGGACACGGCCCCTCCCT